>NZ_JBVKAE010000057.1:0-38620 GCF_055598845.1 Amycolatopsis sp. NPDC039088 | reverse complement strand
TCATCAACATCTCCATGATCACTATGATGACCAGGCGCCTGACCCGCCCAAAAAAGCGGGCCAGGACCACCTAGACAGGTTCAAAGACAGCCTCTAAATGCGGGAGCGGGCTGAAAGCCCGTTGCGCGCCACCACCTCCGCGAAGAACCGGGCACTGTCCTTGAGCACCCGTTCCTGAGTGTCGAAATCGACGTGCACGAGACCGAACCGCTTCGTGTACCCCATGGCCCATTCGAAATTGTCCAGCAACGACCAGGCGAGGTAGCCGCGGACGTCGGCACCGCGCGCGATCGCGTCGTGCACGGCCGCGAGGTGCTCGGCGAAGTACCGCACACGTTTCGTGTCGTGCACGCGCCCGCCGACGACCTCGTCCTCGAACGCGGCGCCGTTCTCGGCGATCACGAGCGGCAGGCCCGGGCAGTGTCCGTGCAGCCACAGCAGCAGATCGGTGAACGACTCCGGCCGCTGCTCCCAGCCGAGCGAGGTCACCTCGCCGCGTGGCGGCCGGACGTCCATGCCGCGCAGCCCGGGCAGCGGGCAGTTGCTGTCGGCCTCGGGATCGTCGAGCGGGGCCACGCGGACAGGCGCGTAGTAGTTGACGCCCAGGACGTCCAGCGGCTGGGCGATGGTCTCCAGATCGCCGTCGGCGATCGCCGGTTCGAGGGTGCCGAGATGGGCGAGATCGGCCAGCAGTTCGGGCGGATAACCGCGGCCCAGCAGCGGGTCGAGGAAGAACCTGTTGTGCAGGAAGTCGAATTTGCGCGCGGCCTCGCGGTGTGCGGCGTCGTCCACCTCGGTCAGGACCGGGGCGAAGTTGAGCACGATGGACACTTCCTGTTCGCCACCGCCGGCGCGCAACGCCTGCGTGGCAAGGCCGTGCGCGAGCAGGAGATTGTGCGCGGCGACCAGCGCGGCGCCTTCGTCCCGGATTCCCGGCGCGTGATCGCCGTTGCCGTAGCCGACGAAGGCGGAGCAGAACGGCTCGTTGATCGTGGTCCACTGCCGGACGCGGTCGCCGAGTGCTTTGTGGACGGTCTGCGCGTAGTCGGCGAAGAGGACGGCGAGATCACGGTGGGGCCAGCCGCCCTCGTCCTGCAGCGCCTGCGGCAGATCCCAGTGATACAGCGTGACCATCGGGGTGATCCCGCGCTCCAGGAGCATGTCGACAAGGCGATCGTAAAACGCCAGTCCGCGTGGTTCGATCGTGCGGCCGTCCGGCATGATCCGCGACCACGCGATGGAGAACCGGTAGTACGGCAGGCCGAGTTCGGTCAGCAGGCCGATGTCCTGCTCGTAGCGCCGGTAGTGGTCGCAGGCCGGGTCGCCGGTGGCGCCGCCGGCCACCCGGCCGGGCCGCGCGGCGAAAGTGTCCCAAATGGACGGTCCGCGACCGTCCGCCGTCGTCGAACCCTCGATCTGGTACGCCGCCGTGGCCGTGCCCCAGCGGAACCCGGCCGGAAACCGGCGCGTGACGCCGTCGCCGTTCATTTCGCCGCCGCGGCGCGGCCTTCGGTCGCGGCCTGGGCCCAGGCCTGGTCGAGTGGCTGCCTGCCCTCTTCGACCCGGCCGAGCGCGTGCCCGTACACCGGCCGCACCTCGCCGTCGCGCAGGCCTCGGTAGTTCGGCCGCAGGGCTTCGGCGGACGCGGCGAAGATCTTGCCGACCGGCGCGTCGCTGAAGTACTTGCTGGTGTGGGACAGCACGGCGCCGTCCTGATAGGCGTCCAGCGCGCTCGGCAGCAGACCGCTGTCGAGGAAGATCCGCTTCTGCTGTGCGGACGCGGTGAGCCAGACGGCGAGATCGTAGGCCTCCTTGCGGTGCGCGCCCTGTTTCGGGACGGTCAGGAACGACCCGCCCCAGTTGCCCGCCTTGCCGGGGACCGGGGTGACGTCCCATTTGCCTGCCAGTTCCGGGCCGCCCGCCTGTTCGATCTGGGCGAGCATCCAGGCGGGACAGGTGATGGCGGCGAACCGGCTCTGCTTGATCGCCACCGTCCACGGCTGCGTGAACGTGGTGACGGCGGCGGTCTCCTTCTTCAACGCCATCCCGCCTGCCAGGTCGAAAGCCTTGCGCACGTTCGGGTTGGTGTCGGCGATGAAGGTGTCGTCGGCCTTGGCGAAGTAGTTTTCCTCGCTCTGGTTGAGTATCGCCGTGTAGATGGTCCCCGCCGAGTCGGCGAACTTGACCTCCGGTGTCTTCGCGCTGAACCGCGCACCGGTTTCGGCGAACTTCTCCCAGGTCGGCCACAACGCGGCCACCTGGTCGCGGTCGGTCGGCAGCCCGGCGTTCGCGAACAGGTCACGGCGGTAGCAGAGGGCGAGGCTGCCCATGTCGGTGCCGAGGCCCATCACGAACTTCCCGCCGTCGGCGGTGCCCTGATCCCATTTCCAGGCAGGCCAGTCATTCCGCAGGCCCTGCGCGCCGAATTCGGAAAGATCGGTGAACTTGTCCGTGGATTGGCGGAATTTCGGGAGGTACTGCTCCTCGATGGCCACGACGTCCGCGGTGCCGCGTCCCGCGCCGAGACCGGTGGCGAGTTGCCGGTGATGCGTCTCGAAGTCGGCGACCCGGCCCTCGACCGTGATCCCCGGATGCGTTTTTTCGTACTCGTCGAAGAGCTTCTCGTAGCCGAACTCGCCGAAGGTCGCGACGGTGAGTTTGATCGGGCCACCGGGTTCCGCCGCACCGGAACAGCCCGTGAGCAGCAACACGACGGCCGTCAGTCCGGCCAGCAGGCGGGTCATGATTCTCCTCGGTCGTTCACGCGAGCCGTCTGGGGAGCTGCTCGCCGACGGTCAGGCGGGAGTCGGCGTGCAGTTTGGTCAGCACCCGGGACACCAGCGACTGCACCGTCCGTCTCGGCAGGCTCAGTTCCGCGGCGATCTCCGGATTGGACAGTTTCGCCGCGACCAGCCGGGCGACCCGCAGGTCCAGCGGCGAGAGCGTCCCGGCGTTCCGGGGACCCCGCTCGGCACGGCTCAGCACGCCGTAGCGGCGAAGCCTGCTCTCGGCCCGGCGGATGCTCCAGGTGGCGCCGACCGGACCGAGCACCTCGCACGCCTCGGTGAGCGCGCGGGTGGCCGATTCGAGGTAGCCCGCCCGGCCGAGCAGTTCGGCGGCGTCTTCCAGCGCGGCCGCGAGTTCGATCGGGCGGCGGACCTCGCGGTAGTGATCGGCCGCGGCCAGCACACCTTCGGGATCGCCGTCGATCAGCGCCCGGCACCGGTCGGCCGCGGCGGTCGCCCTGGCGGGAACGGTCTCCTGACTCGCTTCCTCGGCGCAGACGGCGAGCGCTTGCTGTGCGACGTCGTCGTTCCCCGCCGCGAGCGCGACGCGGACGACGTCGGGCAACCACTGGTGGCGCAGCATCATCCGGGCGTAGTCGGGGCGCAGGACCGGCGCGAACAGCCGTAGCGCGTCGTCGAGCCTGCCGCGTTGCTCGGCTGCCATCGCCTGTGCCGCCAGGTAGAAGTCGCAGCTCTCGCGCTCGGCGGGGTTCGACGGCGAATGCGCCTCGGCCGCGTGGAGATGCGTGCGGACGGAGACGCGTTCGTCCCGGTGTCCCGCGATGAGGGCGGCGACACCGTGCAGCAGCAGCGCGGCGGCGCCCTCGTCACGTACGCCGTTGAAGGTGATCGCCGGGCCGTCTTCGGTCACCGAGTCCAGCTCGGCCAGCGCTTCGTCCCACCGGCCGGTCCAGAAGTAGTGCACGGCGGCCGAGACCTGAGGGCCGGTCGGCAGGTCGTGCCGCGCGGCCGTTTCGTACCCGGCGCGCAGCGTGGCGTCGGCCTCGTCGAGCCGGTCGAGGTTCTGCAAGGTGAAAAGGCGGTTGTCGAGCAGGTCGAACCGCAGTGTCGCCAGTTCCGCTTCGTCGCCGACGGTTTCCAGGGCGGCGTCGACCGCGATCAGCGCGCGGTCGTGCTCGCGGCGGATCGAGTGCACGAGCCACAGCGTCTGCTGCGCGTGCGCGGCCGGGTAGCGATCGCCCGCCTCGGTGGCTTCGGCGTGCAGATTCCGCGCGATCCGGGCGGTTTCGTCGAGATCGGCGAGGTCGCCGCGGCGGAAGTTGGCGAGCAGCGTCCGGGTCCTGGTGCGCCACAGCTCCGGCATCGACGGATCGTCCGCGGTGTCGGCGAGTGCCTCGATCGCCCCTGGGGTCTCGCCGCGGCGGTACCGCAGCGCGGCGAGGATATGCCGCATCTCGGCCAGATCCGCCTTGTCACGGACCACCTCGACCGCCTGCCCGGCTTCGGCCTCCGGGGTTTCTTCGAGCCGGAACAGCACGCGGACCAGCGCGGCGATCAGGGTTTCCCGCTGCTCGCGGGTGGGCACCTGGCTCGCGAGCGCGCCGCGGAGGAGGTCGACCGCGATCTGCGGCGCGCGGTTGGAGACCGCGACGTGGTGGGTGGTGAGCCAGCCGACCAGCCACGGGTCGACCGGCGCCGGTTCGGCCGCCAGCTGCTCGGCGACGCGTTTGATCGGCGCTCCGCCGCGGGCGAGCGCCTCGGCCGCGCGCCGGTGCAGCGCGGCGCGGTCCGGTCCGGCGATGCCGTCGTAGAGCGCCTGCCGCTGGAACGGATGGTGGAAGGCGAGTTTGTCGCCGGCGTACTCGATCACCCCGGCGGTGGTGGCCGGTTCGAGGTCCCGCAGGACCTCCAGCGGAGTCTTGCCGGTCAGCGAGGCGACATCCTCGACCGCGAACTCCGCGCCCAGCAGCGAAACGGTGCGCAGGATCTCGGTCGTGGCCGGGTCGAAGCAGTCCAGCGTGCGGCCCACCGCGGCGAGCAACGATCGCGGTGCGTTCTCGGTGCCGTTCAGGGTCACTTCGGCCACACCTGCCTCGATCCGCAAGGAGCCGGTCCGGACCAGGTCGTGCGCGATTTCCCTGGCGTAAAGCGGGTTCCCGGCCGCACGGCGGACCAGCGGGCGCAGGCTCTGCCCCGGTTTCGCGCCGAGGATCACCTCGAACACGGCGGCGATCTCGTCGTCGGTCAGCACCTCGACCGGCATGATCTCGCCGTCCCTGGCCTCGATCCCGCGACGCAGCCGCGCCAGATCCCGTCTGCCGTGCCCAGTGCGCGTGGCGGCGACGAGCAACAACGGCAGCTGACGGGTGGCGGCGGCGAGGCGCTGCCACAGCAGCACACTGGCCTCGTCCGCCCAGTGGAGGTCGTCGATCACCAGCACTAGCGGTCCCGCCGCGCAGGTCTCGTCGACCAATGCCAGTAGCTTGTCCACAGTGGACGGAACCGGGTCGGCGGGGCCCCAGTTGCCGTGCGCGGGTTCGGCGTGCAGCACGCCGGCCAGTCTGGCCTTGGCTGGATCCGCCGAACCGTGGTGCACCCCGAGACATTCCATGATGACCTGCAGCGGGAATCGCTGCTGGAGTTCGTCGGCCGCGGTCCAGGCGAGCTGGCAGCCGCGTGCCGCGGCGCTCGACAGCCCGGCGATCAACAGTTCCGATTTCCCGATGCCCGGTTCGCCCTCGAGCCAGACGGGGCGGCCGCGTCCGGCGAGCAGGTCGGTGACGAATCCCGCCAGCCGCCCGACCTGCCGGTTGCGGCCGGGCAGGTACGCGGGACCACCGCGGTCGATGGCCTTGGCCACCGGCGGCGGCACGATGAGCACCGGAGCCGGTTCCGGTCCGGTGACCGGCTTTTCGGTGCCGTTCAGGATGCGCTGGTGCAGTTCCCGCAGCGGGGCGCCGGGTTCGACGCCGAGTTCGTCCCGGAGTACCTGCCTGGCGTCGCGGTAGACGGTCAGCGCTTCGGTCCGCCGCCCTCCGGCGTACAGCGCTCGCATGAGCGCCTCGTAGAGCGACTCGCGCAACGGATGGCGCTGAACCAGCGCGGTCAGCTCGGGGACGAGTTCACGGTGGTCGCCGACGCCGAGCAGCGCCGCGGCCCGTGTTTCGGTGGCGCTCAGCTGGAGCTCGGCGAGGCGGACACGCTCGGTTTCGGCGAACGGACCGGGTACCCCGGAATAAGCCTCGCCGCGCCAACGGCCGAGCGCGGTGGTGAGCCGCGCCGCCGCGCCGCGCTGATCCGCGTTGGCGAGGAGCCGCCGGGCGTCGGCGGTGTCCTGCTCGAACCGGCGGACGTCGAGAGCTTCCCCGTCCAAACGCAGCACGTAGCTCGAACCGGCCGAGTGCAGCATCTCGTGCGCGGCGCCACCCGCCTCGCGGATCGCCCCGCGCAGCCCGGAAACGTAGGTGTGCACACTGCCGGTGGCGCTGGCAGGCGCCGATTCGCCCCAGACGGCGGCGATCAGTTCGCCGAGCGAGATCGCCTGGCCGCGGCGCGCGGCGAGGGTGGCGAAGACCGCGCGCTGGCGGGCGGGGCCGAGCCTCAGCTCGACGTCGTCGATCCAGGCGCGAGGCGGCCCGAGCAGCTCGACGCGCAGCCCGTTCGTCACGCCGGCTCCCTTTCCCGTCATCACCGAAAGTGGCCGGTCTACTACTGTGCCACGCAGTTTAGGACGTCCTCATGGCGGTTCGGTTGCGCACCCGTGCTTCGGGCAGCAGCAAGGCGGCGAGTTCGGCGGTGAGCCTCTCGTGCTGCTCCTCGGTGAGATTCCGGTGGTGTGAGAGCAGATGGAGCAGCTCGACCGCGGGCCCGGCCGGCAGCGCGCCGACGTTGTCGAGCAGCCACCGCGGGATCCATCCCGCGGTCAGGTCGTCACCTGCCTGGAGCAATTGCTCGGCGACGCGGTCCGCGGGCGCCCCGGAACCCACCATGGTCGCGGCGATCTCCTGATGCAGCACGGCGCGGATGGCCGGTGGCGTGTTCGCGGCGAACACCGAACGCACCAGCGGGACCCGGAACCGCAGACGTTCCCCCTCGGTTTCCAGCACGTGTGCGGCGACGGCCTCTTCGACCGCTCCGTCGAGCGTCCGCGGTTCGCGGCCGGTGACGCCTGCCAGCTCGGCGACCGTGAACGTCGAGCCGAGTAGCGCGGCCGAGTTCAGTGTTCGCTTGCACGGCAGGGAAAGCGTGGCGAGATGGGCCTCCACCAGGTCGGCGAGCTCCCTGTGCGGCGCGGTGGTGATGTCGCGGCCGTCGGCGAATTCGGCGAACAGTTCACACAGGTAGCCGACGTTGCCCGCGGTGTATTCGGCGGCGAAGCGGAGGAATTCCTCGCCGGGATTCCTGGCCAGGGTCTCCTCCGCGAGCGCGGCGACGGCCGGGCCGTCGAACGGCGGCAGCGAGACGATCTCGCCGTCGAGCCGCGAGCGGAGGACGTCGAGGGTGTGGCGCCGGGGGAGCGGGCGCGCGGAGCCGATCAGCAGCAGCGGCAGATGCCCGGTGAGCAGGCGGAGCTGCTGCCAGGCGAGCAGGCTGTCCTCGTCCGCCCAGTGCAGATCTTCGAAGACGAGCACCAGCGGCCCGTCTTCGCACAGTTCGGTGACCGTCCTGCCGAGATCTTCGACCGCCTCGCCGCCGAGGCAGTCCGCGATGAGACCGAACGGGACGGCGCTGGTCAGTTCGTCGGCTTCGACCCAGCGCGTCCGGTTCCGCACCGGGGCGAGGGCCTCCGCCAGTAGCGCGCTCTTGCCGCTGCCCGCCTCGCCGTCCAGCCACACCGTGCCGCCGCGGCCCTCGTCCAGCAAGGCGGACAGGTGCTGGCGCAGCCTGCCCGATTCGACCTCGCGGCCGACGAAGGCGGACGACCGTTCGGGCATCCGCCGTTCCGGCTGGTCATGGTGGCGCAGTGATGGGTCGTCGTCCACGATCCGCTGCCGCAGGGCCAGCAGTTCGGGGCCGGGTTCGAGGCCGGACCGCTCGACGATCGTCTCGCGGGCGTGGTCGAACGCGGCGAGTGCCTCGGCCTGCTTACCGGACCGGAACAACGCCGTGATCAGCATCCGGTGCAGACCTTCGCGCAGCGGATGCCGCTCGACCAGCATGGCCAGTTCGTCCGCGAGTTCACGGTGGCCGCCAAGGTCCAGTTCGATCTCGACCCGGCGTTCGAGCGCGTACAGGCGCAGTTCGTCCAGCCGGGCGCGCTGGGTTTCGGCGAACGGACCGGGGATCCCGTCCAGCGCGGAACCCCGCCACTGGCCGAGCGCGGCGCGCAGCGACTCCAGTTCCCGGTGACGCGCGTCGGCGAGCCGATGCGCGCGGGCCTGGTCCAGCGCGGCTTCGAAGACGTGGACGTCCACCTGCTGTTTCGCCACGTCGAGGCAGTAGCCGGCGCGACTGGCGGCCAACGGTTTGCCGGCGGGAGCGAGGGCGCGGCGCAGGGCGGACACGTGGTTGTAGACGATGCCGGTGGCGCTGCCGGGAGGGTTCTCTCCCCAGACGGCGTCGATGATCTCCTGGCGGGAGACGACCTGACCGGTGTGCAGGGCGAGCGTGGCGAAGACCGCCTGCCGCTGAGCGGGCCCGAGGGCGATCTCGGCGTCACCTTGCATCGCCGCGACACCGTCCAGCAGCCGGACCGTCAGCGAGGGAACCTCGTCCATGACCTGCCGCCTGTGCGCCCGACTTCCGAAATGATCATCCTGCCCGGGGAAACCCTAGTCGTGCCGCTCCGGGGCCCGCAATCGAGCCCGGCTGGGCAAACCGGACGTTCGCAGGGGCAGAAAGTCGTCCGGAGCCGGGTGAGCACGTACGCGGCCGCGCATGCTGGGGCGAACCGGTGGCAAGAGTAGGGCGGTGGCGGTGGGCCAGGATCACGAGTGGTTCGCCGGTGACGTTTTGCTCGACCTCGCCTACAGCGGCAGGCTGGTGCTGGACGCCGACGAGGCCGAGGCCCGGATCGCCGAGCTGCAGCGGACGCTCGCCTTCGGGTACGCCCGGCTCGCCGACCCCGGCTTCGACGGCCACGAAGGCAGGCTCCGGGAGATCCTGGGCGAATTGCCCAAGTACGTGGAGGCGTTTCAGCTGGCCACGAAGTCCTCCACGGCTCGGTGAGAATTCGTGAAGAGCCCTTTCGCAGACTGTGTCCCATCCGACTGGGGGGACGGAGCAAGCGGAGGGGACGAACGTGGACACCGAAACCCGAGAGATCACCGTGGCGGTGCACGCGCCCGATCCGATCACCAGTGCCGGCCTGGCCAGCCAGCTGGCCACGCGCCAGAGGATCGAGATCCGGGACTGGGAGCAGCGCGCCGACGTCGACGTACTGGTCGCCGCCGCCGAGCGGCTGACGCCCGAGACCGTACTGTGGCTGCGACGGCTGGCCGCTGAGGCGGGCAAGCCGGTGGTGCTCGTGGTGAGCCAGATCGGCGAGGCGGAACTGGTACCGGCCATCGAATGCCGCGTGGTCGCGGTGCTCCCGCGCGCCGCGACGACCGGTGACCGGCTGGCGCACGCCGTCCACGCGGCGGCCTCCGGCGGCGGCGTGCTCCCGCCGAGCCTGCTGGGCGAACTGCTCAAACACGTCGAACGGATGCAACGCGAGGTGCTCGACCCGATGGGCGTCAACACCGCCGGGCTCACCACACGGGAGATCGACGTGCTGCGCCTGATGGCGGACGGGAAGGACACCGTCGAGATCGCCGGGGAGCTCAGCTACTCCGAGCGCAGCGTCAAGCACATCATCCAGGGCATCACCGGACGGCTGAACCTGCGCAACCGGCCGCACGCCGTCGCCTACGCGGTGCGGGCGGGCGTCATCTGAGCACCTTCGTGAGTGGGTCGTCCGTGAAGGCCTCCTTCCCTACCTTGAGCGTCAGGGTTCTGGCAAAGTCGGGAGGACGTTGGTCAGTGCGGCTCTTGGTGGTCTGGATGTGGCATCGCTGATGCCTGTGGGGTGCGAGTGTGGAGGATTTGGGACGGTGAAGGTCCCAAATCCTCCACACTCGAGGTGCACCGGGTTCAGGGGCATGCCCCTGAAACTCTGTTGATCAAGCTTCGCAACCGGGTACGACCCCGTGTCTATGAAGGAATTGGGCCACTCAACGTCCCAATTCCTTCATAGACGTCGGCCTGCGCCATGACCAAGAGGTCACCGACCTGCACGATCCCGACTTTGCCGGGACCCTGACCTTGAGCGTCAGGGTACTGGCAAAGTCGAGAACTTGCAGGTCAGGCGACTATTCCTGCACTGTCACGGGTCGCGCGCACCGGTGGCGGTGGCGGAGCTTGATTCTGGGCACCAGCGGGCTTCGGTGTCCACAAGGGACACCGCCAGCCGATCGACTGTCCGATTGATGCCGCTCTATACGTTTCCGTGCGGGGTCGTGAGTGTTAATGAGGGCTAGAATGACCCCAAATCACTCACGACCCCCTCGTCACACCCCGCAACTGGCCCAAATCGGGCACATTTGTCTCGAGATGTGTCCTGATGGACAGTCGGGAGCCAGGTGAGGCCCCTTTGGGTGAATCCGCTCCCGCCGGGTACGCCACGACACGTTCGCCTTGACCCGCTCTGGTAATGGAGCCGACCAGCAGTTATGCGACTTCGCCGGGACCCTGACTCTCAAGGTAGGGAAGGAGGCCTTCACGGACTTCCTGCCGGTGGGGTTTCTTCGTGGCGTTGGCTTGGGTCGGCTCGGTGTTGCGAATCGGGGGCAGCCAGAACGACCTGAAATCACTCACGACACGGCGAGCGGTCCGAACACGAGGGTCCCCGGCGCCTCGGCGTCGTCGCCCGCCCAGAACTCCAGCCACAGCGCGGCGAACTCGGCCCGCGACAGCATGCCGTCGCCGTCGGAGTCCAGCAGCGGGAACGTGGTGTCGGTGTCGGTGGGGCGGCCGTTCCAGGCCTCGATCATCCGCCGGTACTCCGCCGCGGAGATCAGGCCGTCCCCGTTCTCGTCGATCGCTTCGAACATGGCGTCGGCCGTCGCGGTCACGGCCTCCGGCGTGTCCGGCAGCTTGTCCACCACCAGCAGGACTTCGTCGAGGGAGACCTTGTCGTCACGGTCGAGATCCGAGGCGGCCAGCAACGTCGACCACCAGCTCAGCATGATGCCGGTCAGCCGTCGCTCGTCACCCGGGCCCCGCAGCCGCGCCCAGCGCTCGGCGAGAGCCTGAAAGTCTTGCTCCTGAAGGAAACCGTCACCGTCGACGTCCATCGCGGCGAAGACCCCCGAGATCTTGCGCCGTTGCAAGTCGCTTGCCATGCGTCCGAACGATAGGGCCGGATGCCGTAGTGACACATCGGCCATTCAGGGCCACGGTGAGCCACTAACGGGGGACGGCGCCCTCCGTGAGCGCGCCGAGGACCTTGCCGAGCGCGGACTGCGCCACCGCCGAGGTGTACGGGCCGACGGCGACCAGCGACGCGATCAGCGCGGAAGCCTCGCCCGGCGTCAGCGAAATCGGCGGAAGCGCGGACCGGGCGTCGATGCGGTAACCACCGCGAGGTCCGCGGTGGATGGTGATGGGAACGCCCGCCTCGCGCAGCCGGGTGATGTCGCGCTCCACGGTCCGCAGGCTCACCCCGGTCGCCGTCGCGAGGTCCGCGCCTGCCACCCGGCGCGGCGCGCGCACCCGCAGCAGTTCGATGATCGCGTGCTGCCGCTCGACCAGGGGCGCCGCCTGGTGCAACTGGGTCATCCCCGCGATCCCCCCGGAACCGACCAGCCGCTGGGGCATTTCCGCTCCCTCGAGTTCGAATAACCGACCCGGCTCTGACGTCTATTGGATCTTAGGCTGATTTTCCCTTCTCCGATTGGACTTTCATGCCTTCACCGTTCGCGTTTCCCGGCGACTTCCGGCGGTTGTGGATCGGTCAGACGATCAGCGCTTTCGGGGACAAGGTTTCGCGGATCGCGCTGCCGACCGTCGCCTTGCTCGGCGTCGGTGGAACCGCTTGGGACGTCGGCCTGCTGGCCGCGTTGCGGTTCCTGCCGTTCGTGCTGCTCGGTTCGGTGGCGGGCGTGTGGGTCGACCGGGTCTCGAACCGGCGGACGATGATCCTCGCCGACATCGGCAGGCTGGTGGCGATGGGTTCCATCCCGGTCGCCTACGTGTTCGACGTGCTCGCGCTCGGCCACTTGTTCGTCGTCGCGGGGGTGGTGGGTGTGCTGACGGTGTTCTTCGAGGTCGCCGCCCAGTCCTATCTGCCGGTGCTCGCCGGACCGGACGGCCTCGTCGCGGGCAACGAACGGCTGCAGACCTCCCGGGCGGTGGCCGAGGTCGGTGGCGCGGCCACCGCGGGCGGGCTGATGCAGATCCTCGGCGCCGCACTGGCGATCCTGGCCGACGCGCTGTCGTTCCTCGTCTCGCTCGTGTCGCTGGTGCTGATGCGTCACCGCGAACCACTCGCGATCAAGCCGGACAAGCCGCGTTCGGCGCTGAGGGAGGCCAAGGAGGGCCTCGCGATGTTGCTGTCCGACGCGCGGCTGCGCAATCTGATGTTCGCGAGCACGACGGTGAATCTGGGAGTGGCGACGGCGAACACACTCGTGCTGGTCTTCGCCTACGACCACGGCAAACTGAACCCGGGCGCCGTCGGCCTCGCGTTCGCGATCGGCACCGCCGGGCTCATCCTGGGGGCGGTGTCGGCCGGGGCGATCGTCCGCGGGCTCACTCTCGGCCGGACGCTGGCGATGTCGATCTTCGTGACCGGCCTGGGTTTCCTGGTGCTGCCCGTCGGCGGGCAAGGCGCCGCGATGACCACCTTGATCGTGAGCCAATTGCTCATCGGTTTCGCCGACTCGGTCTTCAACATTCTCGTGCTCAGCCTGGTCCAGCGGATCACCCCGCCGGAGATGATGGGGCGCGTGAACGGGACCGCGCTTTCGGTGGTGTTCGGCACCGCGACCCTCGGTGGAGTCGCCGGAGGCCTCGGCGGCACGGTGTTCGGTGTTCTGCCTGGACTGGTTCTCGCCTCGGCGATCATCTGCTGCGGGGCGGCATTCGTCCTGGTCAAGCCCTTGCGGACGATTCGGGACGGGGCGAGCGAGCCGGTGGCGAGTCCGCCGAATCCGCCCCACCGGACGCGCGCGGCGTGAGACCATGACCACGACGACCTGAAGCCCTGGACGGAGGGGGAAGGATGACCGCCGGAATCGAGCGCGCGGCGCATGCCTACTGTCCCGTCTGCAACCCCGATCCCGGCCGTGGCGACCCGGTCACCGCGCTTTGCGGTGCCACCCATCCCTTCTGGGGCCGTCGCGAGCGGCCGGTGAACAATTGCCCGTCGTGCGAAGCCCTCGCCGTGAAGACGGTCTACCCGTGCGGTCACACGGGGAGTGAGCGATGAAGGTGGAAAGTTAGGATCTTCGTGTTCGGGGTACATAGGTGGGTGTGACCCTTCCGACGGGTCGCGGAGAACATGGAGGTCCCCCGTGTCCACCGAGCAAGCCGCGCGGACCGGTGGCCAGGTCGAGTGCCTGACGCTGGACGTCGGCGCCGACGTCACCGAGTCCGCGCGAGTCCGGGCTTGGGCCCGTGCGGAACTCGCCGACCTCACTGAAGAGGCCATGGCGGACACCATCCTGGTGCTGGACGAACTGGTTTCCAACGCGCTCCGGCACGGGAAGTCGCCGCGGCGGGTGCGGCTGACGCGGTCGCCCGGCCGGGTGCGTATCGACGTCGACGACGCCGAAAGGACGCCCGCCGCCCCCCGTCCACCGTCGGAGAACGGTGGCCGCGGTCTCGCCCTCATCGACGCCTGCTCCTCGGCGTGGGGTCAGGAAGTCCGCGACGACGGCAAGACCGTGTGGGCCGAACTCGCCTACCCCGAGGCCGTTTCGGAGCCGTTCTGAGGGGTATCCGGAGGCACCGGACGACTACGAACGGAGGCCTGATGAACGACAAAGCCGAGAACAAGGCGGAAGAACTCAAGGGCAAGGCCAAGGAAGCCGTCGGGAACGCCACGGACAACGAGCAGTGGCAGGCCGAAGGCAAGGCCGAGCAGGGCAAGGCCAACGTGAAGCAGGCCGGGGAGAAGATCAAGGACGCCGTGAAGGGCGTCCGGGACTGAGCGAGTGGCCGATGAGGGTCCGCCTTCGGGCGGGCCCTTCTTCGTCTGACGGGCAGGTCGCTGCGGTACGGTCCCGCTCATGGAGTTCCGCGAGTTCGACGGCGTCAAGGTACGACGGCCCTCAGTCGAACGTGACGGGCTCGAGCGCAAGCCCGCGTCGCTCCAGGGCGATTTCGATTTCGACTCCGTTCATCTCGATGGCGGTGACCAGGACGGAGTCCGCGGCGGCGGGGAGATCGTGCACTCCCTCGTCTCGGATGTGAACCTGGCGAACGCCCGGCTCGACCGGTTGACGCTGTCCGATGTGGTCTTCGAAGGCGTCGACCTGTCCAACGCGGCGATCCGCGAACTGACGGCGCGCCGCGTCGAAATCCTTCGCTGCCGGGCGATCGGCTTGGGTGTTTCGCTCGGTTCAGCCACCGACCTCTACGTCGAGAACACGCGGTTCGATTACGCCTCGGTGGACGTGGTCCGGGTGAAGAGCGCGGTCGTGTTCGCCGGATGTTCGTTCCAGGAGACGGTGTTCTCCGGCGACCTGTCCCGGCTGACCTTTGTGGACTGCGAGTTCACCGATACGGAATTCGCGGCGAGCGGCGCGACCGGATGCGATCTCCGCGGTTCGCGGTTGTCCGGCGTCCGGGGCCTGCTGACGCTGCGTGGCGCGAAGATCACGAGCGAGCAAGCCGTCTCGGTCGCGGGGATCATCGCGGCCGAGAGCGGCTTGTCGGTCATCGGCTGAGCTTCGCCGTCACGACACCGGCCGCCCTTCTCCGGTGATGCTTATTGAGAGGTAACCCAAACGTGGCGTGCCCCGGCGTGGGTCCGGACCGGCTGACGGGAGCGGGGACGGCGCCTGGTCTGTCCACAAAGGACCCTATTTGCACGGGAAAGTGTCCAACTTGGGCGGTATGCGTGGTTTCGCGAGCGGGTCGTGAGTGCGAAGTAGGGTTCTATTGAGAGGTAAGTCAAACGTGGCGTATGAGTCATCGCGCCGTGAAGGCCTCCTTGCCTACCCTCAGGGTAGTGAAGGGGCCCTTCACTACCCTGACGGGACGATCCCCCGTGACGCTGGGACACATCTCGCGTTTAGCCCGCTAAACGCGCTCCGGGCGCACTTGCGTTTCGCCCCCTGATCGCGATCCGGCGCGGCGAGGTGCGGGGCGTTCCTCGCGTCCGTGAAGGACTCCTTGAGGGACCCAGAGTCCCTCAAGGAGTCCTTCACGGACCAGATCCCAACCCGCCACCTTTGCCCTACCCATCAATAACCCTAATTAGCACTCACAACCCCCTTCGAAACCGTAAATATAGGCATCAATCGGATATGAAGTCGTCCAATAGTGTCCCCTGTGGACAGTCAAGGAGGCCCCACCGTCTCAGTGGGGAGCCCTTGATTGCGACCAGTCCGCGAAGGCCTCCTTCGCTACCTTCAGGGTAGGAAGGAGACCTTCACATCAGCGAGGCGATCACGCCATGTTTGCCTTACCCCTGGTTATCCCTCGGGATAGAAGACGAAGAGCGTGCACCCGGTCACCGACGCGGGCATATGCCACGAACCGGCCGGAGCGTGCAGGAAGGTCCCGGCTGGATAGTCACGCGCGCCGTCGTTGAACGTGCCTGAGACGACGTACACCTCCTCAGGTCCCGGTTCGTGGACGTCGCGGCGCGGCCACGAAGTACCGGGGTCCATTTCCAGCATGTTGGCGTGCGCCCCGTTCGCACCTGTCCACAGTGGACGAACTCGGATCCCGGGGAAGATCTCGCGGACGGGGGATTCCTTGACGGAGACGGAAGTGTAGCCCTCTTGGGCAAGGATCTCGGGGTGCATGACCACAGGGTGCCGCGATTTCCGGGCGGTCGGACAGTGTCAGTGAAGACACCATGGGGTACTTTCCTGCCATGCATCGCGTGACGGCTCTCGTGCGGCCGGTTCAGTCGACTTTTGAACTGGGCATCGCCGCCGAGGTCTTCGGGACGGCGCGGGCCGGCGTGCCGCGGTACTACGAATTCGACGTCTGCACAGAGAAACCCGGCCCGGTGCCGACCACCGCCGGGTACGCGATGTCGGTGACACGCGGCCTTTCCGCGCTGGCGGCCGCGGACACCGTGCTCATCCCCGGCTGGGCTCCGGTGGACGCGCCGTTGTCCACGCCCGTGCGCCGGGCGCTCCTGCGCGCGCACGCCAGGGGAGCACGCCTTGTCACGATCTGTTCCGGCGTGTTCGCGCTGGCGCGCACCGGGCTGCTGGACGGCCGCGCGGCGACCACGCACTGGGCGAACGCGGCCCGGCTGCGGGAGGAATTCCCTCAGGTACGCGTGGAACCGGACGTGCTCTACGTGGACCACGGTGACGTCGCCACGAGCGCCGGGGCGGGCGCGGGGATCGACCTCTGCCTGCACCTCGTCCGGCGGGACCACGGAGCCGCGCACGCCGCTCTCGTCGCGCGGCACATGGTGATGCCGCCGCACCGCGACGGCGGTCAGGCGCAGTACATCCCGCCTTCGCCGGCGGCGGACGAGCTGGACGGCCTTCTCGCGTGGGCGGGCGCGCGAGTGGGGACGCCGCTCTCGGTGCGTGACCTGGCCGCGCACCTCAGCGTCTCGTCCCGCACTCTCGCCCGGCGTTTCGCCGACAGGCTCGGCACCACTCCGGGCGCATGGCTCTTGTCGCGCCGGGTGACCGAGGCCCGCACCCTGCTGGAGGAGACCGATCTGCCGGTGGAGGTGATCGCGACCCGCGTCGGGCTCACGTCGGCGGTCAACCTTCGCCGCCGGTTCCGGGCACAGGCCGGGACGACGCCGGGTGCCTATCGGCGGGCGTTCCGAGGCTCGTGACCTGGACGGGTGGCCGTGGGCCACACCCCTCGTTTCGCCTTGAGCGGAACAGCGCACCCGGGCGCCGCTCCGATGTCACGATGACCGTATGGCGGACATCCTCCCTTTCCACCAGAAGCGTGCCTCGACCGAAACCCACGAGCCGGAACCGCTGTGGCGTGACGTGCTGGGCCAGAGCCTGCGCGCGGCCAGGGAGGAGCAGGGCGGCCGTCTCGTCGACGTCGCGGAGCGCGCCGGGATCTCCCCGCAGTACCTGTCGGAGATCGAGCGTGGCCGCAAAGAGCCCTCCAGCGAGATGATCGCCGCGGTCACCGGCGCGCTCGGGGTCGACCTGGCGGATCTGCTCGTCGGCATCGCGGGCACGGTCCGGCGGCGCCGCGGCACGGGTCTCGCGGTCGGCCGCCGTCCGGCGGGACCCGTGCTCATGGCCGCCTGAGCCCTCAGCCGCGCTGATCCAGGACTCGGTCCGCGAGCCCGTAGGCGACGGCGCCCGCCGCGTCGAACACGCGGTCCCGGTCGGTGTCGTGCCGCAGATCCGCGACGGCGCGACCGGTGTGCGCGGAAAGGATCTCCTCGAGCTGCGTCCGCACTCGCACGACCTCGTCGGCCTGGAGGATGAGGTCCGGGATCGTGCCGCGACCCTGCGCCGCGGGCTGGTGCAGCACCACGCGGGTGTGCGGTAGCACGAACCGGTGCCCCGCCTCGCCCGCGGCCAGCAGGATCGCGCCCGCCGCGACGGCCTGCCCGACACAGGTCGTCGCCACCGGCGCCTTGATGAAACGCATGGTGTCGTACAGCGCGAGCATCGCCGACGGGTCACCGCCCTCGGAGTTGATGTAGAGGTTGATCTCCTGCTCCGGGTTGTCCGCCTCCAGGTAGAGCAGCTGGGTGATCAACGCGTTCGCCACGCCGGAGTCGATCGCCGTGCCGAGATAGATGATCCGCTCCGACAGCAGATGCGAGTAGACGTCCATGATCCGCTCGCCTGCCGGGCTGCGGGAGATGACGTTGGGGATGGTGTAGGTGCTCATGCGCCGACACCCCTTTCCGAGCCGAGGCCGAGCCTGTGGGTGCGTACCGGGACGACCTGGTCGAGACTCTCGACGATGTGGTCGATGAAGCCGTATTCGCGTGCCTGTTCGGTGGTGAACCAGCGATCGTGCAGGGAATCGGCGAAGATCCGGTCGATGGGCTGCCCGGTGTCTTCCGCGATGAGGCCGAGCACGGTGTCGCGCGTGTAGCGCAGATCGTCCGCCTGGACCTCCACTTCGACGGCCGAACCGCCGATGCCCGCTGATCCCTGGTGCATCAGGATCCGCGCGTGCGGCAGGGCGAACCGTTTGCCAGGGGTCCCCGCGGACAGCAGGAACTGCCCGGCACTGCACGCCAGTCCCAGCGCGAGGGTGGCGACGTCGCACGGCACGAGCCGCATCACGTCCCGGATGGCCAGCATCGAGGGGACCGATCCGCCGGGGGAGTGGATCCACAGCGCGATGTCCTTGCGGGGATCCTCGCTCGCCAGCGACAGCAGCTGGGTGGTGAGCACCGTCCCGTTGTCGTCGTCGAGCACCCCGTCTAGAACCAGCACGCGCTGGCTGAAGAAGCGTTCCCGGAGTTGTTGGTCGAAGAGTGGTTGTTTCTCGTGGTCGGTCATGCCCCGACCATGCCGCCGGGGCCCGGCCGTCCGCCGGTTTCTCTGCTGTGGGCGGATCAGCCCACAGCAGGACGACGTTCGGCCGGGACGAACCATACGACGACGGTCAGGACGACGGCGAAGACGAAAGCGAGGAGGTCGAGGGTGAGACCCTGTTGCACGGCGTGGGCGAGGTGCTCCCATTCGCCTTCCGCGTTCAGCAACACCACGGTGAGCAGCGTCAGCCCGCCGGCGACGCTGAGCATGACCTGTCCGAGGCGGATCCTGGCGAGCAGGAGACCGCCACCGGCCACCCACAGCGCACCCGCGACCACGATGCCGACGCGGGCGAACAGCAGCGGCGGCCAGAGCGTGTCGAACACGGAGTACGCGTGGTGGATCATCATCGCGTCGGCCAACACGAAGAAGCCGAACAGCACGCTCACCACACCGGCCAGGATCGCGAACACCGAAGGCATGCCGAGGCCGGGAGAAGGCGGCTGCCGTACCGGCGTTTCGATTCCGCTCGCGGCTTGGGCCAGCAGCGGAAGCGCTTGATCCGGCAACATGCGTGCCTGCGGTGATTTCGCCAGCAGCCCGCGGAGAGCGTCCGCGAGCGGTCCGTGGGTCCGGTTGAACGCGGGTTGCTCGTTGACGACGGCGTACAGCGTGGCCGCGACATTCACCCGCTGGAAGGGATTCCCGCCCTCGCTCGCGCTGAGCAGGGTCGCGCCGAACGACCAGAGATCGGCATGGGGAGTGCGGTCATGCCCCGCGATCGTTTCCGGGGCGAGGAAAGCCGGTGTGCCTGAGGGGTCCAGGACGGTGGCGATCCCGAAACCGGTCAGCTTCACCGTGCCGTCGGGATCCACCAGGATGTTCGCGGGCCGAACGTCCCCGTGCACGACGCCCGCCGTATGCGCGGCCGCGAGCGCGCCGAGCACCTGCCTGCCGATCTCGGCGACGAAACGCGGCGGCAGCGGGCCTGAAGACGTCAGATCCTCCAGAGTCCGCGCATCCATCAGGTCTGTCACGAGGAACGCTGTCCCCTCGTCGGCGACGACGTCGTGGACGGGCAGCACCGACGGATGATCCACCCCCACGACGGCCGCCCGCCGGAGCCGCTCCACGAGTGCCGCGCGGGCAGGCTCGTCGAGCGTGGGCAGCGGCAGTTCCCTGATCGCGACCTGGCGGCCGTCAGGCCCGTCCTCGGCACGCCATGACTCGCCGCCCAGCTTCTCGAGCAGGGTGTAGCGCTCGGCGATCGTGCGGGGAACTGCGGTCACAGTCGGTCTCCTCGAATACTGAAGGGGTCTTCGACGGACGCTAACCAGCGGTCATGAAAAAACGATGAAATGGCTGATTGTCCATAAAGGCCACAGCAGGCTGGATATATTCACAACCATGCTGACCCTGGCGGCGCTGGTCGCGGACCCGGACCTCGAACTCCGGGTGGTCGTGCCCGGCCGCGACGGGGCACTGACCGGGCAAGTGCTGTGGGTGCACAACACCGAGCTGCCCGATCCCGGGCCGTACGTGCGTGAGCGCGAGGTCGTGCTGACCAACGGCCTGTGGCTGGACCGCGTCGAGCCGGCGGACTTCGTCGCGCGGGTGGTCCGCGCGGGAGCGGCCGGGATCATCTTCGGGCTGCGCGTCGAGCAGCGCGACACACCGGCGGCGCTCGCCGAGGCGTGCCGTGCGGCCGGGCTGCCGTTGCTGGAGATCTCGGTGGCGGTGCCGTTCACGGCGGTCACCCGCGCCGCGGCGGCGATCCAGGCCAAGGGCAGGCAGAACGCGCTGATGTCGCTGGTGCGCCGAGGCGACGAGCTGACCTCGGCGTTGTCGAGGGGCGACGGCGCTTCCGGGGTGCTGGCGGTCCTGCGCTCCGAGCACGAGCTGCCGCTGGCGGTCGTGGACCGGATGGGCCGGGAGCTGGCGTCGGCCGGTGCCGGGCTGGACGCCGGACAGCTGCGCGCCGCGGCGGAGGCCTTGGCCGGGCATCCGCCGCCACTGGAGGCGGATCTGGGCGCGGGGACGCGGGCGGCGCTGTTCCCGGTCGGCGCGATCGGCGACGCCGACGCCGCGCTGCTCTGCCTTCGTCCCGTGGCCGAGCTGACACAGGGGGAGCGCGACGCGCTGGAGCAGACCGCCCGCTACCTCAGCCTGGAGGTGGCCCGGCACCAGGCGGTGCAGGCCATCGAGATGCGGTTCGCCGTCGAGTTGCTGGACATGGTGCTTTCCGGCGCGCAGCGGGTCGCGGAGGTGCCAGGCAGACTGCGCGCGTTCGGTGTCGACCCGGACGGGCCACTGGCGGTGTTCGCGCTGGCGTTCGCGGGCGACGACGACGCCGCGACCCGGCCGGGGATGGCGGAGGCGGTGACGGACTTCCTGCTGGCGGACGGGCTGCCCGCCGTCGTGGCGGCCGGCAGCCGGGACGTCGTGGCGGTGCTGTCCTGGCGGCCGGGTGCCCGGTCACCCGCCACGTTCGCGCCCCGGCTGGCGGCGGCGGTGTCCCACCGGCTCGGCGGCGGGCGCGTGGTCGTCGGGCTGGCCGATCCCGTCTCCGGCGCGGCCGAACTGCGCACGCCGTTGTCGCGCAGTCGTGAAGCCTGCCGCGTGCTCCGTGGCAGGCGCGGTGGCCCGGTGGCGGCGAGTTTCGCCGAACTGGGCAGCTACCGGCTCCTGCTGGAATCGCACGACGAGCAGTGGCGGCGGACCTTCGCCGACGCCCTGCTCGGTCCGCTGCGCGAGCACGACCGCGCCCGCGATGGCGCACTGGAGACGACGCTGCGAGCGTTCCTCGACCACGACGGCCAGTGGGCGGCCACCGCCGCCGCCTTGTACGTGCACGTCAACACCCTGCGCAATCGGCTGGCGAAGGTCACCGAGCTGACCGGCCGGGACGTCGGGCGGACCGCGGACCGGGTCGATCTGTTCCTGGCGCTGGAGGCGACTCAGTCCGGGTAGACCGCCGGGTCGATTTCGAGGCGCCGTAAGGGTTCCGCGGGCAAGGTGGGGTCGGCCAGCGCGGCGGCCGCCACGTCCCGGCACCGGGCGAACCGGACGTCGCCGAGGCCGAGCCCGAACTCGATGAGCGCCCGTACGGCGGCCAGCCGTCCCGGCCTGCCCGACAGGAACGGGTGGAGGCACAGGTTGAACAGACAGCGATGGCGGCGCATCGCGTCCAGTTCCGCGCGCCACATCTCCAGCACCCGCACCGGGGACGCGATGATCGAACCGATCTGCGGCGTGGGAAGGAAAGCGTATTGCTCCCAGTCGTCGAGCGACCAATGCACCGGCAGCTCGGCGATCCGGCCCGCCCCGGTCTCGATCAGGTAGGGGCGGTCGTCGGCCATCAACGACGAGTCGTAGCTCAGACCGTATTCGGCCACCAGGCCCGGAGTGTCCCAAGTGGACTCCCAGCCCGCCGCGCGATGCCCGCTGATCTCGATGCCCTGGCTCGCGAAGACCGCCATGCCGCGCTCGAAATCGGCCCGTTGTTCGGCGGCGGTCATCGTCGTCGGCGGCCGGTGGCTGTAGGAGTGGTGTGCCACCTCGTGCCCGCGTTCCACGATCGCGGCGGCCAGGCCGGGCCGCTGTTCAGCGACCCAGCCCGGCACGAAGAACGTCGCCGGCACGGACAGTTCGTCGAGCAGGTCGAGGATGCGCGGCACCCCGACCCGTGGCCCGTAGGCCTGATGGGACATGGTCGACAGGTGATCGGCGTAGCCCCGTCCTCGCGCGAGGATCGGGGACTCCGCGTCCACGTCGAAGGTCAGAGTCGCCACCGCGGCCGCGCCGCCGTGCCAGCTTGGTTCCGTCACGCCTGCCGACTCTCCCGCCACCGGCGCGCGTTCGCCACCGTGACCGTCGGGGTGACCATCGCGCGGTCGAATGCGGCGAGCGGTTCCGCCGCGGCGACGCGGGCGGGCAGATCCGGGTTGGCCAGCGCGCCGTGTCCGAGGGAGAGCAGGTCGGCGTGCCCGCCGGTGAGGACCTCGTGCGCCTGGGCGAGGTCGTGCATCCCGCCGTTGGCGATCACCGGCAGACCGGTGACCTGACGGGCGAGGGCGGTGACGGTGCCGCCGTCGGCCAGCTTCGCGGTCTCCAGCCAGTTCCGTCCCTCGCTGGCGATGTGCAGGTAGTCCGCGCCCGCCTCGGCGACCGCCGCGAAGATCACCTCGGCGTCGTCACGGCCGCCGGGCCAGCGGTAGGTGAAGTCGTTGACCTTCGTCTGCGACAGCCGTACCCCGGTGAGCAGATCGGGGACGGCTTCCGCGACGGCGGACACGACCCGGGCGGTCAGCCGGATCCGATTGGCGACCGGTCCACCGTATTCGTCGGTGCGCTGATTGGTGTAGTCGGTGAGGAACTGGTCGAGCAGGTAACCGTTGGCCGCGTGCACCTCGACACCGTCGAATCCGGCCTGGCGGGCGCGCTCTGCCGCGGCGGCGAAGCCGTCGACGACGTCGTCGATCTCGGTCGTGGTCAGTGCATGGGGAACGGCCCACGGCCCGGAACCGCCGTACGCGGGCATCATCTCCCCGCGCGGCTTGACAGCCGAAGGGCCGACGGTGTGCTCCTGATGCGGATTGCCCTGCGAGATCGCCCCCGCGTGCATGAGCTGGGCGATCATCCGCCCGCCCGCCGCGCGCACCCCGGCGGTGACCACGCGCCAGCCCGCGACGTGCTCGTCACGCGCGAGCCCCGGCTGGTTGAGGTACCCCTGGCTGGCGGCCGTGTCGGGATAGGTTCCCTCGCTGAACACCAGGCCGAAGCCGCCACGGGCGAATTCGGCGTAGTAGTCGGCCATTTCGCCGGTCGGCGTGCCGTCGGGCCGCGCCGAGACGCGGGACATGGGGGCGACGGCGTAGCGGTTGCGCAGGGCGAGACCGCCGAGCGTGATCGGGGCCAGCGCGGGGTGGGCGTGGCCGACGGTGGTGGTCATGACGGGTTTCCTCCATTGTGGACGATTTCGATGGCGAGCGGGGAGAGGCGGGTGTCGCTGATCTGGACGAGATCCTGCGGGCAGGCGGAGACCACGACGACGCAGTCCACTTCGGCCCGCAGCGTCACCGCGTCGCCAGGCCGCGACGACGCGGTGAGCCAGCTCAGCCGTCCCTCCTCGCCGACCGGGACACGCATGAAGACGTTGATCGGCTGGGGAGTCGGGCCCGCGAAGCCGAGGCCGAGCTCGTCCAGCGCCTCACGCAGGTTCGCCGCGCAGGATCGGTGACCCGGAGCCCCCAGCGCGGCGTACCGGGCCGGGTCGCACGCCGGGATCAGCATGTCGTGCTCGCCGGGTGAGGTGTCTTCGACCAGGGTCAGGATGGGACGGCGCCGATCGGTCACGAAGGACTCGCCGACGGCGGGGAAGAGCCTGTCGATCGCGGCACGGGTGTGCGCGGCGCTGTGGTGCTCGGTCAGCCCGGCTCCGGCTCCGGTGTCGGTGAACGCGAACACGTCGCCGACCTGGCCCCCTTCGACGTCGATCACCCGGACGAGGTCTCCGGCGGCCACCCGGACGGCCCTGGCGGTGCCCGGTGGGACTTGCGTGCTGGTCATGTCTTCAGCAAACCGGTGGAGACGGGTGACTCGCTATGGGCAAACCTCTACCAATCGGGCGATTGTATGTGGATATCTCCAGTCAGCCAAACTAGTTTCGACTTTGACCATTTTCGCGGTACCGGGTTAGTGTTCGGCGATGGAAGACGTGGAGGCGGCCGGACTGGATTTCTGGTCGTTCGTGGCGCTGGCCAACCGGCGGCTCGCGCAGGAGTACGGCTTCCGTCACCAGTTGGCGACCGAGGTGCTGCTGACCCTCAACCGCGCCTCTGACCTGGTGACTTACGATCTAGAGGCTGCGGTGCACCGGCCACGCGGCCGGTCGTGGTCGGCGTTCCGGCTGCTGTTCGTCGTCTGGCTCGCCGGACCGCTCGAACCGACGAGCGCCGCCAGGTTGACCGGGATGAGCCGGGCGGCGGTGTCGAATCTGGTCAAGACCCTGGTCGCGGAGGGGCTGCTCCACCGGGTCCCGGACGAGCGCGACGGCCGTTCGGTGCAGCTGTCGCTGACCGACGCGGGGCACGAGGAGATGGTCGCGGTCTTCCGCGAGCACAACGAGCGCGAATTCGGCTGGACGAACGCGTTGACCGAGACCGAACAGCGCATCCTCGTGATGCTGCTGGGCAAGCTGATCACGAGCCGCGCCGAGTTCGGCACCCGGAGCCGCAAGTAGGCCTTCCCGTCGCGAGGAAGACCGGACTACGCTGCCCGAGGGGTAGTCAAAGTGTGAACTAAATTGGCGAGGAGGAGACCATGGTGGACGGCGGACGGATTCCCGCGCTCTTCGCCGGGTTGTGCGATGACGCCGCGGTCTTCCCGCCAGGGCTGGCCCCATTGCCGGACGCCGTCGCCGCGCACGACGACCACGTCTCCGCCTGGTACGCCGACCTCGTCGGCCCGCTCGTCATCGCCGCCACCGCGCTCGGCGACCTCGCCGAAGTGCTGGGGGACCGGTCGACCCCGCTGCCGGTCTCGATGACCCTGCCCGGTGGGCCCGCGCAGCTCGACGGTGTGTTCAAAGCCGTCGCGACGCTGCCGGTCGAACTCGACGCCCTGGAGATCGCCATCCCGGAAGGGGTGGGGCCGGACGAGGTGCTCGCCGCGATCGGCGGCGCCACCGCCCCGGTGTTCGTCGAGATCCCGCGCGACGACCGGCGGATCCCGTTGCTGAGGGCCCTGTCCGGCACCGGCCACCGCGCGAAGTTCCGCACCGGTGGCGTCCGGGCCGAGCTGTACCCCGACGAGGCCGAACTCGCCGCCGCGGTCCGGGCGGCGGTCGAGACCGGTGTCCCGTTCAAGGCCACCGCCGGGCTGCACCACGCGCTCCGCAACACCGACCCGGAGACCGGCTTCGAACAGCACGGTTTCCTGAACCTGCTGCTCGCCACCGACGCCGTCCTCCGTGCCGACGGCGATCCCGAAGCACTGCTCGCCGAACGAGACGGCACGGTGGTCGCTTCGCGGCTGCGAGAGTGGGACGAAGGCAGGGCCGCCGCCGTCCGCGCGGCCTTCACGTCGTTCGGCACCTGCAGCATCACCGACCCCCTGACCGAGCTGGCCGGTCTCGGCCTGCTCGAGACGCCCCGAGGAGAGGCATGACCACGATCGACATCCCCGCCGGCTCCCTGTTCGGCATCGGCAACCTGCCCTACGGCGTGTTCTCCGTCGACGGTGCTTCCCCGCGCGTCGGCGTCCGCGCCGGGGATTCGGTCCTCGACCTGGCGGCGGCGCTCGGTGACGACGTGTTCGCCGCGCCGTCGCTGAACCCGTTCATGGCACAGGGATACGACCGCTGGGTGGCCGTCCGGGAACGGATCCGCGAACTGGTCTCCGGTGAGATCCCCGACGGCGCGGTGTATCCCGTCGGACAGGTGAGGATGCACCTGCCGTTCGAAGTCGCGGACTACGTCGACTTCTACGCCTCAGAACATCACGCGTCGAACGTGGGCAGGCTCTTCCGCCCGGACGCGGAACCGTTGCTGCCCAACTGGAAACACCTCCCGGTCGGTTACCACGGCCGGTCCGGCACGGTCCTGGTCTCCGGCACGGACATCGTGCGCCCGAGCGGCCAGCGCAAGACCCCTTCCGACGCGTCGCCGGTGTTCGGACCGAGCACACGGCTCGACATCGAAGCGGAAATGGGTTTCGTCGTCGGCACCGGAACCCCGCTGAACACCCCGATCATCCCGGATGCCTTCCCCCGTCACGTTTTCGGTGCCGTCCTGCTCAACGACTGGTCGGCCCGCGACATCCAGGCGTGGGAATACGTTCCGCTGGGCCCGCATCTGGGCAAGAGCTTCGCGACGTCGATTTCCCCTTGGGTGGTACCGATCCTGGCCCTGGAGGCCGCACGGATCCCGCTGCCCGGCCAGACGGACCCGGAACCGCTGCCGTACCTGCGGGAAAGCGCCCCGTGGGGGCTGGACATCGACCTGGTCGTCGAATGGAACGGCGAGGAGGTCGCCCGCCCGCCGTTCCGCGAGATGTACTGGTCGCCCGCCCAGATGCTGGCGCATATGACGATCAACGGCGCGTCAGCGCGCACGGGAGACCTGTACGGCTCCGGCACGATCTCCGGACCGGAGAAGCACCAGCGCGGCGCGTTCCTCGAATTGTCCTGGGGCGGCAAGGAACCGCTCACGGTCAAGGGGGAGGAGCGCACCTTCCTGCTGGACGGTGACGAGGTCGTGATCACCGGATCCGCGCCGGGCGCGGACGGCGCGCGGATCGGGTTCGGCGAGGTCCGCGGCCGCGTCCTGCCCGCGGGCTGAAGGGAATCGCCTCGCTCGGCGCCGCGGAGGTCACCCCCGCATCGTCAGAGCGAGGTCGTGTCCCGCAAGGTTTCCGCCGCGAACGTTCCGTCGGTGATGTCTCCCGCGAGCGCCGTCGGCGTCCGCCCGGTCCGGGCGCTGTACGCGGCCAAGGCCGAGCGCGCGGCGTCCGGGGTGATCGCCAATGTCGCGGCGATGATGCCCACCGCCTGGCCGATCCGTGCCCGGTCGTTCATCGTCCTCAGGGTGATCTCCGCGAGCCGTTCCACCCGCCGCTGGTCGCGTTCCTGGGTGAGGCCGAGCACCGCGAGATCGGCGAGTGCCTGTGCCTGGTGCCGCCGCCGGGAGGACAAGGTGGCCGGTGCGGAGTGGAAGAGGTTGAGCCCGCCGATGGCGTGATCGGTCAAGCGGAGCGGAAACGCGTGCACGGCGTGGAATCCCTGGTCCATCGCGGTGGGGGTGAACTTCGGCCACCGGTCCCCGGCCGCGAGATCGGAGCTGCTGACGACAGCGTTCTCGTCGATGCAATCGAGGCAGGGTCCTTCAAGGACGAGGGCCTGCATCAGCTCGGTGAAGCGAGAGCGTTCGTCGGAGGAGCAGAGGACCTCGAAGCCGCCGCCAGGATCGCGTACCAGTATTCCGGCGGCTTCCACGCCGAGGCCACCGACGCAGGCGTCGACGACGGCTCGTGCCACGGTGAGCCCGTCGTGCCGGGTGACCAGCAAAGCGGTGATCTCCGCGACCGTGTCGCCGAACTGGTCCGTGGCCGGGCTGTTCACCCCGTCAGCATACGACCACGAAGCGATTGAGGCCGGACGGCTCTCATTCTTGGGGTGGGTCGAACCGGAGCTGGCGGTCGAGCACCGCCTTGGCGACCTCGGTCACCGGGCGCTGAAGGCTGAAGGCGTGGGCACGCAGCCGGAGGAGGGCGTCTTCGAGGCTGATCTTCAGCTCGGTGGCGAGCAAACCGGTCGCCACGTTCACGTCGTCGTAGTAGCCGACGATATCGGGCCGTGCCCACTGCGCGTGCCGCTCACTTTCGTCGCCCCTGTCGGTCAGCAACGCGGTCGTCGCGAGAGAGGCCAGCGCGAGGCCGTCGCTCAGTTCCTCCGAGGGCAGCGGGCCGGGCGCGCGGCGATAGAGGTCCAGCGTGCCCAGCAGGATGGCGCCGACCTGCAGGGGGAAGGCGAACGCCGCGCTCAGTCCGTGCCCGGCGGCGGCGTCCGCGAAGCCCGGCCAGCGTTGTTCGTCGACGGTGAGGTCGCTGACCAGCACGGGGCCACCGGACACGAAGGCCTCGACACCGGGGCCTTCACCGACGGTGTACTGCAGTTCGTCCAGCGAGGCCGCCCAGTAGTCGCTCGCGGCGATCAGCTCCTGGTCGTGGTCCCGCGCACGCAAGGAGATCGCGGCGCCGTCGATGCCGAGGACCTCGACGGCGACCGCGCACACCACCCCGACCCAGCCGGCTCCGGAGTCCCGGTCCGAGACGCGTTCGGTGACGAGTCGCCACAGCCGTTCCTGGCGCCGACCGTCCACCGCCCGCAACCTCCGTGATGAGAACCCGGCCGTAATCACTGCCTCGAGGTCCCATCATCGCGCACCGGGCTCACCCTGTCGCACTCACGAGCGAACTCGGCCCGGGCGAGGTTCAGTCCCAGCGGGTATCCGGGTCGGTGCGCCCCTCGGCGGCCGCGTCGACGACGGCGATCATCCGGCGGGCCTCCCCATGGTGCTCCTGGTTCGCGCTCAGGTGGTCCGTCGCCTGGCCCCGGTCGCAGGCGTTCCAGACCTGGAGGATGCCGATGGCCCGGTTCACCTCGGTACGGGTCCGGAGTCGCTCGAGCAACCCCTTCGCCCTTTCGTGCCGGTGCCGGTCATCCACCGTGGTCACGGTCCTCCACCCCGGGTGAAAAAGCCAGGGTCTCCTCGGGGAACTCGTCAGGCCGATGTCAAGGGAGCCGGGAGTCGACGGCGGAGGTGTCCCGGACGAACTTGACCGCGACGTCGTGGAGTTTCGTGTTGGTGTGCTGGGACTCGGTGATCAGGCGCTGGAACGCTTCCTTCGCGGTGATCCGGTGCGCCGCCATCAGGATGCCCTTGGCCTGTTCGATCACCGCCCGGCTGTGGATGGCGGCCTCGAGCTGGCGGGCGACGGCGTGCGCGTCCTGGTGCTTGCGTCTGGTCCTCAGTCCGAAGGCGACGACCGTGGTGTAGAGCCGGAGCAGGTGCGTGTCGTCGTCCTCGAAACCGCCGGTGCCGAAGCCGAAGAGGTTCAAGGCCCCGGTCAGCTTTTCGTCTACATCGAGGGGAGCGGAGAGGTAGCTGCCGACACCGGCTTCCCCGGCGGAGGCGGTGAAGCGCGGCCAGGCCTCACGATCGTTCTCCACGGAGAGCCGGACGATCCGGCCGGTGCGCGCGGCGCGCAGGCAGGGACCGTCGCCGAGGTCGTACTGGACGCGGTCGACGGCGAACGCGCGAGGGTCCGTCCCCGCGGCCGTTTCGGCTTCGTCGCCGCGGATGATCGTGATACTGGCCATGTCGGCCTCCGGTATCACCCGCACCGCTTTGGCGCAGACGGCGTCCAGGACCACCGTCTCGTCCGATTCGTTTTCCAGCGCCCTGGTCAATGCGGCCACCGTGGTGGTGAGGGTGTCCAGATGATCGGCGCAGGGTACGCGGCGCGCCATCGCGGGCTACTCCTTTCTCTGGCGACAGCAAGCTGGCGGTCTTCCGGCACGCTTGAGAAACGGCTGGGGCCCAAGGGATGGGCCGATTTTACCCCGGTGAGAATCGGTCGGCAAAAGTTGATCAACGCCGGACGCGAAAAGGCGCCGACCGGAGTACGGTCGGCGCCCTCTCGGCTACTTACCCGCCTTCGCCTCCGGGATCCCGTTCGACGGCGGCGAATCGTTGGCCGCCGAGTCGTTCGCCTCGATGGGGGCCTCGCCGATGTCGGTCACCAGAACCGGCGTCAGGTCCTTGCCGATCCCGCCTTGGAGTTCGACCACCGACATGCCGGAGATGCCCATATGGCTGTCGCCGGTGTAGCGGAACGGCGCCAGGCCCGGCCCTTCGAACGTCTTGCCGGACTGCTGGATCGCCTCGACGACGCGCTCGCGGGTCAGGTCCCGTCCGGCCGCCTGCAACGCCTGGACGAAGGTGTACGCCTGCGCCATTCCGTAGATCCGGTAGTTCGTCAGGCCGCCGCCCTTGCCGTACGCGCCCCAGACCTTCTGCCACAGTTTGGTCCACGCGTTGTCCGGGGCGTCGACGCCCGGCAGGTACTCGGTGGTGAGGACGCCGTCGATGAGCGACGCGCCATTGGTCACCTTGCCTTCGGAGAACCGCGCGAGCAGGGAACCGACCAGTGCCGGGTCGGAACCGACGTTGCTGTAGAACCACTTCGGCTTGAAGCCGATCTTCAACGACGCCAGCTGCGACAGCGCGGTGTACGACGGGACGTTGAAGCCCAGCACCAAATCGACGCCCGCGGCCTTGAGTTTCGCGATCTGCGGCGCGATGTCGGTGTTACCGGGCGAGTATTTCGCGACCTCCACGATCTGCTTGTCGAGGTAGCGGCGCGCGCCCTTCTCGCCGTCGCGGCCGAAGTCGTCGTCCTGGACGAACAGGCCGACCTTGGCGTTCGGCAGGTTCTTCCGTACCCAGTCGCCGATGATCTTGCCTTCGATCTCGTAATCCGGCTGCCAGCCGAAGGTGAACGGCGCCTTCTTGGGATTGTCGCCCCAGCGGAGCGATCCGGACGACACGAACAGGTCCGGGACCTTCGAGTTGTTCAGGAAGTCGACGACGGCGCTGTGCGTCGGCGTGCCGAGGCCGCCGACCATCGCGAAGATCTCCTCCTTGAGCACCAGTTCGTTGGTGACCGCGCTGGTGTTCGTCGGGTTGTACCCGTCGTCCTTCACCACGAACTCGATCTTGCGGCCGTTGATCCCGCCGTTCGCGTTCACGTAGTCGTAGTAGGCCTGATGGCCGCTCGGGATCTCGCTGTAGCCCGGCGCGGCGACGCCGGTCAGCGGGAAATGCGCGCCGATCTTGATGGTGGTGTCGGTGACACCGACGGTCGAGCCCTTCTGTTCGCCCTCGGGTCTGCCGCCCGCGCCGCAAGCGGCGGTGACCGTGACGGCCAGGAGCACGGCCACGGCCTGGTACCAGCGTTTCATGAACTTCGCCTCCGGTTGATGAGTTTCCGCAGCCCGCCGGTGAGGCCGGCCGGTGCGAGCAGCACGATCAGGACGGTGACCAGGCCGTAGATCAACGGCGCCAGATGCGCGGACTGGATGTCGGACAGGCCGAGATCCGTTCCCGTGCCGGTCACCAGCGGCGGCAGGAACGTCAAGAGCGCCGCTCCCGCGAGCGCGCCGGTGAGCGTCCCCAGGCCGCCGAGCACCACCGCGGACACCAGCGACAGCGACAACGTCAGCGCGAACCCGCTCGGCGCCGCGAGCCGTGCCGACAACGCCATCAGCGCCCCGGCGAGCCCCGCGCAGCCCGCGCTGACCACGAAGGCGCCCACGCGGGTGCGCCCGAGGTCGATCCCGGCCAGTTCCGCGGCCACGTCCTCGTCGCGCACCGCGCGCCAGTTGCGGCCGACGCGGCTGCGGGAGAGATTCGCCAGCAGGACGAAGACGATGATCACGGCGAGCCAGGAAAGGTAGGCGAGGTAACGGATCGGCGTGAGGTCCTGGCCGGTGACGAAGTACGCGGCGTCGGCCAGCCAGGTGGGGATCTCCGGCATCCGGACGGGCAGTCCCTGTTCGCCGCCGAGCGTTTCGCCGAAGTACAAGGGGATCCCGGGCACGGCGACGGCGAGCGCGAGCGTGGCACCGGCGAGATATGGTCCGTGCAGCCGGGCGGCGGCGACGCCCACCAGCGCGCCGACGGCCAGGGTGATCACCACCGCGAGAAGGAGGATCACGGGTAGCGGCAAGGCCGACGGCTTCAGCAGCAATGCGGTCGAATAAGCGCCGACCGCCATGAGTGCGCCGTGGCCGAGTGACAGTTGCCCGTTCAGTCCCGTTAGGACGGTCAGACCGCCTGCCGCGATCGCGAAGTACGCCATCGCGGTGAACTGCGCGTTGAGGAACGGACCGGTGCTTTCCAGGACGAGCACCACGACCACCAGCGCGGCGAGCGCGAGGAGCAGATGTCTGCGCAGCACGTCAGACCCTCCGTTCGCGGACACTGGCGAACAGTCCGCCGGGTTTGAGCAGCAGCACCACCATGAGGATCGCCAGCGCGGCGAGTGGCACCAGTTCCGAGCCGACGTAACCGCTGACCAGGCTCAGTGACAGGCCGAGCACGATCCCGCCGACCACCGCGCCGACCGGGCTGTCCAGTCCGCCGAGCACCGCCGCGACAAACCCGTACACCACCACGCCGTCCATATAGGACGGATGGACGAGCCCGCCGCCCGCGATCAGCAGACCCGCCAGCGAACCGGCGAGCGCGGCGAGCGCCCAGCCGAGGGTGAGCATCCGCCCGACCCGCACGCCGAGCAGCCGCGCCACCTCCTGGTCGAACGCCGCCGCGCGCATCCGCAGGCCCAGATCGGTACCCCGGAACAACAGCACCAGCCCCGTCAGCACCACCGCCACGGCGACGATGGTGAACACGCCGAAGCCGGTGAGCGCGATCGTCGTGCCGCCGACCTGGAAGCCGGTGAGGCCGAACGGCGCCGGAAACGAGCGATACCGCGAGCCGAACACCAGCGCCGCCAGCGCGTGCAGCACGATGAACAACCCGAGCGTGAGGATCACGGCGTTGATCTCGGCCTTGCCGGAGACGAACCGGACCACGAACCGTTCCACCACCGCGCCGAGCACCAGTCCCGAAAGCAGGGCGACGGCGAAACCGAGCCAGTACGACCAGCCCGCGTCGATCAGCACCAGCGCGATATAGGTGGTGATCATCGCCATCGGCGCCTGCGCGAAGTTCACGATCCGCGTCGCGCGCCAGATCAGCACCAGCGCCAGGGCGAACGCGGCGTAGACCACGCCGAGCGTCAGGCCGGTGAGCGCGGTGGTCAGCAGTTGCTGCACGAAGCTCCCTTTCAGAATCCGAGGTAGGCGTGCCGCAGGCCGTCGTCCGAGACGAGCGCGGCCGCGTCCCGCCGGACGACGACCTGGCCGAGGTTGAGCACGACGCCGTGGTCGGCGATGGACAGCGCGCTGCGCGCGTTCTGCTCGACCAGCACGACGGCCAGCCCGTCGAGGACGAGACCGCGCAGCAGCTCGAAGATCTGCGCCACGATCCGCGGCGCGAGACCCAGCGACGGCTCGTCCAGCAGGAGCACCTTCGGCCGGGACAGCAGCGCGCGGCCGATCACCAGCATCTGCCGTTCCCCGCCGGAAAGGACGTGCGCGAGCCCGTTCTTGCGGTCGGCGAGCACCGGGAACAGGTCGTAGACGCGGCGCAGATCGGCCGCCGTCGCGCGGCCGCGCGCCCCCAGCGCGCCCAGCCGCAGGTTCTCCTCGACGGTCAGTTCGGCCAGCACGCCACGACCTTCCGGCACGTGGGCGAGGCCGAGTCCTGGAAGGTCCTCGGTGGACACTCCGGTGAGGTCGCGGCCCGCGAGGGTGACCCGGCCACCCGAGGGCCGGACGAGGCCGGAAATGGTGCGCAGCAAGGTGGTCTTGCCCGCCCCGTTCGCGCCGAGCACCGCGGTGATCTCGCCGGGCGCGACGGACAGGCTCACCGAATCGAGCGCCCGGACCGGGCCGTAGCTCGCCGACAGGTTCTCAACGGTCAGCACCGGCCACCTCCTCGCCGAGGTAGGCCGCCTGCACCGCCGGGTTCACGCGGATCTCCGAGGGCGTGCCGGTGGCGATCACCTTGCCGAAGTCCAGTACGACGATCTCGTCACACACCCCCATCACGAGATCCATGTGGTGCTCCACGAGCATCACCGACATCCGTTCGGTCAGACCGCGCACCAGCTTGCCGACGTCGGCGATCTCGGCGGCGGAGAGCCCGCCCGCCGGTTCGTCGAGCAGCAGCAGATCCGGCTCGCCGACCAGCGCCCGCGCGAGGGCGACCCGTTTGCGGACCGGATAGGGGAGGCTCGCGGGATAGCGGTGGGCGACGTCGGCGATGTCGAAGTCGTCGAGGTAGGCCATCGCCCGCTCGGTCAGTGCCTTCTCGTCCCGTGTCCGGCGCGGGAGCCCCAGCATCGAAGACCAGAAGCCCGCCTTCGCGTGTCTGTCCGCGCCCACCAGGACGTTGTCCAGCACCGTCATCCGGTCGAACAGGCCGAGTTCCTGCAGGCTGCGGGCGATGCCGAGGCCGGCGAGGTGATGCGGGCGCAGCCGGTCCAGCTCGGCGCCGCGCCAGGTCAGCGTGCCGGTGTCCGGCCGGACGAAACCGCACGCGACGTTGAACAGTGTGGTCTTACCCGCCCCGTTCGGGCCGATCACGCCGAGCACCCGGCCCGGGGCGACGGTCAGTGAGACGCCGGACAGCGCGACGAGACCGCCGAAGGTCACCGACACGCCGGACATCTCGAAGGTCGACAGGGTCACGCAGGAGCTCCCAACGGCGGAAAAAGGGGACGGGGATGGAAATCAGGTCCCGGCGCGAGCGCGCCGGGACCTGACGGCTTTCAGGCGTGCGGGCAGGTGTCGCGGTAGTCGCTGATCGTGCGGTCGTCCGGTGCCGGGCAGAGGAACTGCTCGTAGCGGGTGTCGTTGTCCACGAACCGCTTCAGCCACGAGATCGTGTATTTGGCCATGGTCGTGTTGGCGGTGTTCGGGAAGAAGTGGCTCGCGTTGTCCAGTTCCATGTACGCCTTCTCCGCCGAGGCGGGAATGCTGGTGTAGAACGGGATCGAATGCGAAGCCACCGGTGCGACGGTGTCGGATTCACCGCCGATGATGAACGTCGGCACCCGCAGCGAGGACCACGACTTCTGCGTGTTCCACGGCGCGAGCGGGACAGCGGCCTGCAGCGACGGCCGGTCCTGCGCCGCCTCGAGCGAACCGCCGCCGCCCATCGAGTGCCCCGCGACCGCGAGGCGGGTGGTGTCGATCCGGGAACGGACGCTGCTGCGCTGGGTCAGGTAGTCCAGCGCGGCCAGCAGCTGGTTACCGCGGCTCTCCGGCTGGTCGTAGATCGTGTTGGTGTCGATGGTGAAGACGACGAAACCTTGCGACGCCAGCCGCGGGCCGATCCACGCGATGCTCGACTGGGTCGCGGTGTAGCCCGGCGAGATGGCGACAGCGCCGAAGGTGCCCTGCGCGGTGCTGGTCGGGTAGTAGATGGTGCCGCCGCCGAACCCGGTGACGGCTACGCGGGACACCGACACCTCGGACACCGCGAACGAGCCACGGGAGGCTTCGATACTGCTTTCCGTCGGGTCCGGCCCCCGTTCGTAGGGGTTGTCCGCCGCGTGTGCCGTGGGAGCGATAGTGAGCGCGGCGACCGTCGCCAGTCCACAAAGGATCCGGGTCGTACTACGCATTAGTGCCCTCTCTGTTCGCCATTGAACACAGTCCGTGGTGATGGACTGTGGCAAACGGACACCGGGGGCTGCATCGGTGAAATCGCCAGTCTTCGTCCGCGGCCACGCTCGCCGGGCTCACCGCCCGTACGATCGGCGATCGTGAACCCCTCAGCCGAGGACATCGTCCGCACGGCGGCCCGGTGGATCGACCGCGGAATCCGTGTCGACACCTCCGCCTTCGCCCAAGCCCTTGGCATCTCGCGCAGCACCCTGTTCCGTCGCGTCGGGAACCGGGAAGACCTGCTGGGTGATGCCCTCTATTACCTGTCCGAGCGCACCCTGACCGCCGCCGTGCGCACCTGGGAGCGCGAAGAGGGCGATGTGGTGCGCAACGCGGCGGGTGAACTGCGCTGTCTCGCGATCATGCGGGACTACCGGTCGGCACTGGCGGCGAGCGCCGGGTTCCGGCGTTTCCTCGACGACGAGCCGGTGCTCGCGATCCGGCTGCTCACCGATCCGGACGGGCGGGTCCAGCCGAGGGTGATCGCGGCGCACGTCGACCTGCTCCGCCGCGACGTCGACGACGGCGGGTTCGTGCCCGCGGTCAGCCTGGACAGCCTCTGCTACGCGATCGTCCGGCTGGGGGAGGCGTTCCTGTACTCGGACGTCCTCGCGTCACGGACACCCGATCTCGACGCGGCGTCGACACTGCTCGGCGCACTGGTGGAAGGACGGGTGCCGAGCAGGACTCCGTGAACCAGACCTTGTGAAACACTTGCGCCTGGTGTTTCATCGAGGGGGATTTCGAGGAGGCGCCGATGCCTGTCCGGGACGTCGTGTACCCGCTGCGGGGCAGGGACGACCTCTTCGGTGGGCTGCGGTCGGTCGCCGGGCAGGCCGTGCTGGTCCGCGGCGCGGAAGGCCTCGGGAAATCGGCGCTGCTCACCGAGCTGCGCGGTGCCTCCGGCGTCCGCCTGCTCGGCGTGCGGGGTATGCGAGCGGAGCGCGCGTTGCCGTTCGGGGCGCTGCATCGCCTGTTCGGCGCCGCGGTCTCGGGCGGCGAGGAAGCGCGTCAGCGGCTGAGCGAGCTTCCGGAGCCGACGATCTGCTGGGTGGACGACGCGCAATGGGTCGACGCGGAGTCCTTGGCGGCGTTGGGTTTCGCGGCTCGAAGGCTGGCCGGGTCCTCGGTCGGGATGGTGCTCGCGTCGCGGTCCGGATCCGACGAGTTCGAGTGCGTGGAACTGGCGCCGCTGACCGACGAAGCGGCGGATCTGCTGCTGCGCGACCGAGGGGTGCCCGCCGGGGTACGGCCGCAGCTGGTCGAACTGGGCGGCGGGAACCCGGCGGACCTGATCGCGCTGGCGGCGCAGCTCACCCCGGCTCAGGCCGCGGGCCGGGAGCCGGTGTCGCCGGTCCTGCGGGAGCGGTTGGCGGGCTACGCGGCTCGTCTGGACGCGATGCCGTCGGGCGAACGCGTCCGGTTCTTGGCCGGTTTCCTGGATTCCGCGGCGAGCAAGGTGGCGCAAGCGACGTGGTCCGCGGCGGCCTCACCGGCGGATCGCCGGGCGGCGCACGCGCGGCTGGCTTCCGACGGCGAGGGACCGGAGGTGCTTTGGCACCGCGCGATGGCGACCGCCACGCCGTCGGTGCCCCTCGCCGACGCGCTTGCCGCCGCACCCGCGGCGGATCACACGGCGTCGGCGCGTCAGCTCGAACGCGCCGCGGCCTTGACCGCAGACCCTGGCGTGCGGGCGACCCGGTTGCTGGCCGCCGCCGACGCCGCTTGGCAGGCGGGCAGGCCGGGTTGGGCGCGGCTGTTGCTGTCGCGGGTCGACGCCGAACCGGGCGCCGTGGCGTTGCTGCACGGAGAGATCGAGCTGCGCGACGGCGATCCCGCGGTCGCCACCCACGAACTGGGCACGGCGGCGGAACTGCTGCCCGATCCGGCCGACGCACTCCTGCTGGCGGGTGAGGCGCGGCGGCTCGGCGGCGACCTGAGCGGGTACCGGGGACTGGCGCGGACAGTCCCCACCAAAGAGGGGCTGGCCTCCTCGCATTTCAGTGGCCTCACTTCGGTCTACGCTGGCCGTCACGACGACGCCGTCGAGCCGTTGGAGGACGCCGTCCGCCGGGGGATGGCCGACGACGACGTCGCCGGAGCCGTCTGGGCCGCCGAAGCCGCCTTCGCCCGCGGGCACGCCGAACGGGCCCACGAGTACGCGGCGGCGGCCGTGAGCCGCGCACGGCTCGGCAGGCGGCACGCGGAACTGCCGTGGGCGTTGATCTACCTCTCGCTTTCGGCCATCGCGCTCGACCGCATCCCGTGCGCGCGGGCAGCGTCCCGTGAGGGCCTGCTCGCGCCCCACAACCTGAGGATGGAGCACCTCACCCTGCTCGGGCTCGCCGCCGCGCTCCTTGGCGAACGGGCCCCCGAACTGGACGAGGCGACCGAGGGGATCGCCGAACGCGGTCTCGGCAGGCCCGCCGCCGTCGCGGCGTGGGCGAACGCCTGCCTCGACCTGGCGGACGACCGGCCGGACGACGCGCTGAGCAGGCTCGAAGACCTCGCGTCGGGCGTTTCCGGCGACCAGCCGGTGATCCGGGTACTCGCCACCCCTCAACTGGTCGAAGCGGCCGTGCTCGCCGGGCGGCCCGAACGCGCGCGGGCGGCGCTGGAGGTGTTCGACCGGTGGACGCTGGCCGGCGCGGAACCCTGCTGGCTCGCGCTGAGCCACCGATGTCACGCGCTGACCGCGACGGACCCCGCCGTGGGGGAACAGCACTTCCGGCAGGCCATCGAGGCGCACCGCCGGGCGGGCGGTGCGGTGGAACTCGCCAGGACCCGCTTCGCGTACGCTACCTCGCTGCGCAGGCACCGGCGGACCAGGGACGCGCGGGATCAGCTCCGCGATGCCTTGCGCGGCTTCGAAAGCGTCGGCGCGACCCGGTTCGCCGAACGGGCCCGCGCCGGGCTCCGGGCGACCGGCGAGACCGTGTCCACGCCGCACCGATCGCTCGCGGGGCTCACCCCGCAGCAGGACGCCATCACGCGGCTGGTCGCGGCGGGGGAGACGAACAAGGAGATCGCGCGGCGGCTGGTGATCAGCCACCGGACCGTGGATCACCACCTGCGCAACATCTTCACCGCACTGGGCGTGCGATCACGCGTGGAACTCGCGCGCCGCGTCACCGACTCATGAGCCCCACGCCTCCGCATTTAGTCCTCTGAATGCGTTGATCGAGCGCCCGGCGTAGTGACGGGTAGCGGCCGGTCCGTGAAGGACTCCTTGAGGGACCCAGAGTCCCCCAAAGTTCCCCTCGCTCCTCGCGGAAGGCCATCACGCGAGCAAGAAGCAGGCCGCGGTGAGGCGTGGGTCCGGTTGGTCGTGAGTGGCGATTCGGGTTCTATTGAGGGGTAAGGCAAAGGTGGCGTGGTGGGTGGTAAGTCCGTGAAGGCCTCCTTGAGGGACTCTG
>NZ_JBVKAE010000056.1:0-39181 GCF_055598845.1 Amycolatopsis sp. NPDC039088 | reverse complement strand
AAACACCGGCAGATAGGCGACACTGATACACGAGCTCCTGGTAGGGACGGTCTTGGTGTGAGAACCACCAGTCCTACCGGGAGCTCACCTCATTCTCGACATCGCCACGCCAACCACCACAATCGAGTTCTCAGACGCTCTCTTAGCGTGCGGTAACGTGCCGTAGCCGCAGCGAGGGACGCAAGTCGCCGGGCAGCGGCCGTCGAGGCGGTGTGACACCGATTCCCGGATGCCGCCTGGGAAAGAGTCTTGTGCGGCCGGAGGTGGTGTGTGAGCGGAAGCAGTGACCTGGACGCTGCTGACGATCTGAGCGTCGCGGATGTCGCCGACCAGCGCTGGCAGGTGCGCCCGGAACCGGCCATTGGGCGGTTCGCGTTGCCCGGTTGGTCCTATGAGCAACAAGTCGACATGGTGTGTCCTCGTTGCCAGGGCGCGCTCCACACGTTGCGAAAGCCTTATGAGAGCGCGGGGAAGGTCTATCGCTATGTCGCCGTCGTGTGTCCGGGGTGCCCGGCGACCTTCGCGCTCCCAGACCTGGGTATCAAGCAGCACGCCGACCTTCTTTCCAGTCCCTCGGTGCAGATTCCAGCGGACACCGCCTCTGGTCGGACCATCACACGGCACGCCGACGATACGAGTGTGGCCGGCGTCGCCCAAGCAAAGTGGGGGGTGCACCCGGAGCCCGCGGTAGCCCGCTACGCCTTGCCTGGTTGGCAGTATCTGCGCGAGACCGAGCTGCCCTGCCCAACCTGTCGCGGCTCGCTCCACGGCCTGTACAGGATGTACCACCAGCAAGGGCAACCTCGGTTCCAGGCTGCAGTCGTGTGCCCTGCCTGCCCTGCCACCTTCACCACGCGCCAGCTCAAAGTGCCTCGCCGCGCGGTGCTCGGCGAACTTCGAGCCGAGATCCTGGCGCGAGATCCCAGTAGGGCCAAGGACGATCCACCAGCGCCGACACACCGTGGGCGCACTGGAGTTCCTGTACCGGCCGATACCAACCTGGCTCGCCCAGCCGCTCCGAGGACCGGCGAGACAACGGGCACAGACCATCAGCACATTGGTGTCACTGGCGCCGAGCGCCCGGCTAAGTCCGGCGTTCAGACCCGCGCGGTCCGGGCCGGACAGCTTCCAGGACTGCTGGCCGCATTGACGCCGCAGACGACCCGGGCGCGCCGTCGAGGACTTGGTCCCGTCCGTGATGTCGTCGTAACACCACCAGTTGAGCTGCGTTTGCTCCACTGGCGCAAGACAACCGACCCGGCGCTCATGCTTCCCGATCTGCCCGCGGAAACCGATATACGAGTCCTGCTGCCGGACTCCGCGCCGTTCGCCCCGTTGCGGGAGCGGCTCGCAGCCGCAGGCGTTGCCTATCGCACGGTTGCGCACTGGGTCGAAGACGAAATTATTTCAACCGTTGACCCCGCCCGGGAGCCGGTGCCCCTGTCGGTCACCACGGCCTTGACCGCGGCCGGTGGTGTGTTTACCGACTGGGCGCTGCCCGCTCTGGGTCAGCCTGCGTATGACGCACGTGACGCGTTCGAGAAGATCTGGGACACCCATGACGAGGGTGAACTGGACGGGCAGCCTGCGCCGGTGTCGGCGGCTCAGCTCGTGCCCGGCGAATGGCTGGGCTACCTGCCCTTCGTCGAACTCAACCCCGCTCAGGCACACGCTGCTCCAGCGGTACTGGACTCGCCACATCATCTCGTGATCACCGCGCCGACCGGGGCGGGCAAGACAGTCGTCGGCATGCTGGCCGCGCTGCGCGCCATCCTCGGCGAAGGGCGCAAGGCAGCATGGCTGGTTCCACAGCGCTCCCTTACCGATGAACTGGACCGGGAGCTGGAAGGCTGGCGCGGTCGCGGCTTGCGGGTCGAGCGACTGTCCGGCGAATACAGCACCGACATCGAAAAGGTCCGTGCCGCCGACCTCTGGATCGCCACCACCGAGAAGTTCGAGGCGATCTGCCGCGCCAGCAGCCTGCAAACCGCGTTGAGCGAGGTCGGCTGCCTCGTGGTCGACGAGATCCATCTCCTCGGCGCGGCCGAACGTGGCCCGCTGCTCGAAGCGCTCCTGACCCGTGTCCGTGGAGCAGACTCCCCGGTCCGGATCGTCGGCCTATCCGCCACCGTGTCCAACGCCGCCGAGATCGCCGAATGGCTCGACGGGACCCTCGTCGCCACCACCTGGCGGCCCTCGCGGCTGACCTGGCAGCTACCCATGATCCCCGCATCCTCCGACCGCACGACCGACACCGCGCTTCGCACCCGCGTGGCCGTCGACCTGGCCGAGCGCATCACCGAAAAGGGTGGCAGCGTCCTGGTGTTCTGCGGCACCAAACCCAAGGTCCGTGCCACCGCCCTCGCTCTGGCCACAGCACGCGGTGCGAACACCGCAGGGGTCGGCATCGACGACATCGACAGGCTCCACGAGGCGTGCGCGTCGGTCAAGATCGGGTTGCACTACAAAGACTGGGAGTTCAAACGCGAAGCCGAAACCCGCTTCCGCAACCGCGACTGGGACATCCTCGTCGCCACCACCACTGTCGCCGCAGGCGTCAACCTGCCCGCGCGCGCCGTGATTGTGCGAGACACCCAGGTCGGCCTCGACGAACTCGACGTCGCCACGGTGCTACAGATGTTCGGCCGGGCAGGCCGGATCGGCGCTGGCGAACGCGAGGGCTGGGCCTACCTGCTGACCACCGAGCTGGAACGCGCGAACTGGCAGGGCGCACTCGTCGACGGATACACTGTCTACTCCCAGATTCACGCTAGCCTGCCCGATCACGTCCTTGCCGAAGTCCTCCAGGGACGCATCACCACCATCGACGAAGCCGAGCAGTGGTGGCTGCGTACTCTCTGCCACCATCAGGGCGACGAAGACACCGAACCCGTTGCCGAAGCCATCACCTTCCTGCTCGACCATGACTATTTGATCGAGAAGCCACACCCTGACGGCGCGATCGGCGTGGTCGTCACCGAGCTGGGGCGGCTCACCGCACGTCTCATGATCGGTACTCGTGTCGGCGCCGGCCTCCGCTCCGTCCTGGCCGAACTCACCCCACCCGGTGACCCCGACAGCGCCGAAGACACCCTCATCCACACAGTTGCCACACTTGTGCCTGAGTTGGCCTTCGCGCCAGTGGCCGAACCACAGCGGCCCGTCGTCGCGACCATCCTCAAGGCCGGTGGTCGCCGCGAACGCATCGCGTCCGGTGCCGCCGTCACCGGACTGGGCGCCGCCGTGTCCTCGGCACCTGGAGACGTCGCTCGAGCGGTCATGCTGCTGGTCGCCCGCTCCCCGCAACTGTTCGCACATCACAGCCGCGTGATCGCCGGCCTGCCGTCAAGCACTGTCTTCCCCGTGCTCGAACAGGCACCCCGGTACATGGCATGGTTAGCTGCCCAAGGTCATCTCGGCACCGTGCACCCCTGGGCGGCGATCATTGCCGCGGACCTCGGGCGCCGCATCCGCTGGCGCCGGCTCGCGCCCGGCCGCGGCGCGGGACGGTTGCTCTGGATCTGCGAACAAATGGCCACGGCACCGCACGCAGCCGATGTGGTGCCGAAGCTGTGGAAAGCGGCGACTGAGCGGGGGATCAGTTCCCCAGACTGGCCGCACGCTATACCGCCTCGGCACTGCCAACTCGAGCCCGGCGACTACACCAGCTTGCTCCGCGAGCGAATCACCGGCTGCGACCTGACAGCGAGCCACGAACACGCCGAGGTACACAATCTCGTCTCGGGGGTCATGATCACCTGGACCGGTCGAACAACGGTGAGTACGTCCGTCGACGGTAACGCGACCAGCGACTATCCGACACCGGCGGAAGGCGACGGCGTGAATACCGACGTTGGCGCGGCGGTATTCACGCGACGTGGGGACTACGGGGCAACGGGATGGCTTTCGGAGCACTACAACGCCGTCACGTTGCGTTAAGCATAGATCGCGCTGTCGGATCCGCCATAAGACCAGCACCTGGCCGAAGCCGACCGTCGGTTCGGCGGGGTTGATCAGCCAGCTTCCGAGCCTCGAACGTCACCGATCTGCGCGACTGTTTCCAGCACCCGTTCGCGGTGCTGCCGCCAGGGCGGCTTCGTTGCGTCACACTCGACGCCTGCCGGTGCTGCACAGGTCTTGTAAAGCGGACACGGTCGTGCGGTGACGGCGGCCGCTGTCACCGCACTCCACGGCGGTCGAGCGTGCACCCATTCGTGGTACGGAAGGTGAGTACCTTCTTCCCCCTCGTGAGCACGGTCCGCCGCGTGGGCTACCTGCTTCGGGGTGTACCTGCGGGCAGTGTTCCACCGCTGCTTTCTGCCCGACTCCTCGGACTGCACCAGCACCGGTACCCGCAGCAAGTACACCATCGCGGCGGGCGCGAGCTCGAGAGCCGCGCCCCGCAGTACGGCACGGATCGCCACGAAATCCCGCTGCACCCACCGTGGTGGAATGCTGACCAGCGGCTGCCACATCTCGTGCAGGTCCTGCAGCGTTGCCGTCAGGGACACGACGTCGAACACCGCCGGAAGTGGTGGCCAGGAAGGGGGAGCTGTTGAACCGGCAAAGTCCGCCTCCCCAAGATTATCGAGGAGGTCGTCCAGCCTCTGGATCACCTCTTCGGCGGCATCTCGTACAGCGTCCAACCTCATTGCCGGCCGCGTGTCCGGGAGCCGGTCGAGCACGCGCTTGAATGTCACGCCAGACTTGTCACACCAGTGCGCGACACTGGTGTCCGAGTAGGCCAGCGCCTCAAAGACGTCCACAACCGACATGAGACCACACCTAGGCGGTGACGATGAGGAACGCCACGCAATGGCACCGGCGGCAGCTCGTGACCAGCGACGCCGAAGCCGCCCTCGCGGCCGAGACGTTCCGGCAGACAGCTGGGTGGATCTATGTGCCTCTACCGCAACTTCGCAAGGTGCTGTATGAGTGGTTCCGTCGAGGCTGGTGCCTAGCGGCTATCCAGCGTGCCTGGGAAGTGACACCTGGTGGTCAGCATCAGAGACGAGGAGATCCCGACGCTGACCCCCTGGGCGCACTCGGACTCCGGCTCCACGCATGGCGCGACGGTCTGGGTACTCCAATGGACCCACCGATCGCCGCCGCGACAGCCGAGCAACTCGAACTTATCCACGCCAGAAGGAGAGACGAACTCGGCAACGGTCGACCAGCCGGTACCGCGCGTAAACGCGAGGAGGTCGTGCAACAAAGTCGACAAGAAAACGCAACTAGAGCAGACCGCCGACTACATGACCGCCTCGATGCCGCCCGCGAGCGCGACCAGAAGAGGAAAGAAAACCTTGCAGCCCTTGCCCGGCTGACTGGCACTGAGGCTGAGTCATTCCCCGTAGGGCACGAACAGCAGTATCGCAGCGCGGCCGAACGTCGCTACAAGCAGGCGCGCGAGGAGGCCCTTGATGCGAGCGGCTACCGCGCATATCTCGTAGAAATGGCGGATAAAATCGCCAGGGAGGGGTTCAAATCTCTTTCCCGAGAGCAAAAATCAGTGCTTCGGAACAGGTTGACGACATTGCGAGCGTCGGGACTTCAAGCCGAGCTGGATGCCTTCGTTCGTGATCTCTAGGGCAGTTTGAGTGCCTAAGAACGTTCAATAGGAGAATATTCGATAAAACGGCAGATCCCCCGCATCGTCACGGTGTAGTTTCATTCTCCATGTCTTCTGGTCGATTTGGTCACCGAGAGGCCTTCTTTGAAGGATGAGCGGTTTGCATACTGATCATGTTCATGCTGATCAGGTAGATTTCGCCGAAACGACCTCGGTCCTCAGGCTGCCGAATTTGGGGTTGACGGTGCCCCAATCCGGCGGCTTCCTAGGCGCGTCGCTTCGCCGCCTGGCCCGGTGGGTCCACACTGGTACGCCGGTAGTCGATTGGGAGGAGAGCGCGGCGATGCCGAGGGCGATGCGATTGTTCGAGCCGGACACGATGGTCAAGGTCGACAACCGCCGAATTTTGACTAGGGAGGGCTACGGGCTTCCCGAGGTCGACGAGCGCGGTGAGTTCCCAATTCACCTTCGTGAGCTGCGGGAGACGGCGTGGGTCACGTGGGTCGGCGAGCCCCTGCCCTACGGCCAAGGTCGCGCCCGCGTGAAGTCCTTGGCGTGCGCCCAATGCGACGAGAGAACCTCGACCCGCTGCTGCAAGATCGCGTGGTGCGCACGACACCATGCGCTACCGAGCACGCCCACCCAGACCAGGGCCGCTACCGGGCGATGGTCGACGCCGGCGCGGACACGGTGTTGCGGCACGTCATCGAGCCCGACCCGGTGCCCGGTGTGCCGTACCCGAAGGACATGTCGCTGTTCGCGATGAACACCCGCGGCATCGGCAACGGCATCCGGATCGCCGAGTATGTTCGGCTCTACACCCGGCTGCCCGGAGAAGGCCCGGACCCGATCGGTGACGCGCTCGCCTCAGCAGCTGCTGGTCACGGACGGTTCCCCTCGATACTGGAGACCCAGTGGCTGGTCTACGACATCGTGGCCCGCTGTACGTTCCCGGCGATTCTCGACGCTCTCGGCCACCACGACGAGGCCTGATGGATGCGCCGCCAGGCCCGCGTCACCAGCGACGCCACCACGCCACTCGTCACCCGAGGAGACCGCTGGGGCCTGAACTCCTTCGGCATGGACCGTGCCACGCGCGACAAGGTCGCTGTCACCGAAGCGGGCAAGATGGCGGCCGACGACCTGTTCCGCCCGTTCTTCACGCAGTTCAAAAGAGGGTTCGGGCGCGGTGGATTCTGCTTTGGCACCAGCGACTCGCCGGAGTACCTGTCCTATGCGCTCGACATGCCCGACGGGCCGGAGCGAGTCGGTGCTGGGGTTGCTCGCTCGCACAACGACGCAATCGCCCTGGTCGTGAACGCCTTCACTGCACCATGACCGCTCGACAGACAGTCGGATACTGCGCGAACTCTGGCGTGCACCACTAAGTCAGCCTGGTATGTCGACCCAAGCAGATGCGCGTTGTGCGGTGGTCTTTTCGTTGAACCCAGTCCGAGCCTGGCGGATACGTCGGTCAGGGTCTACGAGGTCAGTAGATGCGAACTTGACCAGCTGGGCCTGTCGTACGCCTCGATTCCGACGATCGTGCCTTCGCCGACATCGGTTTGACAGGGCTTTCATCGCGCTGAACGTAACGATCGCGCCGGTCCTCCTCGGTGCGGGATGTCCAGGCTGCGCTCGACGGTGTTGAGCTTCGCAAGCGGGCGCGCCGGGCGAGACGAAAGCGCATTAATGCTGTGTTCGTATGATGGTCTCTGCTGGATCAACGAGACCGCGGGTGAGGGGTTCGGCTTGGCGTTGGAAGCGATGCGGGTCGACCCCTACAGCCGTTCGATGCTCGGCCGCCCCGGCCTCGAAGCGCTCTCGCGCAACCTGTGGCCCGGCTTGTGCCAGACCTGCGGTGAACCGCTGGACGGCGACGCCCCGACTGTCGTGCTGGTGGCCGACCCGCTCGAGGTGGTCACCGCGTCGCTGCATCATCGCCAGTGCCAGCGGCAACGCTGGACCACCACGTCTCTGGACCCCCTGCGTTACACCACCGCCTACACCCGCGATGTCCTCGTTCCCTATCTCGACCCGAGCCGCGGCGAACGCCGCCCCACGGTCCTGATCAATCCCTCCCGCGAGGTCGTCCGTCTCGCGCGCGACGAACACGGGAACTACCAGGTGAGCACGGTGGCCGATCTTCGCCCGCTCGGGTTCCGGCCCTCGGCCGAGCGCGCCGAGCCCGCCGCCACCGCCCATCCGGAAGTGACCGCGTGGTTGCGGACCAGCGCCGAGGGCGGTGCCGCGCTGATCGTGCAGTGCGATGACCACCAGTACCTGCACCCGCTGCACGATGACTGGTGGTTCGCCGAAGCCGTCGGCGAGGCCGGCCAGGTGGTCGTGGCCCTCTCCACCGCGGTCGATCCCCCGGCGATGGTCAACCCCGAGCCGCTCAAACGGGCACTGGCCGCCGGGGACGTGGCGCTGGCCGTGGTCGGGCTTAACCGGGCAGAGCCCGCACCGGACATTCAGCGGCACACGATCCTCATATCCGGCAACGACGCCGACGAGCGCCGCAACGAGGAGTGGCTGCCGGACTACCTGCCCTACACCGGGCCCAGCTACGACCCCGACACCGGCAAGTTCGCTGTTGGTATCGGGATGGACGGCCCGAGCTACTGGAGACTCACTCGTCCCGGCGCAGGACCGGTCAACGGTTTGGTCGCCGGGCCCGCCGAATGCGGCAAAACGTCCCTACTGCGGCTGATCGCCACGGAAGTCGTGGCCGCGCGACGTTTTCACCTCTTCCTGCTGGATCCCGCCCATCACGGTAAGCACGACATGTTCGGCCCGTTGCTCGGCCACAACCTGGTGCACGGCCACGACGAGGTGAGCGAATGGCTGCGCGCCTTGGCCGTCTACCTCAGTTCCGGAAAGAACCTTCCGTTGCCGTCCGGCTGTGAGGCGGCGTTCCTGCTCATCGACGACGCCGCCGATCTGCTCCGCGACCCTGTCACGGCGGCCGCGATCGATACGATCAGCGAGCTCGGTCCCGGCGCCGGGTGTGGGCTGATCGTGGCCACCGACGCCGTGGGGCTGGCCGACTTCTCCGGCCGAGTCGGCCTCGTGCGCAACCTGATGCGCGATAACGGGAACTGCTTCAGCCGCGACTACCACGCAACGGTCACCAGCATCGTTGACCAGGCGCAGTCCTAGATTGGGTGCGGCTAGGGACTGTTGAACACGTCGTGGGTGCCGATGCGGCGCCAGATGACGTGCGCGTCCACGCCTGGACCGCCGTCCTCGCCGTACTCGAAGGTCGCCCGGCCGTCCGGGGCCCAGGTCATCTCGAACACGCCGCGGGCCGACACCACACCCTTCACCCGCAGTCCCGGCCGGAACCCCTGCCCGGAGGACAGATCGGGATCGAACTTCTTCGTCACGGTGTTCTGGAAGCGGGTGAGCTGCTCGGGGTCGCTGCGCCGCAGCTTCTTCACGTCCCGCAGAAACTGCGGCGTCATCGTGTACCTGGGCATCGGCAGAGGAAGCTGTCAGTCGTCCAGCGCCGCGAACATGTCCTCGACCGAGTCGAACACCTCAAGTCCGCCAGCGGCGATCTCCGCGCTGGCCTGGCGTTCCCCGGCCTGCCACTGCTCGGTCCAGAACCACCGCTGGTCGGTCGGGATCACGGTCATCCCGCGCAGCGTGACTTCGCCAGCGTCGTCGATGACGAACTCGACCTCGTCCCCATCCTCCAGGTGCAAGGCGTCGCGTACCGGCTGCGGCAGCGTCAGCTGGTTCTTCTTCCGCAACTGCGCCCGCGCCACCGCGTGCTCTGAGTCCATCACTGACCGCTCACCTCCCTGACCAGCCCTTCAACGACCGTTATCACTCATCCTGCCCCACCTGGTGCGAAAATCCAACCGTAGGAAAGCAGGACCACAGTATTCGACACCTGATCACGCGCTAGGTGAATCAGTGATTGCGCGCTGTGACCTCTACCCGGCACGATGACACACCATGGGGAAAGCAGACCGGGTCCGCCGCCGACGCGCCACCACCGCGGCCGCCCGTTCCCGAGGTACGGCGCACCGGCCGACTGAGAAATCCTCGGTGGCGGCCGTACCACCCGGCTATCCCTTCACAGTCGACGCCCGCACCATCACCGAGCTCGGCGAGGCCGGGCTGGCCGAGCTCGCGCGGCATCTGCATCCCGCCGATTGTCAGACCTGCGGATGGGAGCTCGGCGACGACCGGCCGTCGGTGGTCGTCGAGGACGCGATGGTGGTCGCCCGGGTCAAACTGCATCACCGTCGCTGCGCCGACCCAGTGTGGAATGACACGGGATTCCTGCTGCTGGACAACAGAAGCAAGCTGCTGTCGTGGCGATCGTATTCCGTCCTGGATCATGGCCGCAGCGCATCACTGATCACCTCGCGCCGCCAGCGGGAAGACCTGCCGGTCATGCTGATCAACCCTGGACTGGAGATCGTCAACCTGCTCAAGGATCACGACCGATGGCGGGTCGCGACGCTGGATCCGTACCTGCAGGCGGGCATGACGCGCATTGGCGAACCCGCCGACCTCGAGCAGCCGGTGTCAGAGCTGGGGGCGTACCTGCGCCGCGGCGAAGTCATCGTTCGGGCCCCGCTCGGCACCGAGTGGACCGGTGACGGCGGCGTCGCCTGGAAAGAAGCCGTCCGCGACACCGGCGGCGTTCTTCTCGGCATCACCACGCGGCACCGGCTGGAAGGCACCGTCATCGACCTCAAAGACGTCATCCGGCACCGGGCCATGGCCGTCGGCTGGGTACGCCTTGATCACACGTCCTGACCTGGATATAGCTTCCCCATCGGAGCGAGACGTCGCCGAACCAAGCGACAGGTAGATATCAGGAGATCCTTCCCAGGCGTGCTCGAACGTATATTCTATTGTCGTTGGTTCGTGACGACCGCAGCGGACGTGCAGTCAAAGAGGTGGTTACGCTGAGTTGGCTGTTGCGGGAGCGTGTCACTGGGCGTGAGTGGCGCGTCGAGACAAGCGAGATGGCATGGGAAGCTGGTGGCTACGATCCGGGGCGTTTCGAGGTTCACGTCATTGGTGAGCGGGTGGTCGGCGCTCCGGACGGTTACCCGGGCCCGACGCCTTCGGCGAGTTCCGCCGGGAGAAGCGCCTGACAACGGATTACGGGTAGCCAATCGAATGTTCCGAGGTGCCACGCACCTCACGTTGGTGGGTGTAGCAGTAGCGTCGGCTTTCATACGCCGGCTCAAACGCGATAGGTCTTCTACTGCCACAGCGGGCATGGCGATCGTCCACCATGCAGCCGCTTGACTGCAGGTCGCGTCGTGGGACGTCGAGCTCGCCGACAGGATGGTCGGTATTGGCGCTCCGGTGGCGCAGGCGCCGACACCGAATAGTGCAGCTACGTTAGGTGCTGTTCGTAGACCGCGCGGTCCTTGCCAGGGCCTTTGAAATCGGCGCTGACCCAGATGTCATTGACCTTGTAGTCGCTGGGCTGGTTGATGAATCCCATGGCTGGCCACGCGGCGTGTGCGGCGGTGTTGTCTGGCTCGGACGTGAGGTAGAGGCGCTTGGCGCCACACGAGACAGCTTTGTCACGGACGGCCGCGATCAGGGCCTTCGATACACCCCGCTGTCGGTATGACGGATGTGTCATGACGTCCTGGATGTAGACGTCGTCCGGGTTGTCCTGGCTGCGGAAGGCCATGACGGCTCCGGCTAGCGTGTCGTCGATGGTGGCGACGGGGCAGGTTGAGGAGAACAGGGTGGCGTAGAGCCAGTAGTCCGAGTAAGTGCGTGGCCGAATGTACGGTGCGCCCACTTCCATCAGGTCGATCACCTGAGGAATGAGTTCCTGGCGAAGTGGCGAGATCTTCATGAGGCTCCTCAGTCGTTCGAGTGGACGAGTTCGGCAATCCGCTGAGCAGCGGTTACGGGGTCTACAGCGTCAGCGACACTGCGGCCGACGATGAGGATGTCCCAGTCGGGACTGGTGATGATCGCGTGGTCCGTCGGGCTGAATCCTCCGGATACCGCCACTGGGAGCTAGGTCCAGGACCGCACCCTGTGTGCTGTGGTCAGGGACGTCGTGCTGGCGATGCCGATGTCGAGGTTGGTAGTGATGGCGTCGGCATCCGCGAACGCTCGCCCAACGCGACGGCACCTGGCACGACACCGTCTTCCTCGAACGCCACGGCCCAAATTAAACGTTGTATGTCGCAAGTTGGTTGTGAAGTCCGCGGCCGACACGCGTTCACTCGGGTCGCGTAGCGAGCCCAGCCGGGACTGTCCAGGCTGTCGCAGCTGGTCAGTCGGAGAGAGTGAGGGGCGTTTCGTTAAACCGGCCGGCGAGCAGGTTGTTGACCAGGCTGGGTAGTTCGGCAGGCAGGAGCTTGTCGTGGCAGTGCTGGAGTTCGTCCGCTGACCACCAGTGTCGTTCGATCAACCCGGCCTTCTCGTTTTCGGTGGGTTTGAGTGCGACCTGGGGTGCAGTAACCGGGGTGCGGGCGAGATAGACGTGGTCGATGCGGTGGTGGTCGCGGTTCTTGTAGCGGAAGCGGGATTCGCGGGTCCACAGTTTGCGGCCGAGTTCAGTGAGGGTGATGCCGGTTTCCTCGGTGACTTCGCGGCGGGCCGCGTCGTGGAGGTCTTCGCCGTCGTCGAGACCGCCGCCGGGCAGTTCCCACCAGTGGTGGCTTGGGTCGGTGGGGTCGAGGGCGTGGATGAGCAGTACACGGTCGATGGGGTCGAGCAGGAGGACGCGGGCACCGATTCGTGGCGTGGCGGTACTGGTCGAGATGGACATCCTGCGGCGGTACCTCGCGGTCGGCTGACGGGCATGGCGCCTGGCAGCCGACGAGAGGGAACCCGCGTCAGAACAGGGTGGGCTCCGGCTCGCCGTGGGCGGCCGCCGTGGCGGGGTCCGACGTTAGCAGCGTCGTGGTCGCGGTCAGTGTCAGCTGTACGGCGAGTCCGGAATGGTCAGTCAGCCGGGTAGCGTCCGGGCCGACTTCCCGGGTTTCGTGGACGTAGTCGCAGGCGGTGAGCTGTTCAGCGAGGGCAGGGGAGCCGTGGGCGTGGTCGTAGCGATAGCCCAGTTCCGGCCGACGGGCCCAGCTGTGTTCGACCCGGTCGGGGTGTAGGTGCCGGAAGAGGTCGATGAGGCGGTGCCGGTCGGTCAGGCCGGTGTAGAAGTCGTACTCGAAGGGTGCGAACTGGCCGCGGTGCGCGGGGGTGTGAGTGGGTTCGAGGACGTTGAGGTCGCCGAGCAGCAGTAGGGGCGTGTCACTGGCGGTGCTGTCGAGGGCGTGCTGGAACTGCTGGATCCAGGTCATTTTACGTTCAATTTTGTGCGCGGTGGAGTCGCGGGACGGTACGTAGGCGCCCGCGACGCGGAGCGGTCCGTCGGTGGTGTCCACGACGATCCCGGCGGCACGAGCGGGCAGGTAGTCCATGGCCGTGCCGATCGGGTCGGGTGTGGTGGCGAGCTTGCTTACGATCATCACGCCGAGCTCGCCTGGGGCGTGCTCGGGAAAGGTGACGGCGTAGCCGACCGCGGCGAACGCTTCGGCGAGGAACTGGCTGCCCGCAGTGGCCTTGGTTTCGGTCAGCACCAGTACGTCCTCATGGCGCTCGGCGAGCCAGCGGAGCTGGCGGTGGGCGCGCTCGAGCGAGGGGGCACCGACGTTGACGGTGATCAGGCTCAGAGACATGCCGGACTCTTCTCGATCAGGACGCGCTGGATGAGGGACACGACCGTGGAGGCGATTCTCTCGGGTGGGCCGGTGGTGGCGTCCAAGGTGGTGACCGGCCAGCCCTTGGCCTGCAGGTCCGTCACGGCGTCGACGTACAGGCCGGTTTCTCTGTCACTGCTGTCCGGGGCGCGTTCGAAGCGGCTGTGTCCACCGCGCGCTCGGAGGCGGGTGTTGACGACCTGGGGGTCGCCGGTGAGGACGATAGCCAGGTCAGGCCGATAGACGCCGTGATTGAGCTGCCACACCACCGCGGTGGGCAGGCCGTCGAGGCCTTGCAGCACGAGAGAGGAGGCGACGTAGCGATCGCACACGACGATCTTGCCGTCATCCAGCGCGGGCAGGATCTCGGTGTCGAGCTGGTGATGCCGGTCGGCGGCACACAGGCAGGCCAAGGCCATGCCGCGATAGGTGTCCGTGCCGTGCCGGGCCAGCTCACCCAGCCGTGCGCGGGACGGCTGGGCCGTTGCGTGGACAGAGAGTTCGGCCGCGGCCAGCGTCTCGACGACCAGACGCGCGGTCGTGGACTTGCCCACGCCGCCGGGCCCGTCCAGGGTGATCAGTGTCCCGGACAGCCGATGCGGGGCAGAGAGCTGGCCGGTCATGCGGGCAGCAATGGCAGCAGCCGACGTCCTTCGGCGGGTGCTCCGTCGGCGACCGGACATTGCTCGGTGTCCACGTCGCCGATCCGGCCGCCCGCCGCGACAACAGGGGCGGGGCACCCCTTGCCGCAGGACGAGTTCATCGCGCACGCCGTGCAGGTGGCGTTGCCGCCAACCTGGTAACGATCGTGGAATCGGTAGTTGTCTAGGCGAGTGGCGATATCGGGGTCGGTGAAAATGTTGCCGACTATGAACTCGGTGTCGGTGTGCTGGGACTGCGGGGTGCGGGCGGCGAACACCAGGTACGGGCACACGGTGACCTCGCCAGGTGTGAACACGTAGATGATCGTCCCGGCCTCGCAGCCGGCCAGCGGTCGGCCCTCGGTGTTCGGGAACCGGATGTGTGCGACGTCCAGCTCCGGACCGTCGAAGGGTACGGTCAGCTCGAAGATCTCCCTCATGTGCAGCGTCGTCTTCGCCAGCTTCGAGCGAGACTTCACTCCGCGGCCCATGCTGCCCAACGGGTTCAGCAACACGTAGCGTGCGCCGTTCGCACGGGCGAACCCGCATAGCCGCGCGTATTCCTCGTTCTGCGCCAATGTGTTCGGTGTGCAGAGAAGTCCCTGCAGGATTCCGGCCCGGCCGAGCTTTTCGACGGTGTCCACTGTGGTGGCGAAGCTGTCACGGTCTCCCCGGAACCTGCCGTGGGAGTCGGCGGCGAATCCGTCGAGGGAGACGTTGCAGTGCACGTCCAGCTCGGCCAGCACCGCGATCTGCGCCGGGTCCAGAGTGGTCGCGTTGGTACAGATCCCGACGTCCATCCCTGCCGCGCGGAACGCGCGCACGATGGCCAGGAAGTCAGGGTGGATCGTCGGCTCCCCGCCGGTCAGGGTGACACGCTGGACCCGGGCAGCCGCCAGCCGCGGAATCACCTTCTCGATCACCTCGCCCAGCCGCATCTGTTTGCCGACGCGCGTCGCCGACACGAAACAGTGGGCGCAGCGGAGATTGCAATCCTCGTTGATCTGCACGAGCGCCTTCCGGAAAGGCTGCTCGACCGTGGTGCGGAAGTAGCACGACGAGGCCACGTCGTCTGCGGTGATGCTGCGAGCGGTCATCAGCGAATCTCCATACCTTCCGGCGGCGGGACCACCCTGGCGGAGCTCTCCGCCGGTCCCTCCACCTTTGCCTGATGATGTATGTCCAGCTGCGTTTATCTGCTACGCCGGATTCAGCGAGCGGTTGGGATCCAGGCGTGCCTCGACCTCGGCAAGGTGGTCGGTGAGCCAGGCTCGGGTTTCTCGGCGGCTGAGGGCGAGGCGCATGACGCGTTCTAGACGACTTTCGTAGAACGCGATGTCGTGGTCGTTTTCGAGGAAGAGACTGGTAGTGGGCAGTTGGTGGTGAAGTACAGGGCGGTGCTCCTCGTGTCGATAGAAGGTGAATCCTGTGCGGATGTCGGCCAAGGCAGCATCTGCGGGAACGAGGTGGATGTGGCAGTGGGGTAGCGAGGACACAATCGCCAGGTGTAGCAGCTGTTCGTGGATGACCGTGGCGCTCTCGGTGCACTCGCGGAGCGCAGTCTCGGAAATATAGAAGGTGAAGGGGCCGTGCCGTCGGAAGGAAGATGGTTGGCGGGTGAGCCGCGTCTGTACTGCCGTATCGAGCGTGAGGTCGTCCTTATATCCGTTTGTTCGGAGGTAATTGCGGATGTATGGTTCGATCTGGAGATGCCGTGGAATGTCGACGGGATCGTAGGTAGTGATGGATGTGCTTTCGGTGTCGAGCATGGCGATGATGGGAAGGCTGTCGGGAAATCCCGCGGGGTGGGGCCTGACTTGGTAACCATCGTCCTGGCGGCGGTCCAGTTCCACCAGGTCGTCGAGTTCGGCGGGCGTGGCCCTTGCTCGCGCGAGGTAAAGTGCGACCTTTCCGTCCGGAGCCTCGTATAAACCGTTCTCCAGGCGAGAAACCGTGGAGGCATTCCAATTCAGCAGGAAACCCAGTTGTGCTCCGTTGTATCCTGCCCGCTTACGGATTCGCTGAAGTTCAACTCCTAGTTCCCTCATCTTTACTGTTGACAAGAATTTGTCTTTGTTTGTTTTCAACAGTTCCTCATCGTGGTTCCGCGGTATGTGATGTTGGCGCTGCGCTAATTTCGGAGCTCGGCCTGCGCAATGACCGTCAGGGCTGCCATGCCCACCACGGCACCTCTGGCGACAGATTGCCAGTCGTAACCGCGTTTCTAACGGCAGGCGGGTGTAGTAGGTCGATATCGGGCTCGTCGGCCCACCAGTGCATATAGGGAAAGCGATCAGAGATGCGCTTGACGTCAGGTAGTGTGACGTCGAACAGAAAGGCGACTTCGGACGCTGAACCCTGCCGACCGTCGTCCACCTCGTACTCGATGACGGAACAGAACTCCACGCTGGCCATCGCCGTCCCGAGTTGATCGAGCACCGTGCGCCGAAGTGCATATTCGATCGGTTCGCCGTTGTGGACCGGTCCTCCTGGTAGGACGTGGCTGCCGCGGCCGTTCGCCATGACCAAGATCTGCTCATGGCGGCCGATCAAGGCGTAGACGCAAACCCGCGGCCCACTCTCATCGTTGCGAACACCGGAGCTCATGCCAGACCCCTCGGGGTACTCGTGGAAAAAGACGGCGCGCCCACGATGAGCGCATCGATCTGCCCCATGGGGTGTGCAACGGTCACCGCGAGCTCCTCTCGGTGTTTGCGGTCTGCTGGTGTTTCTGGCCGAGGTAAGGGGATGCTGCTCGCGGGTCAACGAAGAGCGGCATCATGCGCAGAGCTAGGGCTGAGGACGATCGCCTGGTTGGTCCAGCTCAGCCGCCAGCCCGGTGGAATGCTGTTCTGCTGCAACCATTCGAGGGCTTCGCACCCGGCTCGTCGAAGCCGAACGCGAGATTCGGCCGGAACGCCGCTCGGGCTATGCCCGGCACCGATCAGTGTTTTGTCAGCGTAGTAGTCGTTGTGCCAGCCGAGCGTGGTGGCGAGTTCAAGGAGCCGGACTTGGAGCATCTCGGTGGTGTTCGCGCGGACGAGTACTCCCGGTGTCGCAAGCGAGCGAGCTTCGGTGGTCACCATCTCTGCGCGGTAGCCATGGCCGGGTGATGCCGGATCGACCGCCAAGGTATAAGGATAGTCGAAGCTGAGCCCGTGTTCTGGAGTCTGCGACAGGTTCATCAGACTTGTCCCCGTTGCTGTAGCCAGCGGACAATTGTGCTCTGTGATCGTCCGAGGCGAGCGGCAATTGAGTAGATGGGCGCTCCTCGCGCGCGTCGCTCGATGGCTTCCCACACCTGGTGAGGTAGCCGCGCACCTCGAGGTGTCCACAGCTGGAAATCCCAGAAAAGAGACGATCCCTTGGTCCAGTCGGGATCTGCGGCATCGCGGTGCAACTCGTAATGGCAGGCGGCGACTTGGCGGCCGATCGTTGGCCACCTCGAACTGATCGACGGCCTCACGGTCCGACGCGGCTGATGCTCAGGTACGGACATCTGCCTTCTCCTCTTCTGCGTAACGGTGGTTCCCATGCATTGAGCACAGGGAGGGAACGGGGACAAAGGTGGGAATCGTTTCGCTGGCCTATCTGGCCTGGCGTTCTACTTGATGCCTGCTTGCCGGTGCACCTGGACGGCCGCCGAGAGCTGATCCGGCCGGAATAACTGGTCCGGAGCGCGAGGTCTACAACATGAGCGGAAGCCCGAAGTAGAGCCTCGCCCCGAGGTAGGCGATGACGAACGCGCTGCCGATGATGAGTCCGCCGCCGACGAGCAGGAGGAGAAAGCCGAGGTAGCTGACCTGGCCTGGCTTCGAGCTGGCTGGAGTGCGTCGAGTAGTGACGTGCGCGTGGCGTCCAGCAGGCATTCGGTGACTCCTCTTCAGGGCAGGTCCGGCGTTCAGTACGGAGGTGTGTCGGGGTCGCGGTGTGGCCAGTGGATCGCTGGTGGGAGCAGGGCGGTGGAGAGCTGGGATTCGATCCAGGTGTGAAGGAGCCGGTCGGGATCGAAGGAAGGCAAGACGGGGATGATTTGGGTCTGGTCGGCGGCGCTGCAGGGAACGCGATCCGCCCGCCAGGTCGATTTCCCTGGGGTCATGGCGTTGCCCTCCCTACTGCGCTCAAGCGGCGTCGGGTAGCTCGGCGTAGGTGGCTCTCAGGCCGCGGCGAGCACGGAGAGCCAATGCGTAGGTGGCGTTGGGCGTCCGTCCGACGATCGCGGCTGCGTCGGCGATCGGCCGCTCGTCGATGACGGTGAGCGTGAGGATCTGGCGCCAGGATTCGGGAAGACGGAGAAAAGCATGGGTTGCTCGACTGCGTTCCAAGTGGGCTTGGATTCGCTCCTGCATTATCGTGGCCGGCGACTGTGTGACGTCGTGGGTGAATTCGTCAATGTTGTCCACGAATTTGAGGCGACGATTCTTTCGGTAGCTGTGGATGGCGGTGTTTCGGACTGCGGAGATCAGATAGTTCTTGAAGTCATCACGCGGTCCACGGCATGCGAGCAAGGCCAAGTAAATGTTGATGAAGGCGTCAGCAGCAACGTCTTCCGCGGCGGCGTTGCATGAAGTGAACCGTCGAGCGTAGCGCAGAGCAGTGAGCCAGTGGCGCGCGTAAAGCACACTGTAGGCGGTTGTATTGCCAGCGCGGACGGAGGCTATGAGATCAGCATCGGCAATGGATTCGGAGTTCGTGGAGGACGGGTCGCGATAGTGGGGTGCAAACATGGCGGTTTCGCCTCTTCGAAATCAGTAGGCGGTGGAAGACTTCTGTGTCCGTTGTGAAGCGGCGGCGGGAGTGGACGGGGTGAGCACGTACTCCCGCCGCCTGCCTGCGGGGCGGCAGATTGAGGGGAATCCCGGCAAGGGCTCAGTTCCGGGATGCCTCTCAACCTGCCGCCGGCGCATTCCGGCAGTGCGGTCGCAGAGGGAGGCGATCGTGAACGGATCAGGGCGCCCGCTCGTGGCTGTGGTCCTTGACTGTTCGGCTGCTGATCGCGCGGTAGACGGCCTGAAGCTCGGCGTTGTTACCGTGAGTAACTCGGTGCATGTATTGAGTATCTGCCCTTGGTCTCCGGGCTGGAACGACAGCGATGCATGAGATCTGCTGGTAGAAGGCCGTTGCCGTCGGATCCCATACATGTCAGGTATGGAATCCGCGACACTGCGTGCTGAGTCGCATACACTGTGGTGAGGGGTTGACGGGGGTGACCATCGTGCAAAGGACAACACGCAGATGTGAAGCGTGTGGCGCTCGCCTAGCCCGCGATCGCGTGAGTAGACACTGCGGACCGTGCATTCGTCGTTTGGTCTCGCATGAAGCGCCGATGCGGCCGGAGTCGTTTTGGCAGGCGGAGAGCATCCGTGCTGCACTTGAGGCTCGCCACTTCGGCCGTCTCTTCGCGGCATACCGCAGAGAATCCGATCCGCACGTGTCGCAGGCCGCGCTCGGCCGTTGGCTTGGGCTCGCCCAAGCACAGGTGAGCCGGCTTGAAGCTCCAGATGCTCGCCGGCCCGGCAATTTGCATAGCCTTGAACGTTGGGCGAAGGCACTACGCGTCCCGCCTTCGCTCCTCTGGTTCAAGTTTTCCCATACACACGAAGCATCGGCTGATGCGGAGCAGAAAGCTAACCTCGACGACGTGCAACGGAGACAATTCTTCAAGGCCGCGGGCGCAGGTGTGACAGCCGTTGGTGCCTCGCTTCTCGGTGCAGCCCCGGCGCCGGCGGGAGCTTTGCCGAAACCCAGGAGTAGCGACGTCGACCTTGTTCGAGACATGACGGCGACGTTCCGACGACTCGACAATCGGTACGGCGGCGGTCACAGCCAAGCGACCTCGACCACCACCAGGTACTTGACGTCCACTGTTGCGCCGATGCTGAACGACACGGGCAAGAGCGAGGCAGAGCGCGAAGAACTATTCGGAGCGGCTGCTGAACTGCACCAGGTTGTCGGCTGGATCGCTTACGACATCGGCAATGCAGGGGAAGGCCAGCGGTACCTGCGTGACGCATTGAAGTTGGCGCAGGACGCCGGTGACGATGCACTTGAAGCCGAGATGCTCGCGGCGATGAGCCATCACGCGGCGTTTAATCAAGCCCACGGGGTTGCCGTAGACATGGCGCTGGCCGCCAGGAGGACTGCTAAACGGTCCGGCCTTGTCGCCTTGCAAGCCGAGGCCGCGGTGCTGGAAGCGCACGGTCACGCGCTGCAGGCGAACACTTCTGCTTGCTTCGCAGCACTTCGCGATGCGGAAAGTGCCTTTGAGCGGTTCGTGCCCGGCTCGGGGCCCACCTGGTTGACCTATTTCGACAATGCCTACCTCTCGGCCAAGTTCGCGCACACGTTCCGTGATCTCGGGCGCCCGGTCGAAGCCGAGCGATTTGCCCGGCAATCATTGGGTATGAGCGACGGATATGAGCGTGGAAGGCTGTTCAACACCGCTCTACTCGCGTCAACGCTGGCCGATCAAGGACGTCTTGACGAAGCCTGCAAGGTCGCTGCGACCGCGGTGAAGATGAGTGAGCACGTCCGGTCGGTTCGAGGTGGCGCCTATCTCGCCGACGTCGGACGTCGCCTTGCGGCGCATCGCAGCGATCGTCGCGTGCGGTCGCTGTACGCCCAGATGACCGCGGCAGGTGTCCCCACTCCTGTGTGAAGCGTCAACGATGGAACGCGAGCACATGAAGTAGTGCGACCTGGGAGGCCGCGCCTACGATCTCGCCCTTGGCGATGCGATCCCGTACGGTGTCGAGCTCGATCCAAGCGACCCGCTCGGCCTCGTTGATGTCTTCGGGTTCACCGACATACTCGGCTCCTCGAGCCACGTATAAGAGGTTCTCGGCGTCGGCGCTGCCGACGATGGGCTGCAACGAGCCGAGAGGCTCGACGTCGAGCGGCCGCCACCCCGTCTCCTCCTCGACTTCGCGCGCTGCGGTCTTCGCGGGGTCTTCGTTGGGGTCGACGTAGCCACCGGGCAGCTCCCATACCCAGCGGTCGATGATGAACCGGTGGCGCCACATCATGAGCACGCGGTCTTGATCATCGAGAACGGCCATCATGGCCGCCTTGGGGATGCGTAACACGTACTGCTCGAATGTCACGCCGTCGGGTAGCTCGACCGAGGCGATGCTCAGCCGTAGGCGACGCGTGTCGTCGACGAGCCGTTCCCCGTGGATCTTCCAGCGTGTCAACTCTTGCCCGTTGGGTCCGATAGCCACGTGGACAGATCCTACGGCGCTTCGCCGGCAAAGGAGACTGCGATAGATCATCAGCGGGTGAACAGCTCAATTACGCGGTCAGCCGCAACGACCTGTAACTTTGGGTAACCGGGCTGCTACTTCCGAGTGAACATCGATCGCGAAGGGCGACCTCCTCTCGCTTCGCACCTACCGTAGCTGTCGGGATACTCGCTGTGGTAGCGGTACGGGGACCGCTGCTGTGAGGGTTGCGGGGGAGGGAATGGCTGAGCAGGGCAGAGCTGGCTTTTCAGTGCCACTGCGCGTGCGCGAGTTTCGCTCGCTGTGGGTTGCCGAGTTGATCTCGATCGCCGGCGACCAGGTCGCTCGCGTGGCGCTCTCGCTGGTGGTGTTTGCTCAGACCTCTTCGGCGGTTCTGACCGCGTTGACCTATGGCTTGACTTTTGTGCCTTCCGTGTTGGGCGGGTTTCTCCTATCCGGCCTGGCGGATCGTTTTCCGCGGCGGACAGTCATCGTAATTGCGGATATCGTGCGCGCGGTTCTGGCTGCACTCATGGCGATTCCGTCTATGTCGTTACCCGCGTTGTGGGTGTGCGTCGGTTTGCTGAGCGTCGCGGCCGGCCCTTTCAAAGCGGCTCACATGTCGTTGCTCCCGCAGATCCTCGAACGCGATGACGAGTACGCGGCAGGCGTGGCTCTTCGGCAGTTCACGACTCAGTCCGCTCAGCTCGTTGGTTTCGCTGGCGGCGGCTTGCTGCTCGTCGTCGTTGAGCCCCACGTTGGCATGCTGGTGAACGCGGCCACCTTCGTGGGCAGCGCGGTTCTTGTTCTTGCCGGAGTCCGTGCACGGCCTGCCGCTCGAGGCCAATCGGCTGTCGAAAGCGGTGTGGATGAGCTTGGCCACCGCGGGAAGCTTGTCGTCCTGTTCGGGCTGGTGTGCCTTCTTGGCCTTTACATCGTGCCGGAGGGGCTTGCCGTGCCGTACGCCGGTGAGCTGGGGGTAGCCGCTTGGGGCGTCGGACTGCTCTTGGCGGCCGATCCCGCCGGAAGCGCGATCGGAGCCTGGCTCACGACTCGCGTACGAATCCCGACCTCGCCGTTCGCCGCCACCCTTCTCGCGGCTGCGGCCGGACTCGTGCTCGTGCTCTGCGGCCTTGGTCCAGGGCTCCCGGTATCGGTAGCGCTTTGGGCTCTCTCGGGTGCGCTCACGACCGCCTACCTCATCCAGACGCAGACAATGGTCGTCGGTGTTGTCCCGGACCGGTATCTCGGCCGGGTGATGGGCCGAATGGCGACCTGCATGTACTGCTCACAGGGCATCGCCGTGGTCCTCGGCGGACTCGCTGCCGAGTCGATCGGCTCGTTCCGCGCAGTGGCAGGTGCCGGACTGATCGCTGCCGTGCTGGCGGTCGCGCTCCTCGCTATATGGAGCTGGACCGGCTCCCGGCGAAGGCGCGGGAACCGGTCCGATCTCGTTGCGGATTCACCTCACCATTCCTTCCCGGCCACGACGAGCACCTCCTCCCAGGAAACGGACTGCGCGGACGGATCGCCGGCGGAGGCGGGAGCAACGCCAACCGCGGCTGGACCGTCCAGGGACGCAAGCGCAGCCAGTATGAAGGGAGAGGATCACGAGACGGGTGGCCGGGCACGCAACGTATTCAGGCGCAACCGAAGAGCGACGAAATCGAACCTCTTCGCCTTACGGCCTCGTGTGGTCGCCTTTGTACTTTGCGTTGTAGCGGCCACAGCAGGACTGACAGGCGTTGTGGCTGTGAACAGTTCCGTCACCATGACGGGCTGGATCGAGTTCGGCGTGCTGCTCGGCTCAGGGCTGCTTGTCGCAGAAGCGACGCGATATATCGAACGCATTCGCCGGCAGCTTTCGGATACGCCGCACGTCAACATGAGCTCGGTATCGATCCTGGCCGTTACGATGTTGGTCGGCCCGGGCCTCGGCGCGGTCACAGCTGTACTCCTGTACCTCCATTTGTGGTGGAGAACATGGCGCTGGACTTCCGGAGTCCCGATCTATCGGGCGGTGTTCAACGCCAGCGTGATGATCTTGTCGGTCTATGCGGCAGCGCTAGTCGTTCACGTGATTCCGCATGGCCAGGTCCTCGACATCGTCCGACCTGAGGATCTTGTCGGGCCGCTGCTGGTCATCGCGACATTCTGGGCAATGAACTCTGTGCTCGTCGGCGCGGTGATCGCGCTCGAGACCGGCGAACGATCAGCTGCGCGGTTGCTGGGCAGTTGGAGTGACAATGCTTTGGAGATTGTCACTTTGTGCATCGGCGTCCTGACCGCTGCGCTGATGATCTGGCGGCCATGGATGATCGCGTTCGTGCTGCCCACCGTCTACGTACTGCACCGCAGCGTCCTCGTCAAGCATCTCGAGCAAGCGGCGACCACGGATCGGAAGACCGGCCTGCTCAACGCGACCAGTTGGCGGAGTCTCTCCGAACGTGCGTTCGGCAAGGCCACGCGATACCAAACGTCGGTAGCGGTACTGATGGTCGACCTCGACAACTTCAAGCGCATCAACGATGCCCATGGCCACCTCGCCGGTGACCGGGTGCTCCAAGCCGTTGCTGACACCCTCCGCCGCCAGGTTCGCACCTACGACTTGACCGGACGTTTCGGCGGCGAAGAGTTCGTCATCCTCCTGCAGGACGCGGCGGTCGACGAAGCCGTCAGTGTCGCCGAACGGATCTGTGCGGCCGTTCGAGCGCTCGGCTTCGGCGAGGAGAGTGAGCAGCTAGCCGATCTTCGAGTCAGCGTGTCGATCGGTGTCGCACAGTATCCCGGAGTTGGACAGGACCTCGAAGAACTACTTCTCGCCGCGGACAATGCGATGTTCGCCGCCAAGCAGTCAGGACGTGACCGCGTATGTGTGGTCAAGGGGTCGTCAACATCGCCGCGGACTCCGCAGGTCGACCCCCACTGAACTCAGTCGATCCGGACCGCGTCGTGATCGTCCTGATCCTCGTACTCCTGAGCCCACGCGACCAGGGGACGGACTGCCCGCAAGAGGGCTCTCCCTTTGGGCGTCAGCTCGTAAACGGAGGCGCCGGAGCGCTGAGGATCCGAGCGCTTGTCGATCAAGCCGTGTCCCTGTGCTCGCTTCAACGTGTCGGTGAAGACTCGGTCCGACAGCGGGGAGCGTCCGCCACCTCCTGGACGATGCTCGGCTGTGTTGACCGCCGTCAACAGTTCCTTGTACGGCAATTCCCCGAGCGCGAGCGAGGCGAGGACGGAAATCGTCCACTGCCCGCGGAGAATCGAGACGGCATCATTCACCCTTTGCTGATACGAGATGTTCTCCCCACCCATACCGTCAGCTAACACGACTCGGCGGCTCGGCATGCGGGAAACCTCGGCTCGGTCGGTCACCTGCCCCAAACGGGTGAAAGGTGGCCTACTGAGCCCAAACTCACCTGGGTGCTTACCTTGCACTCAGTCGGCCCCGCGGGTGTACGTGTTGATCTCAGCCAGGAAATGGACTGCCTGGTGACGCAAGAGGAGCGCGGTCGGCCAACTGGGTGTGGCAAGCACCGGGAGCAACGCATTTTCGGGCTCGCTCATTCAGTTGGCCGCTGTTCATCAGCTTCGACCCACAGGGTCGTCCTCGCTCCGGTTGGACTCGGGGCAGGTGCCGTGAACGCCGGCGTGAGCGGTGAGAGAGGCGAGAGCGATGGTGCCCGACAACGCGTGGGACGACGCGGTGCTGGAACGAAGTGATTACCGACTTCGCTTTCCTGCTCGGCTGGGAGGTTTCGGTGGTTTCGATCATGGTGGTCGCGGTCGGCGCGGGAAGTCTTGTCGCGGGCCCTGCATTGCTCGCGGCAGCGAAGCGCACGACGGGCACGGCGCTTGTGACTGGGCTGTGGACACATGTCGCGGTCGCGGCCACGATGTCGGCCGCGACGGTGGCTGCGAGCTGGATCAGCTGGCTTCGGCTGGGCGCGACGCCGAGCTGGCTGGTGTGGTGCTGGGCCTGTGCGCTGGGAGTTGGTCTCGCGCTCACGGATCTCCGATGCCGACGGCTTCCGTTTCCGATGGTGACGACGCTGGCGGGCGGTTGCGCCGTTCTTTTCTTCGGCATCGCGCTGATGGACGGAGCCTGGCCGAGGTTCGGGTTCGCCTGCGCGTCCGCCGGGGTCACGTTCGGGCTCGCATCTCTGGTCCAGCTCTGCGCGCCGGACCATACCGGAGGCGGCGACACGGCGCTGTACGGCGCGCTCGCGTTGTTCCTCGGGTGGTTCGGTTGGGACGGCTTACTGCGGGGCCTGCTATTCGCCAGCGGACTTACCGCGGTGGTCGCCCTCGTGGGCGCGGTGTCGTCCAGGAGCATGAATTCCACGTTCGCTGCCGGTCCGTCGCTGCTCGGCGGAGCGTTGGTGAGCGTCGTCGTGGCATAGATAGGTCGGTGACCGCGCCTGGACGGCGTGGTCGCGCAAGGGGCCGTGGTCAGCATTGGGGAGGAAATCGTGAACAAAGTCAGTACTCGTCGGGCACTGCCGACTCTCCTGGTCGGATCGGCAGTGGTGCTGCTGGTGGGCTGCAGTGGCGGCACCGGCCAGGTTTCGCCGTCGTCCCCGAATCTGTCCGCGCCACCGCAGGCGGCGAGTTCTTCGGGGCAGGATGAGCGGGCAGCGATCGAATCGGCTTACTCCGCGTTTTGGTCGCAGACGCTCCGGACGGACGACGAGCCGGAGGACACGTGGCGGGCCGCTATGGCGGCGGTCGCGGTGGATCCCCAGCTCACCACGACCCTGAACGCGATGCGCACTCAGAAGCAAGCAGGGATCAAGGTCTATGGCGACGTTACCGCCCGGATTCAGTCGGTTCAGATCGACGGTGCCTCCGCGACAGTGACCGATTGCCAGGACGCATCGCGCACAGGCCAAGCCGATGCCGTGACCGGCGATCCGAAAACTGTGGGGGTGCCGAGGAACCCGGTAAGCGCCAACCTTAAGCGAGACAGCACGGACGGCCGGTGGCGTGTCGCCAAGGTCGCGTTCTCCGGCGGGACATGCTGATGATCCGGCCTTACAAGATGCGGGCGGCCTCGATGGGTGTCGCCTGCCTGATCGGAGGAACTGCTGTCCTTGTGCCGACCTGGGCACAAGCCGCGGTGCCACCGACGGCCGATGACGGTCAGGTCATCGTGGTGCCGGGGGACTCGTCGGGACTTGTCGCTCCACCGCAGGTCGACATGGAGGCGCTGCGACAGCGGGGGCAGGCTCCTGTCCGGCCAGGCGGACCGGGAAGGAAGCCATTAGGTCAGGACCGGCGGGCAGCAGCGGGCAACGGAGCACCGGAGCCGTCGGACGGGCTTCCTGCGGGCTGTTCGCTCGGTGGTTTCGGTGTTGGTGGCTCACCTGGCGTAGGGCGAGCAGGTGGCAGTGCGTTCGGGATTCGCTGTCTTCCTTCGCTGCCTGTCGACGAACTTGCGGCTTCAGGCGGGCCGCCGGCTCCGCCGCTGCCGACTCCGGCCGAGCTTGCTGCGCGCGCGTTCGAGCAGCTGCGGTTGCCGTTGCCGGTTCCTCGGCATTCGCCGGACGTGCGGCTGCCTGATGGCAGGGACTCCACGATCGTCGGGGAGAACACGTGGATTTGGACTGACCGAAGCGTGTGGAAACCGGCGGTCGAGCGGGTGCAGGCCGGTCCGGTATGGGCCGAGGTGACCGCGACACCGACGAGGATGACGTTTAACTCGGGGTCGGGCGGGTCGATGACCTGTTCAGGGCCGGGAACACCGTATGACCGTTCCCATGGGCTGCACGCCGCCAGCCCTGATTGCGGCTTCGTGTACACCCGCAGTTCGGTCGGGCAGTCGAACGATCAGACCACCGCGGAGTGGGCGATCCAGTGGTCGGTGAGCTGGATCGGCTCGGACGGCACCGGCTCCGTCGGCGGCGATTTCCCGCTGATGCAGTCCCGGGCGAGAGCAACGTTCGCCGTCGCCGAAGTGCAGGCCCTGCGCGCGAACTAGCACCACACTCTGCCAAAGAGTGCAGTTAACACATTCTTAGGCGTACCGAAGCCGTAATTCGGAATTGTGGAGGAATGCCGCTATGGGTACCGCTTTGTCTTTTTCACGCCCACCGAAAGCACACGGCAGCGACGTGGGCTTCGCCGAACAGCCCGAGGACAGCGAGGCGCCGCGGGTGCCACGGCGGCGGCGCTGGTGGCTGCTGGGGGTTGCGGTGGTGCTGGCCGCGGTCGTCGCGCTCGGCAACTACGCGCTGATCACGGGGCAGGACGACCGGGTCGATGTCCTCGCGCTCACCCGCGAGGTCGGCTGGGGGCAGACGATCGGGGAGAGCGATCTCGGTGTGGTCAAGGCGGTCCCGGATCAGCCTCTGGCCTTTATCCCGGTCAGCGAGAGGGACAGGGTCGTGGGGCAGGTCGCGCGGTCGATCCTTCCCGCGGGGACGGTGCTGGCGCCCGGCCAGCTCTCCGTGCAGCCGATTCCGGGGCCAGGGGAGCGGCTGGTGGGGCTGCCCGTTCGGCCGGGTCACCTGCCTGCCCGCGGCTTGTCGGCTGGGGATCTGGTGCAGGTCACCCCGGTCGCTGCCGGGAATGGGCCCGACGTCGGGCAGGCCCCAGTGAACATGTCGAGTCCGTTTCGTGCGCGGGTGCTCGGGGTCGGCCCGCCGGATTCCACCGGCGCGGTGACGGTCGATGTCGTCGTCGGCGCTGACGCCGCGGCCGCCGCGACCAGCGCATCAGCTGGGCAGGTCGTCCTAGTCCAGCTCGGACCGGGCGCGTGAAAGAGACCAGCTGTCGAAGGGAGTGGTGAGGGAAATGGCGATGATCACGATCGTGTCGGGCAAGGGATCGCCCGGCGGGACCACGACGCTGGCCGCGCTGGCGGCGGCCTGGCCAGCGCCGGTGCTGCTGGCCGACTGCGACCCCGCCGGGGGCGACTTGGCGCCGGGCTGGCTGGGGCATTGGGTCGTGAACGGATTCCTTCGGACCGATCTCGGCCTGTTGTCGCATGCCATCGCGACCCGGCACGCGACCGCAGGAGACCCGGCGACGCTAAATGCGCATGTGCAGGCGGTGCCTCCGGCACGGCACGTCGGCCTGCTGTCCGGGCTGAGCACACCGGGCCAGCACACCGCGATCGGCACGGCCGGATGGACCCGCCTGACCGTGGCATTGGCCGCGTTCAAAACCACGGCCGGACATCCGGCCGACGCGCTGGTCGACCTTGGCCGTTTCAGCTCGGCGACGCCGTGGCCGGTGCTTCTCGCGGCGGACCTCGTGCTGGTGGCGGTGCGCCCGACGCAGCGGCATGTGCTGGCCGCGCGCCCCGTCCTGGCCGAGCTCGCCGAGCGGATTCTGCCTCAGCGGCTCGCGCTGGCCGTCTGCGCGACTACGCCTGCGGGCACCCGCGAAGTCCGTGTGGCGCTGGGGAGGGAGGCCGCGGTGGAGGTCCCGATGGCCGCGCGGACGGCGGCGGTGTTCTCCGACGGCATCGACGGAGGAGCCCTTCCTCACCGGTCGCCGCTGCTGCGCAGTGCACGCCGCGTCGCGCGTCGCCTGCACGGCACTTATCACGCCTACGCGCCGAGCGAACCGCGCATTCCGGCTGTGTCGACTTCGGCCCACTTGCTTTCCGGAGGTGCGCGATGACGTTGCCGCGTAGCGGGTTTCGTCCCTCAGGTGATTCGGCGTTCCCGCAGCACCCGCCGGTGTCGCCGATCCCGCGCAGTAGCCCGGCAGGATCGGCGACAGCGATCCCGCGCATACCGGTCCAACCGCAGAACACTGTGGAGGCCGGGCATGTCGATTCCGCGGTAGTCCGGGAGATCCGGGAAGTGGTCGCTGCCCGGTTGGAACGCGTGGCGGCGGGCGAGTCCCGTGTGGACACACCGCTCACGGGCGAGGAGCAGCAGGCGCGGATGCGTGCCTACGTGGCCGACGGGGTCGCCGGCTGGGTGCAACGCCGTGCAACCGCCGGACACGCACCCTTACCGGCTACCGAAGAACGCCGACTGGCCCGCGCGGTCGTCGCCGCGTTGTCCGGGCTGGGTGCCTTGGAGGAGCTGTTGGAGCGTGACGATGTCGAGAACATTCACGTGCACGGCTGTGACCGGATCCTGCTGGAGCTGGCGGACGGCACGGTCGAGCAGTGGCCGCACCCGATAGCCGACACCGACGCCGAGCTGGTGGAGATGTTGGCGGCGATGTTCGCCCGGCAAGGCCAGACCTCCCGGGAGTTCAACGCTGGTCGCCCGCTGGGAAACCTGCGGATCCGCGCGGGCGGTCCGCTGGGGGCGCGGGTGGCTGCGGTGATGGAGGTCTCCGACCGGCCGCGAGTGGCGATCCGCCGCCACCGCCTGGTTGACGTCGGCCTGAACGATCTCGTCGCCAACGGCACGCTCGATCCGCTGATCGCGGCCTTCCTGCGCTCAGCGGTGCGCGCGGGCTGCAACATGATCGTGTCCGGCGGCCCGGCTGCGGGGAAAACGACGCTGCTGCGCGCGCTGTGCACGGAGATCCCGGACTACGAGCACGTCGTCACGGTCGAGGAGGAGTACGAACTCGGGCTGCACATCGGTGCCCGGCCCTTGGTCACACCCTTGGAGGCTCGTCCGGCGAACTCGGAGGGGATCGGGGAGATCTCCTTGGACGACCTGCTGAAGCAGACGCTGCGGCACTCACCGAGCCGGGTGATCGTCGGGGAAGTCCGGGCCGGGGAAGTCACCGCGATGCTGCGCGCTCTCGGAAACGGCGCCACAGGCGGCATGTGCACCCTGCACGCCACAAGCGCGTCGAGCGTGTTCGACCGGATCGGCGCGCTCGGGCAGTTCGCCGATCCACCGCTGGCGATCGACGCGGCCCACCAGTGGACCGCCTCGGCGATCGACCTCGTCGTGCACGTCGCCCGCGCCGACCACACCACACCCGGCGGGCGGCGCCGGGAGCGGTTCGTCACCGAGATCATCGAGGTCGGCCCGGTCGGGGATTCCGGCCGCCCGGACACCACCAGGATCTTCGCCCCGCGGCCAGCCGACGGCCGCGCCGTCCCGGCCTACGCCCCGACCCGCGACCTTCTGGAGCGCCTGGCCCGGCACGGGTTCGACCGCGCCCTGCTCGACAGCGCCGCTGCCGACACCTGGCCTACCAACGGTTTGCCGGGCGGAGGCAGGCGATGACGGGCGTATGGGCGGGCGTGCTCGGTGTCGCCGCGGTGGCGGCGATCGCCTGCGCCGTCGCCGCCTCCCACCCACCCGCCGCGCGGTCGACGACACCGGGTAAGGCGCGCAACGCGAGCTGGAGGACGTTCACGACGCGGATACCGAGGCGGCGGGTCGTCGTCGCGGCCACCGCGGGCGGGGTCGTGTGGTGGGGCACAGGCTGGCCCGTCGCCACCATCGTGACCATCGCAGCGGTACTGACCGTGCCGACTCTGGCCCGCGGACACGACGCCCGCCGCGTGATCGCGAGGTTGGACGCCCTCGCTAGCTGGGTCCGACGTCTCGCCGATGTCCTGGCCTCCGGTGCCGGCGGACTGGAGCAAGCGATCACCACCTCCGCCCGCACCGCCCCCGAAGCACTGGCCACCGAGATCGAAACCCTCGCGGCCCGGCTGCGGACCCGTGGCCTGGAAGCCGCGCTCCGCGCCTTCGCCGCGGACGTGGGCGACGAAGCCGCCGACGAAGTCGTGCTCGCGCTGATCCTGCGCGCCCGCGCGGGCGGACGCGGACTGGTCGACATTCTCGACAGCAAGGCCACCGCCCTGGAACGCGAGGTCGTCGCCCGCCGCGACATCGAAGCCGACCGCGCGAAACCCCGCACCGATGTCCGCGCCATCCTCGGCATCACCGCGGTTCTGCTGACCGGCCTGGTGGTCTTCGCGCACGAGTTTCTGTCGCCGTTCAACGACCTGCTCGGCCAGCTCGTGATGGCCGGAATTGGCGGCCTGCTGGGCGCGGCCGGGTGGTGGATGCACCTGCTGACCAGAACCCGCCGCCCCGCCCGCCTGCTCGGCGCCACCTCGAGGATCCCGCCCGGGACACCGAAACCGCGGCGCACCCCGACCGTCGCCCGCGTCGAGGTCGAGGTGCCGCGATGAACTCCGGGATCACCGCGGTCGTGCTCGGTGCGCTGGGCGGGCTGGCGCTGGTCTGTGTGCTCCTGGCGCTGCTGCGCCCGGCACCGGTCAACGTGGCCGCCGCGGTCGCCGAGCTGGACGACCGCGCCGCCCGCCGTGCTGACGGGGCACCGCCACGCAGCCGCTGGTCGAATCGGATCGAACGCCTCGCCGGTTACTCTCGTCGGTCGTCGAACCGCTGGTGGGGCATTCCCGCTACCGATCTTGACGTCCTCGAACAGACCGCCGACCGCTACCTTGCCCGCCGCCTGGCCTGGGCAGTGGGCGCCGCCGGAACCGTGCTCGCGGTCGCCGGACTGGGCTGGTTCGGCGGAATCGGTCTGTCCGCCACGGCGGTGGTCCTGGCCGTGATCGCCGGCGCGGCGGCCGGATCGGCGGTGCCGGTCCTGGCCGTGCAGGAGGACGCCGCCCGGGCGCGAGAGGAATTCCGCCGCGCCACCGCCGCCTACCTCGACCTCGTCGCACAAGAGCGCGCCACCGGCCGGGCACCCAGCCAGGCGCTGAGCGAGGCCGCCGCCGTCGGGGACTCGTGGGTGTTCGCTCGGATCAGCCGCACCCTCGGCCGCGCGACACGAGCCGGTCATACCCCGTGGGAAGCCTTGTCCCGGCTGGGGAAACGTATGGGAGTCGTCGAACTCGGTGACCTGGCCGACATCCTCGCCACCGCGGCCGACGGCGCCGCCATCTACACCACCCTGATCGCCAAATCGAGCGCGCTGCGCGCCGCCGCGCTGGCCGCCGACAAAACCGACGCCAACGCCCGCTCCCAACGCCTCGCGCTCCCCGTAGCCCTGCTGCTGGTCGCGTTCCTGCTCCTGGTCATGTACCCCGCCATGATCAGGCTCGTCACAGGCGGTGGCTAGCCGGAACACGCGACGACACCCCGTCGTCGCCACCTCCACTTTCCCTTTCCAAAGAACGAAATCGACCCCGGCTGAAGGAGAAGACCGATGCGCAACCAGGAATCGCCTGCAACGGTGCCGCCGGTGCTCGACTGCGTGCTCCCCGACGGATATGACACCGTGCTGCTCAATCCTGCGATCACCAGGTGGCAGTGGCGGCGCAGGCAAGCCCTCGGTCTCGTCCGGCCCTTGACCATCCTCAAAGGACTCTTCGCTGCGGGGCTGGCCATACAGATATCTGGTGCCGGTCACGGCTTCGGCGAGAAACTCGGTATCGCCCTCGTGACCCTCATCCTGGTGCTCGGTGTCATGCGTGTCCTCAGCCGCCCAGCCAGAGAGAACCCGTTCGAGCATGAAGGAGTGCCGCGGCTCCGGCTTCGGCGAGCGGAATTCCACCGGCGCCGCGACTTCGATGACCTGGGTGCGGATTGCCGCGAACTGGTAGCCGAGTTGCTGACGGGGGTAGAGGAGCTGCACCGGAGCCCGGCGCTCGCCTGGCTCGATCCCGCACTGCCCGGTGAAATCCACACAGTGGTGTGGCGGGCCATGTGCTGCCTCGACCGCAGTCGCGAAGCCCGTGCTCTCGCCGAGGAAGTCGCCGCCGAGCTCGACAGAGGTGATGACCTGGTCGCTGCGACGCGACGAGCGGTCGACGACGTCGATACCAGCCTGCGGGAGGTCGCCCGGCATGTGAGGGGTTGTGTCGTGCTCTGTCGCGCGTGGGAACAGAAAATCCGGCGGCATGATCTCGCAGCCCGCGTCAGCCACACACTCACCACCGTTCCGGGACAGGACCACCTCGCCAGGTTGTCGCAGGACTCGGACGCACTGCCGCGAAGCGTGTTCGCTCACGTCACCGCAGCACGGGATATCACGCATTCCGGGTCGTTCCCGTGGGAGCTGCCGTCGTCCGAGTGGCCCGGACTTGTTCTTCGTGCGTCCAGTGAATCGTCGACCACGAGCAGGGAGTCAAGAAGACATGCACGTCCGATAAGCCTTATGTGGAAACGGTTTCGTCGTGAAGGAGAACGATACTCATGCTCAACCATCTCAACCGCTACGTGACCACCGTCCGGCGCTGCGGAGCCCGGCTCGGACTGATCCTTACCGCATGGATCCTCAGCTTCGCCTTCACAGCCGAGAGCCAGTGGGAACGAGCCCGTGCATCGGGAGACCGCGGATCGGAATCCGTGGAAAAGGCTGTCCTCGTCGCGATCGGCCTTGCCGTGGCGATTGGCCTTGGCTTCGCGATCCGCGCCGCCGTCCAGACCTATCAGGGCCAGATCAAGTGAACCTGTACACGGCCGGAAGCCCTTAACAGCAAAGGAGACCACAGATGCCCACCGCTGATGAGATCGAGCGACGTGTCGAAGTAGCCGACGCTGCACGGAGCGAAAGGAGGGCTGCCGCAGCGCAGCGCGTCGGCGACTTGGCAGACCGTCACGCCGAGCTGGCCGAGGAACTCGGCGACGTTGAACGTGAACTGGGCGATGTACTCGCCGAGTGCGGCGACGTCATCGAGATCGACGAGCTCGCCGCGTTCACCGACGTCCCCGCCGCCGAGCTGACCCGCTGGCGCACCAACGCCAAACCCGGCCGCGGCAAGCGAAAGAAGCCCGCCGGGACGAGCCAGACGAAGACCACCGAAGCCCGCAAGCCGCCCGCGTCTCACACATCTATGCAACCGAAAACCACTGCGTTACAGGATGCTCCGCCTGCGCACGACGGCGTCGTGCCCACATCGGCGGTGGCGTCGTGACCACGTCAGCCTTTCCCCGACGGGCGGACGAGGGACCCGTGTGGTCACGCTGTCGAGAATTCTGCCGAACGCGGAAGTGCGACGACAGCGGAGCGGAGTCCGTCGGCTTGGCCGTGCTATTTCCGTTGGTGTTGCTGCTGATTCTCGCCGTGGTGCAAGGCGGCCTGTGGTGGCATGCGCGCTCCGTTGCCGCTCAGGCGGCACAGGCCGGCGTGGACGCTGGACGTCCGGTCGGTGCCACGCAACCCGCCGCGGCCGCGGCCGCACGATCGTTCGCCGACCGCGCAGGTCGCGGCATTCTCACCGCACCCGAGGTTCATGCCACCATGACGGCCGACACTGTCCAGGTCGTGGTGTCCGGCACGATGGTCCGGCTGCTGCCGATTCCTGGCCTGGAAATCGGGGTCGAAGTGACGGCGCGTGCGGTCAAGGAACGCTTTACTACGACGCTGACCGGGGGCGGCTCGTGACTCGCCAAGCACGCGCGTATCGCATCGGTCGGTTGTGGACCGACACAGGATCTGTCAGCGTCGAAGCCGCGGTGCTCGTGCCCGCTGTGATCGTCGTCGGGCTTCTGATCATCGCCGGCGCCCGGGTCAGCTCCGCGCAGCAGGCCGTCGACAACGCCGCCACCGCGGCCGCACGCGCCGCGTCGATCGCCCGCAGCCCTCACTCGGCCCAGCAGGCCGGAGCGGCGGTGGCCCGTGACCGTCTCGGTCGCGAGGGCATCACCTGCCAGGAAACCAGCGTGTCGGTCGATGCCAGTCAGATCGCTGTCGGCCGTGCGGGACTGGTGAGGGCCAGTGTGACGTGCCGCGTCACGCTCAGCGACCTCGCCCTTCCCTTCCCGGGAGGGACTCGCATGATCACCAGTTCGTTTACCAGCCCTGCAGATCCGTACCGGGGCACTCCATGACCGCCCCGGCGCGGCCCCGCGATGCCGGGTCGGTCAGCGTGATGATCGCGGTCCTGGTGCCCGCGCTGCTGTTCGTGCTCGCCTTGGTCGTCGACGGCTCCGCCCGGCTGCGGACCATCGCCCGCGCCGATGCTCTGGCCGCCGAAGCCGCCCGCGCCGCGAACACCGCCGTGGACACCCGTAGCCCGCAGGTCGGCATCGACACCGCCACGGCCGCCCGCACCGCGTCCGACTACCTCGCCCGAGCCGGGCACCCCGGCCAGGTCACCATCACCGGAACCCGCGCGGTCCGCGCGACGGTCACGGTCACCGAGCCCGCTCCCATCGGCCTGCTCGGCCGTAGCGTCCAGGCCACCGGTACCGCGCTGGCCGAACTCGGCGTCGGTACCCGCGACGGCGGCCTCCCATGACCTCCCCGGCGGCACAGCGACTTCGCGGCACGCTGGCCGCGCTGGCTCTGCTCGCCTTCGTCGCCGGTATCCCGAGCGGCCTGCTGGCCCTCGGCGCCGATCCCGCCCGCCTGATTCCCGACCGCTGGCCAGACCCGGTGCACATCAACCAGTGGCCCGAGCAGATCTGGGCCACGCTGCGCTGGGCGTGGATCACCGGCGACTTGGTGATCTGGCTGATCGTCGCCGTGGCATGGACGGGCTGGCTGGCCCTCACCGTGTCCGTGATCGTCGAAGTGATCCGCCAGACCGGCCGCGCCGCCCGCGGCCCGCTGCGCCGGATCCCGAGTGGCCGGTGGATCGCCGGGCTCGTCGCCGCCGTGATCGTCGCCACCTCCGCTGGCACCGCGGCCGCGTCCGGCCTTCCCACCACGCCCACCGCCGCTACCGCACCACCCTGGCCGCACCTGCACCCTGCCACCGCAACCCGTGATCCCGTAGCGGCCACCGCGACAGCCCAAACGGAAGAAGCGGTTTCGCACACGGTCGTGCACGGCGACACCCTGTGGGACCTCGCCGAACGCTACCTCGGCAACGGCACGCGATACCACGAGATCGTGCGGCTCAACCCTGACCTGCTCGCCGGCAGACCGGACGACCTTGAACCCGAATGGACGCTGCTGCTCCCGCCGGACGCCGTTGGCCTTCCCCGTCCCACGGAATCCACCGCAGCGGCAGGGCGGACCGTCACCGTTCAGCCTGCCGACACGCTATCCAGCATCGCGGAACGCCACCTCGGCGACCCGAACGCCTGGCCCGGGATCTTCGACCTCAACGCCGGCCGCACCCAACCCGACGGCCGCGCGCTACGCCACCCCGACCAGCTCCTGCCCGGCTGGAATCTCGTCCTGCCCGCCCAGGTGGCACCGCCACCCGCGGAGCGACCAAAGCAGCCCGCGAGGCCACCGACCAGCCCGACACCCGCGCCTGCCCCCGATGGCCCGGCTACCTCCGCCGAGCAGCCCGCCCCGCCGTACGGACATCGAGGAGAACAGCCGGACATGCCCGAGGCGCAGCCTGGAACGGGTATCGCACTGCCGACCGGTGCGTTCGTCGGCCTCGGACTGGCTGCCCTGATCACCCTCGCGATGATCACCGTCCGAATCCGGCGCCGCCGCTGGTACCGACCCGGCTCACTCGGCGACGTTGACCCTGCCGGCCTCCCGGTCGTCCGCGCTTTGCGCATCGTCCATGACACCGCCACGCACACGCTCGCTGGCGACGGCAAACCGACCAATGCGCCCGCGCCACCTGGACACGCACGGCCAGCCGACATTCACGCCCGCGACCGAGCCCAGGCCACGGTCCGGGCTGTGCTCCCGGTACCCCAGGACTCATCCCTCGGCGTACGCGACGGGCACGCCATCGCACTCGACCTTGCCAGCACGCGAGGGCTGGGACTCACCGGTCCCGGTGCTCACGCCGCCGCGCGGGCCTTGATCGTGACCCTGCTCGCGCAGTCCGCCAGTGACGGTCTCGACGCCATGATCGTGATGCCCGTCGACGATGCCCGCTCGCTCTTCGGACACGACCTCGCGGATCACGCCCCGGACCGGCTGCGCATCGTCGATGACCTGCCCGCAGCCCTGGGGACGTTGGAGGCCGAGCTGGTCGCCCGCACCGACAGCGGCGACATCGCGAGGAACGACCCACCGGCGAACACGTCGCACACGCGCGGCGACACCGGACCTGCCGTGGTGGTGGCCACGCCCACCCCGGAGACGAACCGGCGCGCGCACGCCGTCCTCGACAACGGCTCGCACCTCGGCCTGGCCGGCGTGTTCCTCGGCCCCTGGCACCCCGGCGGCACCGCTCGCGTGCGCGACGACGGTGTCGTCGAAGCGACAAGTCCCACCCTGAGCGAAGACTTGGCCGACGCCCGACTGTTCACACTGCCGGACGCCGACGCCCGTGACCTACTCGCACTCCTCCACGCGGCCGACCCCGGCAGCGACGACCCGACCCGAGACCGCATCGCCACCAGCAGCAATGTGGAACTGGGCACACAGCTGCAAAGCCGGGCGGAGAGCACAGCGACAAACGCCGAACCACTCGTCTCCGAGTACGAGTTCGCCACAGCATCACCCGACGCCACAGCCGTGATCCCACCGACTGCGGCCGTCCGCGACAACCCCGGCGAACACCCGACGACCGGACCGGCCGAATCAGACGTGAAAGCGCCAAGCTGGCCGGAGGTCGGCAACCACCCGCACCCCTCGGCGGCCCGGCGCGACGACAACCGAACGACCGCGCCGCGCCCGCCCACACATCCATCCTCGGTCCCGCCGCTGCACCTGCAGGTGCTCGGCCGGCTTCACCTGACCAGCGCGAACCCCGACCCCCGCGACCTCATCGACGCTCTCGCTCCGCGGCAACGCGAAATCCTGGTCTACCTGGCGCTGCACCGTGACGGGTGCCGACGCGAAACCCTCAGCGCCGCGCTCTGGCCGGACGCTCCCGGCGAACGCCCCTACAACAGCTTCCACGCCACCCTGTCCCAGCTACGCCGCGGCCTTCGCCAGGCAAGCAACGACAACAACCTCGACATCATCGTCAACCACGACAGCCACTATCGGCTCGACCAGACGATCCTGACCGCCGACCTCTGGCGGCTCCAGGACGCCATCACCAGCTGCCTCCAGGCCTCGGCAACGGACCCCGTCGGCGCGTCGAACCGCGTCACCGAGCTGTACCGCGGAGACCTCGCCGAAGGCATCTCCGCGGACTGGATCGACGGGCCCCGCGAAGCACTCCGGCGCGACGTCCTCGACGCGTTCAGCACCCTGATACGGAAGATCAGAACCGACAACCCCGAACAGGCACTCACCCTCCTGGAACAAGCCCGCCACCTTGACCCCTACAACGAGGCGATCTACCGCGACCTCATGCGCCTACAGGCGCGACTCGGCCAGCACGACAGCATCCCGCGCACCCTGAACTTGCTCGCCACCTCGCTGGTCGACCTCGACCAACTCCCCGCCCGAAGCACCCTCAGCCTCGCAGAGGCTCTACAACAGCCGAGAAATCACACGTCCCACCGGCACGCCAGCTAAGTGAACCTCGCGCCTCGCAAAGGAATAGGTCCCGATTATTATCGCGAGCGACCAGTTTTCCGGAGGTAGCTCGTAGGCTGTCCTTCACAAGCCAATCTAGTTATACTGACCTGGTCCTCGCGAAGGCTTGAACGCCGTGACGTGAACTTGTTGAAGTTCTCCGGGATCAGCGGTGGTAGCCGCGGAGTGGATCCACAGCAGAACTAAAGGTTGACACCCTGCCGTGTGTAAAGCCGGAACGGACTCGGCGGCGAGACCTGTAGGCCTCCCGCCCGTCCACCTTCCTCTCGCCCTTCCTTTCCGTCTTCCTTTCCGGAGTCCTGTTAGAGAGGAAGGGGTGCATCAAAGCCTTGTCGCAGGCCAACGCTGGGCAACCCACTTCCTCCGTGTCCTCCGACTTGGGTGCCGGCAGGCACGTGAACAGTCGGTTTGGGTGGTGTGTTGGCTGTCTGATGTCGGCATTGCCCTCCGTCCGCAAGTTCTGTTCTGCTCTGCTCTGGGTCACCTCCCTTGTTATTCTCCTTCTTCGCCGCTTTGCTTCTATTTTTATGCTTGGCCCTAAGTGGCTACACGGAGCTTTCCATTCAGTTCTTGCGGACAAGATTAGATCCTAACAATATGGATACATGAGTCGTAGGTATTGACAACCATATAAGCGGCGTGACCACAAGTAGCGCGAGTTGAAAACTGCGAGGTATCCCAAAGGAATTCGTGCGGACTCCACGCTGTGCGGGTCGCGGGCGCGGGGGTTGGCTGCCGCTGTGCGGGTCGCGGGCGCGGGGGTTGGCTGCCGCTGTGCGGGTCGCGGGCGCGGGGGTTGGCTGCCGCTGTGCGGGTCGCGGGCGCGGGGGT
>NZ_JBVKAE010000055.1:29423-39532 GCF_055598845.1 Amycolatopsis sp. NPDC039088 | reverse complement strand
GGAACCTCAAACGAGGTTCAAATACATAAGCTCTACTGGCTTAGTTCACTAGCACACTGTTGAGTTCTCAAGCAACACACCCCAGATCGCACCGCAGTCACGCGGCCTTATCCGAAGCAGTCATTCCTAGCAGTTTTTGGTGGGACACCCACTCAATCGCACTGAGCGAGAGCTTGGTTCGTGTCCCGGTCGGCCACCCGGTTTCCCTGGCGACTTGGAGAACTTTACATGGCCGGAAACCCCCGAAAACAGGGGGGTACCTTAACTGTGTTTCCGCAGGTCAGAGGCCCAAAACGAGGCCAACACCGGTGATCCACCCGTGGCCGCCCCGGTGAACACCCGGACAAGAATATTGCTCCGAGTACATTGCACCGTATTGATCTCGAAGATTGCTCCGATTAGCTTCGGTCCATGAGCACTGCGGAACTCGACGGCATCTCCGTCACCTACGACGACCTCGGCACCGGGTTGCCCGTCGTCCTCGTCCACGGCCACCCCTTCAACCGCACGATGTGGCGTCCGCAAGCGGAACGCTTCAGTCGCGAGGGCTACCGGGTCGTCACGGCGGACCTTCGCGGGTACGGCGAGACCACGGTGGTCCCCGGCAAGACCGGCCTCGACGTCTTCGCCGCCGACATCGCCCGGCTCGCCGATCACCTCGGCCTCGAGCGCTTCGTCCTGGGCGGCCTCTCCATGGGCGGGCAGATCGTCATGGAGTTCCAGCGCACCTACCCCGAACGCGTCGCCGGTCTCCTGCTCGCCGACACCTCCCCTCAAGAAGAGACAGAGGAGGGCAAGCGCGTCCGCAACGCGATGGCGGACCGGGTCCTCGCCGAGGGCATCGGCCCGTACGCGGACGAGGTGCTGACGAAGATGGTCTCGCCGGAGAACGTCCGCACGCTGCCGGACGTGGCGTCGCACGTCTTACGGATGATGCGCACGACTCCGGCGGAAGGAGCCGCCGCGGCGCTGCGGGGACGCGCCGAGCGGCCCGACTACCGGGAGACCCTCGCGAAGGTCACCGTGCCGAGCCTGATCGTCGTCGGCACCGAGGACGAGTACACGCCCGTCTCGGACGCCGAGCTGATGCACGAACTCATCGCGGGCTCCACCCTGGCGGTGATCGAGGGCGCCGCCCACATGCCTAACCTGGAGCGTGAGGCCGAGTTCAACGCCGTGTTCGCACGGTTCTTGAAAGAAATCAGGTGATCGTCTCCATGTCCCACAAGACCGTCTTCGTGACCGGAGCCAGCGCGGGGTTCGGCGTCGAGATCGTCCGCCGGTTCGCCGCCGACGGCGCCAAGGTCGTCGCGGCCGCCCGTAGCAAGGACAAGCTCGCCAAGCTGGCCGACGAGCTCGGCGAGAACGTGCTGCCCTTCGAACTGGACGTCCGTGACGCCGACGCGGTGGCCGCGCTGCCGGAATCCTTGCCCAAGGAGTTCGCCGACGTCGACCTGCTGGTCAACAACGCCGGCCTCGCCAAGGGGCTCGAGCCCGCCCACCGGGCGAAGCTCGACGACTGGAACCAGATGATCGACACGAACATCACCGGCCTGGTGCACCTCACCCGCGCGCTGCTGCCGGGGATGGTCGAGCGCGGCCGCGGGCACGTGATCAACATCGGTTCGATCGCGGGCACCTACCCCTACCCCGGGGGCAACACCTACGGCGCGACCAAGGCGTTCGTGCACCAGTTCAGCCTGAACCTGCGCGCGGACCTGCACGGCACCGGTGTCCGGGTGACCAATGTCGAGCCCGGCATGGTCGGTGGCACGGAGTTCTCCGTCGTCCGGTTCGAGGGCGACCAGAGCAAGGCCGACAACGTCTACAAGGGCACGACGCCGCTGACGGCCGCCGATGTGGCCGAGTCCGTCTTCTGGGCGGCTTCGCAGCCCGAGCACGTGAACATCAACGTCATCGAGCTGATGCCGGTGGTGCAGAGCTTCTCCGCGCTGCAGATCCACCGAGAGAACTGAGGCCGAAGAGGTCGAAGAGCGCCTGCTGCTCCGGGCTCCGCTCGGTCAGCAGGCGCCGCGTCCGCGGGCGGCCGCCGGTCGAGGGGTAGCGCAGCACCGTCTCGCCGATCCCGGCCAGGCTGTCCATCAGTTCGCGGACCGAGAGGTTCATTCCGGCGCGGTCGGCCTCGCGCCGCATGAGGTGCGTGACCGTCGACGCGAGCACCGTGACCAGGGTGTGCACGGCGATCCGGTGCGGGGTCCAGTCCCAACGTGGTGACGGCCCGGTGACGGCGGTGCCGGTCAGCCAGCGGAATGTCGAGTCGAGGTGGGTCCGCGCCCGGTAGGCGGTGACGACCTCCGCGACGGGCCAGTCGTGGTCGGTGACCAGCACCTGTTTGCCGAAGAACTCCTCGCGCAGCCGGGAGACGGCGGCGTCGTCGACCTTCCAGGTCAGCCGGATCTCCCCCGGCCTCGTCCCGGTCAGCGAAGGCGAGAGCACGCGCTCGACCCGGCGGCCACGCGTGATCCTGGCGATTTCGGCGTTCACCTGGCTCCGATCGCCCCGATAGGTACCAGTGGCCAGCGCGGCGTCGAGGCCGGCGAGCTCGCGGGTCGCGGTGCCGAGTTCGTCACCGAACGCGCGGGCCTGCGCGTTGTGCAGGGTTTCCGAATGGGTCAGGATCACGCGTCGCCGCACGCCGGCGACCATCGCCCTCGTGTCGAAGGCGGTCAGCCCGGCGAAGCGCTCCGGGTCGACGGGTTTGCGCGCGGACGACGGTTTCGCCAGCAGGTCCGGATGGTCCGACAAGGGCAGTGCGCCGACGAAGTGTCGTCCGAGATCCACTTGCGCGGCCTGACCGGCGGTGAAGACCAGCGTGACGTCGCCGTCGGTATGCCGTCCGCGCAGGTCTTCGGCGAGCGCGGCGAACGGTGGTGCCCCCTCGCGCGGGTACGCGTGCGACGCCAGCGGGATCGCGCCGTCCTTGGTCACCACCAGTCCGAGTCCGGCGAGTTCGCAGCGGCACGGGTCGGTCGTGGTGAAGGTGGCGAACTGCGGCACGTCGACGGCGAGCGCGGCGTTCCCGGTGCCCAGCCAACCGAGTACGGCGTCGGCGACCGTGGTCTCGATCCGCGCGATGCGTTCCGGGGTGAGCCGCTGCAGTGCCCGCCAGTGGTTCGCCAGGTCGGCCTTGACGAATTCCCGCGCGACACCGTCCTCCCACCAGGCGGCGAGCTCCGTCTCCGGCGCGGTCGCCCGGTGCAGGACGGCGAGGGCGAGATGCGTCCCCAAGGTGGTCGCGGCGCGTTGGGCGCCGACGGCGTCGTCCACTCGCGGCACGAAGTCGAGCCGGTTCAGCGTCGCCCAGACCGCCGCGACGTCGCCGAAGGTCCTATGCCGGGCTTCGCCGGGTGCGGAGACCTCGCCGTCCATCGCGCGCCCGATCTCCTCGGCCGTGCCGAGGTAGCGCTGGGACACCACGCGGGGCTCGCCGTCGACCCGCGCGGAGGTGACGAGGTAGTAGTACGTCCGCCCGCCGACCTTCTTGCCGATCACCGAAGCCACCTTTAGGTAATACACTCCGACCCTCCGATCGGCAACCAAGATCGGTCGCTGACCTGGGCTAACAGTGAGCACACCCACGTGAGTGAGGTGGTGGCCGGATGCACACTGGCAGCTGGAGCGAGTCCGGCCATAGCGTGCGGGAATGGCATCCGACGCTGACGCGACCGCCCCCACCACCTCGGCGATGCGCCGGGCGCTCGCCAGGGCGCGCGACGGGAAGACCCTCGACCTCACCGAGGCCGCGATCCTGCTCCAGGCGCGCGGCGACGACCTCAAGACGCTGTCCGACCACGCCTCCCGGGTTCGTGACGCCGGCCTCGTCGCGGCCGGCCGTCCCGGCGTGGTCACCTACAGCCGCTCGGTGTTCATCCCGCTGACCCGCCTGTGCCGGGATCGGTGCGGCTACTGCACTTTCGCGACCGTCCCCGGCCGCGTCGAAGCACCGTTCCTTTCCCCTGACGAGGTCCTCGACATCGCGCGCAAGGGTGCCGCGATGGGCGTCAAGGAGGCGCTGTTCACCCTCGGCGACCGTCCCGAAGACCGCTGGAAGGCGGCGAAGGACTGGCTCGACGCGCACGGGTACGACGACACGCTCTCCTATGTCCGCGCGATGGCGATCCGGGTGCTGGAGGAGACCGGCGTCCTGCCGCACCTCAACCCCGGCGTGCTGACCTGGCAGGACTTCCAGCGGCTGAAGCCGGTTTCGGCGTCGATGGGCATGATGCTGGAAACGACCGCGAAGCGGCTCTACACCGAGAAGGGCGGCCCTCACTACGGCTCGCCCGACAAGGATCCCGACGTCCGCCTGCGGGTGCTGGAGGACGCCGGCCGCAGCTCGGTGCCGTTCACCACGGGCATCCTGATCGGCATCGGCGAGAACTTCGAGGAGCGGGCCGACTCGCTGTTCGCGATCCGCAAGGTCGCCAAGACCTACGGCGGTATCCAAGAGGTCATCGTCCAGAACTTCCGCGCGAAGCCGGACACGAAGATGCGCGCGACGCCGGACGCCGATCTCGAAGAACTCGCCGCGACCATCGCCGTCGCGCGGCTCGTGCTGGGGCCGAAGATGCGCATCCAGGCGCCGCCGAACCTGATCGGCCAGCAGTACGAACTGATGCTGAACGCGGGGATCGACGACTGGGGCGGCGTCTCGCCGCTGACCCCAGACCACGTGAACCCCGAACGCGCGTGGCCGCAGATCGACGAACTCAAGCGCCGCACCGAAGCGCTCGGGTTCACCGTGCGCGAGCGGCTGCCGATCTACCCGGAGTACGTCAAGACCGGTGAGCCGTGGCTGGACCCGCGGATGAACGCGCATCTCGCGCCGCTCACCGACGCCGAGACCGGGCTGGCGATCGAGGAAGCGATCCCGGTCGGCATCCCGTGGCAGGAGCCGGACGGCGGCTGGAAGGAGGCCGGGCGGACCGATCTGCACGTCGAGGTCGACACGATCGGCCGCACGGAAGACCGGCGCAGTGACTTCGATTCGGTCTACGGTGACTGGGCGGAGATCAAGGGCAACATCAAGACCGCGCCGCAGCGGTTCGACCTCGATGTCCGGGATGCCTTGCGCAGCGCGGAAAAGAACCCCGCCGGACTTTCCGACGACGAGGCTTTGGCGCTGTTGCACGCCGACGGCCCGGAACTCGACGCGTTCACCGGAATCGCCGACGACCTGCGCCGTGAGGTCAACGGCGACGACGTCACCTTCGTGGTCACGCGGAACATCAACTTCACCAACGTCTGTTACACCGGCTGCCGGTTCTGCGCGTTCGCCCAGCGGCGCACCGACGCCGACGCGTACACGCTTTCGCTGGAGCAGGTCGGCGACCGGGTCGACGAGGCGTGGGCCGCGGGCGCGACCGAGATCTGCATGCAGGGCGGCATCCACCCGGATCTGCCCGGCACCGCCTACTTCGATCTCGCGGCCGAGGTGAAACGCCGCCAGCCGGACATCCACCTGCACTCTTACTCCCCGATGGAGGTCGTCAACGGCGCTTCGCGGACGAACCTGTCGATCGAGGACTGGCTGGCCCGCGCGAAGGAGGCCGGTGTCGACTCGCTGCCGGGCACGGCGGCGGAGATCCTCGACGACGACGTCCGCTGGGTGCTGACGAAGGGCAAGCTGCCGACGTCGGAATGGATCAACGTCGTCACCACCGCGCACAAACTCGGCATCACGACGACGTCGACGATGATGTACGGCCACGTCGACACCCCGGCGCACTGGGTCGGGCATCTGAAGTTGCTGGCGAAGCTGCAGCGGGAAGGCCTGGAACGCAACGGGCGGCGCGGGTTCAGCGAGTTCGTGCTGCTGCCGTTCATCCACCAGAGTTCGCCGATCTACCTCGCCGGGCTCGCCAGGGCGGGGACGACGCTGCGGGAGAACCGCGCGGTGCACGCGCTCGCCCGGCTGCTGCTGCACGGGATGATCGACAACATCCAGAGCTCGTGGGTGAAACTCGGGGAGGAAGGCAGCCGCGCCGTGCTTCAAGGCGGGGTCAACGACATCGGCGGGACGCTGATGGAGGAGACGATCAGCCGGATGGCCGGTGCGGCCAACGGGTCGTACAAGACGATCAGCGACATGCGCGCGATGGTCGAGCCGCTCGGCCGTCCGCTGCGGCAGCGGACCACTGAATACGGGACGCCGACGCCCGAGCGGATCGCCGCGGCCGAGGCGTCGGACGGCGTCGCGACCGCGGTCCGGCGGCCGCTGCTGCCGCTTGTCACCAGCTGACGAAAAATCCGTGATCACCCCCTGAGCCGCGTACAGCGCGAGTCAGGGGGTGATCACGTTCCGTGTGTCGCCGCTCACAAGGCGCGGGGGCTTCGGGCGTTTTCTGTGCTAAACCCGAGAATCACTTCCGGGCAGGCGAGAGGACGTCGATGACCGCGAGCGCAGTCCAGGTGGCCGATACCGCCCGCTATCCGTTGTCCGAGCCCGGAAGCCCGGCGTGGCGCGAAATCGTTTCCCGGACCCGCGCCGAACTGCGGGAAACGGGATGCAGTGTCCTGGCCGACTTCGTCCGCCCGGAGTTGCACGACGTCCTTCGCCGCGAAGGCGCGGAGATCGCTCCGGAGGCGTACGCGAAGGTCGAACGCGTCAACGCCTACAACATCGCCGTCGACACTCCGCTCCCCGAAGGCCATCCCGGCCGCATGATCATGGAACGCGGCAACGCCTTCGTGGCACGCGACCGGATCCCGCCGACCGCGATCATCCAGCAGCTGTACGCGAGCCACGAGTTCCAGCGGTTCGTGGCCGACTGTTTCGAACTCCCGGCGCTCCACGAACTCGCCGATCCGCTGTCCGGCCTGGTGCTCAACGTGATCGAACCGGGCCGCTCGCATCCGTGGCATTTCGACACCAACGAGTTCACGGTCAGCATGCTCACGCAGGAGGCCGCCGACGGCGGTGTCTTCGAGTACTGCCCGAACATCCGCACGGAGGAGACGGAGAACTTCGACGACGTCCGTGCCGTCCTGGCCGGCGAAGGTGATCACCTGATCCGGCGGCTCACGCTGCGTCCCGGCGATCTTCAGCTGTTTCGCGGACGCTTCGCCCTTCACCGCGTGAGTAGTGTTCTAGGCGCGACAGCACGCCATTCCGCGATCTTCGCCTACAGCGAGCGTCCTGGGGTCATCGGCAGTCCGGAGCGGACTAGACAGCTGTTCGGCCGGGTCCTGCCCGAACATGTCGCTTCAGCGGCCGTCCGGGGCGATCAGCTGCTCGACTAAGTCAGGAGCCTGGCCCGTGCCTTTGGATTCGACCGGCAAGATCTCATTCGACCACATCTACACCGAGCCCGACCCGCGTGCCTTCTTCGGCACCTTGCGCGGGCTCGACTACGACATCCCGCAGCAGGCCAAAGCCTATTTCGCGAAATTGATCGACGAGTACCGCGCCGAAACCGACGTCAAGGTGCCGACAGTCCTCGACCTCGGCTGTTCGTACGGCGTCAACGCGGCGCTGTACCGCTGTGACCTCTCGATGGAGCGGCTGTACGACCACTACGCGCACGCCGCGTCGCTGAGCCGGGACGAGCTGATCGCCCGGGACCGGCGGATGCTGGAGGGAGTCGCCGACGGAGTCCGTTTCATCGGCCTGGACACCTCCGCACCAGCCCTGGACTACGCGCTCGAAGCGGGCTTCATCGACACCGCGATCCACGCGGATCTGGAGAGCGAAGAGCCGACAGAGGAGCAGCGCGCGCTGCTGGCCGAAGTCGACATCGTCATCTCGACCGGCTGCATCGGCTACGTCACCGAAAAGACGCTGGTCCGGATCGCGCGCGAAAGCCGGCCGTGGATGGCGCATTTCGTCCTGCGGATGTTCTCCTACGAACCGGTCGCCGCGAGCCTCACCGATCTGGACTACGACACCGCGGGAGCCGACGGCGTCTTCCAGCAGCGAAAATTCGCTTCGGAAGAAGAACGAACACAGATCCTGGACAACCTGTCCGTCGCGGGTGTCGACCCGTATGGGCTGGAGTCGGGCGGGCGGCTGTACGCGCGGCTGTACGTTTCCCGCCCGGACGGCGTGGCGGCCGACCTCGCCGCCACGCTGAACGCCCTTCCCCTTCGAGATCAAGGATGATCGTGAGCAGTCCGGAACTGTCCACCCGCACGTTCGGCAACGAGGACCTCCTGCCGAGGGTCCCCGTCCCCAACCTGGAGGACACCTGCCGCCGGTTCCTCGAATGGTGCTCGCCGCTGCTCACCCCGGGTGAGCTCGCGGAGACCGAAGGCGCCGTCGCCGAGTTCCTCGCGGAAGGAAGCCCGGCGCACGAACTCCAGAGCGCGCTCGAGGCCTACGACAGCAGCGAAGGTGTGCGTAGCTGGCTCGACACCTTCTGGCCGTACCGCTACCTCGGCCGCCGCGACCGGATCGCGCTCAACGCCAACTTCTTCTTCCTGTTCTCCGAATCCCCGCTGGGGCAGCTGGAGCGGGCGGCGGAACTGGCGGCGTCGGCGGTGGACTACAAGCTGAAGCTGGACGAGGAACTGGTGCCGCCGATCGTGGTCCGCGGGCAACCGCAGTCGATGGTGCAGCACAAGTACCTGTTCTCGGCGACGCGGATCCCCGGCGCCGTCCAGGACACCGCGCGGACGCCGTACAGCGAGGACTGGCCGGGGCCGTCGAAGGCCAGGCACATCGTGGTCTTCCACCGCGACACCCCGTTCCGGATGGACGTCATCGCACCGGACGGGCGGCCGTATTCACCCGAACAGCTGGTCGCGGGCCTGCAGACGATCGTGAAGTCAGGGAACTTCGTCGAGGACCCGGAGAGCGCCGTCGGGCATTTCACCACCAAGGCCAGGGCCGAGTGGGCGGCGACGCGCGAGGCGTTGCTCGCCGCCGGGAACGCGTCCGCGCTCGACGACATCGAGACGGCGTTGTTCTGTCTGTGCCTGGAGGACTTCACGCCGTCGGACACGCAGGAGGCGTGCGACAAGCTGCTGCACGGCGACAGCGGCAACCGCTGGTTCGACAAGGCCGTCTCGCTGATCGTGTTCGAGGACGGGACGGCGGGGATCAACGTCGAGCACTGCGAACTGGACGGGACCACGATCCTCGGGTTCACCGACGAGCTGCTGAGCGGTTCGCGGCTGGACCGCCCGCCCGCCGACGGCGTCCCGGCGTCCGAGGTCATCGAGTTCGTCCTGGGTGACGCGCTCCGCGAGGACGCCCGCGCCGCGGCCGCGTCCTTCGCCGCGTACGCCGACGCGACCGCTACGAAGACGGTGTCCTTCACCGATTTCGGCGCGAAGCGGGCGAAGGAGCTGGGGATGTCCCCCGACGGCTTCGCGCAGATGGCGTACCAGCTCGCGCACAAGCGCGCGAAGGGGATCACCGGCGCGACGTACGAATCGATCGCGACGCGGCAGTACCAGAACGGGCGCACCGAAGCGATGCGGGTGGTGACGCCCGAGGTGCAGTGGTTCGTCCAGGTGATGGACGACCCGAACGCGGACCGGCAGACGCGTCAGGCGGCTTTCCGCGCGGCAGCGGCGAAGCACGTCACGCGGGCGAAGGAGTGCCAGGCGGGCGACGCGCCGGAGCAGCACCTGTGGGAGCTACAGCTGATCCAGAAGCGTCGCGGCGTCGACGAGTCCCCGGCGCTGTACTCGTCGCCGGGCTGGCTGAAGATGCGCGACGACTACCTGAGCACCAGCTCGGCGCCGTCGGTGAACATCCAGTACTTCGGCTTCGGGTCGACCAGCCCGCAGTGCATCGGCGTCGCGTACGTGCTGCTGCCGGACAGGCTGAACATCTACCTGTGCACGCCGAAGCACGTCGCGCACGAGATGGAACTGTTCGCGGCGGAACTCGCCACGGCCATCCGGGAACTGCAGGAAGTGCTGGCTTAGCGGTCCGTGAAGGCCTCCTTGCCTACTTTCAAGGTAGGGAAGGAGGCCTTCGCTACCTTCGGATGTGATCTCTGGTGACGGTGGGACGGCTGTGACCTCGGCGGGCGGTCGTGAAGGCCTCCTTGAGGGACTCTGGGTCCCCCCAACAAGCCCCCCACCAAAAAAGAAGAGAGAACAGAAAGAGATGGGTGCCCTCTCCCTCCCCCCCCACA
>NZ_JBVKAE010000055.1:0-29413 GCF_055598845.1 Amycolatopsis sp. NPDC039088 | reverse complement strand
GGGTCTTTCTCGCTTTTGGGGGGTGGTTTTGGGGGGGGGGGGGGCGGTTGTGCTTTGGGGGGGGTGTGGGGGTTTCTCTTGGGGGTCCCTCCCCCCCCCCACCCCCCCCCCCCACCCCCAAGGCGGCGGTCAAGAGGCGGCGCGGGTGTCCTCGGTGCCTCGCCCGGGACGGTCACGGTCTCAAGCGTGGCGCTAGCGACCACCTGAGCCTTCCCCGCCTCCACCAACGTTGTGAAAGCCTCGTTCGCAACGGTGAAGGTTGCGAAAGAGGCTTTACCAACACGACACCCTCGGTAACCCAATGCACTCACGACGAGGCCACCGCGGACTTCGATAGAGTCCGGCAATGCTGGCGAAACCGGGGTTGCTGGGCGGAATGCTGCTCTTAGCGACGGCCTGCACCCCGCCACCACCCCCGGCTCCGGCCCCGCTGACCGTCTACACGCCGGAGCCCGGCACCGTGGAACCGGCGGGCTGTCTCGACACCGGTGTCACGGTGAAGTCCGGGCCGGTCGACGCGGCGCTGGGCCACCGCGCGATCGTGCTCACCCTCACCAACTGCGGCACCGCACCGCGCACACTCACCGGCTATCCCGAAGTCCGCTTGCTGGACAAGGAAAAGCAGCCGATGAACGTCCAGGTCGAGCACGGCTCGTCGTATATGGCGATCGATCCGGGCGTGGCACCGCAGACGATCCAGCCCGGCGGCACACTGCTGTCGGTCGTCTCGTGGTCGAACACCGTCACGGTGGGTTCACCGGAAGCGGGCGCGTACGTGACCGTCGCGGCCGCGAAGGGTGACCCGGAGCAGCGGATCGCCGTCGACACCGATCTCGGCACCACCGGCAAGCTCACGCTGACCGCCTGGAATCCGAAGCTCAAGAACTGACCTTTGTGACGAGACCGCACGGGACTGCCACGGTTCCGCACGAACCACCGGGAAGTGTGCGCGGACGCCCTTACGATCGGTGACGAACGCGATCTTGAGGGGACCTCCATGCCGCGCATCCTGCTCGTCGAAGACGACGAAGCCCTGGCCGAAGCGCTCACGCTGGCGCTGAAGGCGCTCGGGCACGACATCGTCGTCGCACCGACCGGGGAGCGCGCGCTGGACCTGCTGTTCGCCGACCGGCTCGAACTCGACTTCGTGCTGCTCGACGTCATGCTGCCCGGGATGGACGGCTTCGAGGTCTGCCGCCGGATCCGTGCGCGAAGCAGGCTGCCGCTGGTGCTGCTGACCGCGCGCGGCGACCCGATCGACATCGTCGCCGGGCTGGAATGCGGCGCCGACGACTACGTGGTCAAACCGGCCGAACCCCGGGTGATCGACGCGCGGATCAAGGCGATCGGCCGTCGTGCCGTCACCGCCTCCGGGCCCGCGGAGGGGCGGCTCCGGGCGGGACGCCTGGAGATCGACGCCGCCGCGATGAGTGTGACCCGCGACGGCGCCGAACTGGCGCTCACCGCGACCGAGATCCGGCTGCTCGTGGAGTTCGCCGAGCATCCGAACCAGGTGCTGAGCAGGCAGTCGCTACTGAAACGGGTGTGGGACTACGGCTACGTCGGCGACTCGCGGATCGTCGACGCGGCGGTCGCGCGGCTGCGCGCGAAGATCGAGGACGATCCCGCGAATCCCGTGGTGCTGAAGACGGTCCGTGGGCTCGGTTATCGGCTGGTGGTCGAATGAGGTTCGGACTCCGCGCCCGGGTGACCGCGGCGGTCGTGGTGGTGACCACCACGGCGACGGCCGTCATGGCCTTCTCCGCGGCCAAGATCCAGGAGGACGACGCGCTCGACAGGTTCACCGCCGCGGCCAAGACCTCGTTCGGGGCGATGTTCGGGCAGGCATGGCCCCACCTCGAACACTTCATGGCGGGCAACCCAGAGGCCTTGGAGCTCTTCTCCCAAGGAATGGACACGGCGGCGGCGGACTGGATGCTCGTCACGAGCAATCCCCCCTTGACCAACGACGACTTCATGCCGCCCCAAGGACCTCCCGAAGTCGTCAAGTCCTCGTCACAAAGCTTCGATTGGTCGACCGGCGCCAAGAACACGAGCCCTCCCGACCGAAGGGCGGCGTTGGACAGCGTGAAGGACGTGGTGCTCCTGCGGACCTTGAGCCCGAAAGACCTGTTGTCGACGACCACCACCGATCCGGCCACCGGCCGCAGGCTTCTGGTGGTCAGCGCGAACTTCGTCGCGTATTGGGTCGTGCAGTTCTTCGACCTCACCACGTTCGAGCAGGATTTGGCGGCCCAGCGGTGGAAACTGGCGTACATCGCGCTCGGTGTCACCGTTCTCGGCGTGGCGGCCGCAGTCTTCGCGGCGGGCCGGATCCGGCGGCCGGTGCTGCGTGTCGCCTCCGCCGCCAGGGAACTGGGCGACGGCGCGTTCGACGTCCGCGTCCCGGTCAAAGGGCGCGACGAACTCGCCGACCTCGCCAGGTCGTTCAACACGATGGCGCACCGGGTCAGCGAGGCCATCGGGGAACTACGCGCCAAGGACCGCCAGCAGCAACGGTTCGTCGCCGACGTCGCCCACGATCTGCGGACGCCGCTCGCCTCGATGGTCGCCACGGTCGACAGCCTCGACAGCGCCACCCCCGAGACCCGGACCCGCGCGACCGCGCTGCTCGGCACGCAGGCCCGGCGGCTGGCGAAGCTCGTCGAAGACCTGCTGGAGATTTCCCGGTTCGACGCGGGTTCCGCCGACTTCCGTCCCGAGCCGGTCGACCTTCCCGCGCTGGTCGAGGACGCGATCGAGACCAGCGTGCCCGAGACACCCGTCGAGGTCACGAGCACCGGTGACACCACCGTCGTCGCCGATCCGCGCCGCGTCCACACCATCGTGTGCAACCTGCTGGCCAACGCCGCCCGGCACGGCCGTACCCCGATCACGGTGACACTGGACGGCGAGATCGACGGCGTGACGATCCGGGTCGCGGACTCCGGTCCGGGGGTTCCCGAGGATCTGCTCCCGATCCTGTTCGACCGGTTCATCCGGGGCGATCACGCCCGCCAGGCGACCGAAGGCAGCGGGCTGGGGCTGTCCATCGCGCGGGAGAACGCGCGGATCCACGGCGGCGACATCACCGTCGGCAACGATCACGGCGCCGTCTTCACCGTGCGGCTTCCACGGGAGTCACCAGCGTGAGGCCGCGGGGCACGTAGCCGTCGAAGTAGGGCATCGGGATATGCGTGAGGATCAACAGGATCGCGGCCAGGGCACCGACCTGAGGCAGCTTCAGTTCCCGATCTCCGAGCCACAGCCACAGCACGATCGCGAAGTTGCTCACCAGCAGGAAGCCCCAGCGTGCGTCGTCCCAGCCGCCGAACGCGAGCAGCACGGGTGCCGCGATCGCGGCCACGGGCAGGGCGGCCCCGAGCGAAGGCCGGTGCAGGAGCAGGAAACCACCGAGCACCACGACCGCGATCGGCACCAGGTAGAGAAGCACGTTCGTGATCGAGTACAGCTGCCAGCTCTGGGCCTGCGTGCGCTCGAACAACTCGAGCGCGTCACCGCGATACGCGAAGTCCGCTGTGGACAATGACCGCCGGAACCTTTCGACGGCGCCGGGCGCGGCGGGTGGCAGTGCGAGGATCAGCAGGCCGAGCGACGCGGGCGGGGTGAGCACCGCGCAGGCACGGCCGAACGAGTACTTCCGGAGCACCGCGAAGCCGAACACCGGCAGGACGGTGAGCAGCGCGATTTCGTGTGCGGTCATCGAAAGTGCCACCACCGCGCTCGCGAGCGCCGCCCGGTTCCGGTGCAGCGCCCACAGTGCCCCGAACAGCAGGAGATACAGCGCCTGGTCGAGGTAGCCGACCTCGTGGAAGAGGTACCCGCCCGCCGGGATCAGGAGCCAGCCGACGATCACCAGCCGCCGGCTCTCGGTGCGACCGCGGAAGAACGCGATCGTCACGACCGTCAGCAGTGCGCCGAGGATCGCGAAACTCGCGGCCGCGAAGACCGCGTAGTCATGGCCGAACGGGTACAGCAGCGTGCCGACGAGGAAGCGCCGGTGGAATCCGTCGATCAGCGAGACCGACTGCAGCGTCGCCGCCCACTCCCCCGGCAACCGGAGCCCGGTGTACCCCGCGACGAGGACGGCGATCACGAACAGGACCGTGATACTCCGCCGCGGGGTCTTCTCCGGAACGGCCACGACGGCCGGGGGCCGTTCGAGCAAGGTGGTCATGACGTCAAGCTAGAAACGGATCATGCGGCCACGATGACGGCGGATCACCGGTTCCGCACGGCTTTGTCACATCGTCTGGGAGATCAGCACGGCCTGTTCGGAACCTGGCACCACGTAGGCGGTCCGGGCCTTGCCGGTCATGGGCAGGTCGCAGGAAAGCCAGGAGACCTTGGCGGGGATGAGCGGCTTCAGTCGTTCCGGCGTGTTCGGCACCTGCCCCACCTGCGAGCATTGGTAGCTGCTCAGTACCTTCGGGACGGCTTCGGGACCGAGCTTCACCAGCGCGGTCAGCCGGAAGTCGCTGGGCCCGGGCGCCGCGACCCGGCCCTCGGCGCCGCCCATCTTCTCCTCGACCCAAGAGGCTTCGACGATCTCGCCGACCTCCGGGAACGTCTCGGCGACCGGCGCCGGATCGGTGGACACAGGCGGTGTTTCGGGCGGAGGCGGAGTACAGGCCGCGATCAGGACGACCGCGGCCGTGCTCCCCAACGTCTTCCCCATGATGCGCATGGGGACATCTTGGCTCAGGCGGTGAGCTTCAGGATGTCGATTCCGCGAGTGTTGTCGGCGACGTAGACGTAACCCTTGTGCCAGTAGGGCGCCCACGCGCTGGCGTCCGCCGGGCGGAAGTAGGCGATCTGCTTCGGGTCGGTCGGGTCGCTGACGTCGAGGAAGCGCGTGCCCTGCGTGTAGAACGACTGCACGAGGACCTTGCCGCGAACGTCGAAGTAGTGCGCGGAGCAGTCACCCGTCGTCGGGTCGCTGCCTTCCTGCCCGGCGACGCTCCAGGTGCCGACGGACTTGAGGCGGAACGGCTTCTCCGGCGTCGAACGCCAGCCCTCGCCGTTGTAGGAGTTCTGCAGCGACGAGATCGTCAGCACGCCGTCACCGGCACAGCCGTCGAGGAAGCTCTCCTCGGTGGCGTAGATGAGATCGCGGCCGTGCCAGCGGCTCGAGTCGGCACCGTCGGCCGAGCGGTGCCCTGCCGGGTGGAAGCTGTTGTGCATGAACTTCGACGGCGCCGCCGTCTCCTCGATCCCGCCACCGGCGTAGGGGACCGGGTCGAACGCGGTCGCGCGGCGGACCTTCCCCTGCACGGGATCGCGGTGATAGCCGTTGGTCCAGTAACCGCGGACGCCACCGCGCCCGGAAACCCACGCCACTCCCTCGTCGTCGACCTGGACGTCGTGCACGTAGTCGGTCTTGCCGTCGTTGCGCGCGAGTTCGATCGGGTTCGGGAAGGTCTTGGGGTTGCGCGGATCGCGGATGTCGGTCACCCAGATCGGGCGGCCACCCCAGTCGGCGGGCTGGTTCGCGGCCTTCGCCGGGCCGCCGGTCCAGAGGTACCGGCAGTTGTCGACACAGCTGGTCGTATGTCCGGCGGGCACCTTGGTGTAGCTCAGGATGGCCGGTTTGTCCGGGTTCTTCAGATCGATGATGTAGATCCCGGATTCACCGGTCTGAGTGGTGCCGCCGTAAGCACGCGGGTCCCGCGCGAGGAAGACGAGCTTGCGTTCGACGTCGACCTCGGTGTCCTCGGTCTCCCACAGGCCGGGCAGGCTGACCTCGCCGATCAGCTTCGGCGCCGTGGGGTTCTTCGTGAGGTCGTAGACCTTGAGGCCGAACTCGCCGGAGACCGCCATGACGTCGCGGTGTCCGTACTGCAGGAAGCCCATGGCGATGGCGCCTTGCGCGTCGGGCACGTTGCCGACGGCCTTGACGTTCTTCACCGCGCCGGGCTCGCCCGAGACCCGGACCTTCTCACTCGACGGCTTGTCCTCCTCGCCGCAGGCGGCGGCGGGCAGGCCGGTGGCGATCAGGGTCGTGGTGACCGTGGCGATCGCCAGGCATGAACGAAGCAACCAGTTTCCTCGCACAGATTCCTCCCAGGCTGGTCCCCGCACCCTATGGCCACCACTTTGCCCGCACAACCGCCGATGGTCGGTGCGGGACTGCTATGACATGACCATGCGCTTGCGTCTTCTGGCCCCGCTCCTCGCCGCCGCCCTGGTCGCGGCGGGCTGTACGGAATCCGGCGAACCGCCCGCACCGGACGTTCTTCGCGTCGGGCTGACCACTCCGGCGACCCTGCTGCCCGCCGACGTCCGCGACCAATCCGGACGGCTCGTCACGGGCGCGCTGTGGACACCGCTGGGCGATTACGACCCCGCGACGGGAAAAATGACGCCACGGGCGGCGGAATCGGTCACCAGCACCGACCGGACCACGTGGACGGTCAAGCTCAAGGACGGCGGGAAGTTCCACGACGGCACCCCGGTCACCGCGCAGTCCTATGTGGACACATGGGCGGCCATCGGCAAGGGGGACTGGCAGGCGTCGCGGGTGGTGAAAGATCTCTTGCGGGCCAAGGAGATCACCGCGCCGGACCCGCTGACCATCCGGCTCGTCCTCGACCGGCCGTCCGGACAGGTGCCGGCGCTGCTCTCCTCGCCCGCGCTGGTCCCGCTGCCCGCTTCGGCGCTGGCTTCGCGGGATTGGGCGGGGTTCGCACTGCACCCGGTCGGCAACGGGCCGTTCCGCCTGGACGGGGACTGGCAACCGTCGGGCGGCAAACTGGTCCGCGTCGCGCACGCGCCGGGTAAAGCCCGCGTGGTCGAGCTGAAGACCGGGGACGCGGCGGCACAGTACGACGAGGTCAAGGCCGGGAAAATCGATCTCTCCACCGTGGTTCCCGGTGACCGGCACGAGGCCATGCACGCCGATTTCGCGCAGCGGCACGTGATGTGGGCGCTGCCCAGCGTCTCCTACCTCGGTTTCCCGTTGACGGCGGACCATTTCTCCGACGCCACGGTCCGGCACGGCTTCGCGCTCGGAATCGACCGCGCCGCGTTGGAGGCGGGCGTCCTCGGCAAGCAGGTGAACCCGGCGAAGTCGCTGTTGCCGCCCGCCGTCGCCCCCGGCGAGCGCAGCAGCACCTGCCGCCCCTGCACCTTCGACGCCGGAGCCGGGAAATCCCTGCTGACCCAGGCGGAGTTCCCCAGCGGTTCGGCGGTCCACTTCGGACAGCCGCAGGCGGACTGGCTGCGCCCGCTGGCCGAACAGGTGGGCACCGCGGTCGGCGTGCTGATCGCCTCGGATCCCGGCAAGGGACCGTTCGCGCTCGACCTGAACCTCATGACGCCGAGTCCGCAAGAGGTCTTGAGCGAGATCGTGAAGGCCACCGGCTATCAGAGCGACGGATTCGCCGACCTGCTGAAATCGGCCGAGGAGACCGAAGCAGGCGACAGCGGTGAGGTCTACCGGCTGGTGGAGAACCAGTTGCTGCGGGATCTGCCGGTCGCCCCGCTGTGGTCCGGGCACGGGCACGCCGTCTGGGCCGAGCGGGTCGGCGACGTGAAGGCGACACCGTTCGGGAGTGTGGACCTGTCAGCGGTTTCCGTGCGCTGACCCGAGAGTGCACTCCCCCGCCACGACGTCGATGAAGGCCGAGGTCAGCGGATCGGGTGTGCTCCGGCAATAGGCGGCGAGCGTGCGCCGGATCGACGGCTCGGGCCGGAGGACGCGGCCGGGGAAGCCTTCGGGCAGCACGTTGGCCGGGACCAGCGCCGGGCCGAGACCGGCGGCCGCGAGCACCGGCGCGGCCGCGGTCTGCTCGGTCCGGACCGCCGCCCTCGGCTGGAATCCCGCCGCGGCGCAGGCCTGGTCGACGAGGTCCGCCAGGCCGTTGCCCGGCGCGTAATGCACCCAAGCGCAGTCGGCGAGGGTCGCGAGGTCGACGACGCCGGTACCGTCGTCCTCGCGCGGACCGTCGATCGGCAGGACGACGACGAACTCCTCGGTGCCGAGTTCGCGCACCGGACCGTCCCAGCCCTGCGGGACCGGGCCGACCGCGACGTCGGCCTCCCCCGCCGCCATCGCGTCCCGCAGTTCGTCCGCGTGCCGGAACTCCACCAGCGTGACGTCGACGTCCGGCCGCTCCCTGCGCCACACCCGCAACGCCGACGGCAGCACACCGAGACCCACCGAGTAGACCGTCGCGATCTGCAGTTCGCCCGCCTCCAGCCCGGACGCCTGGCGGGCCGCGCACCGCGCGCGTTCGGCGTCGGCGAGGGTGGCGCGGGCGTGCGGCAGCATGGCGCGTCCCATCGGCGTGAGCCGGACACTGCGCGGCAGACGTTCGAGCAGCGGTCCGCCGACGCCCTTCTCCAAGGCGCGCACCTGGTGCGACAGCGCGGGCTGCGTCACGTGCAGCAACTCCGCCGCCCGCGTGAAGGAGCCGGTGTCGACGACGGTCACCAGGTACTCGAGCTGTCGCAGACTGGTCATGCAGAAAGTTTATCGGAGCGGTGATATCTATGCCTTGGACTTATCGCCGCGAGCGGGCCAGGCTCGATGACATGAACGAAGAACGCAAGGTCGCCCTGGTCGCCGGGGCCAACGGGGTCATCGGCAAGAACCTGGTCGAACACCTGAAGACTCGGCCCGGCTGGCGGGTCGTCGGCCTGTCGCGGCGTGGCGGCCACGGCCAGATCGCCGTCGATCTGCTCGACGCGGACGACACCCGCGCGAAGCTGAGCGGCCTGGACGACGTCACGCACGTGTTCTACGCGGCCTATGTCGACAAGCCGACTTGGGCCGAACTGGTCGCGCCGAACCTGGCGATGCTGACCAATCTCGTCGACGCGATCGAACCCGCCGCGCGCGGACTGCGCCACATCAGTCTCATGCAGGGCTACAAGGTCTACGGCGCCCACCTCGGCCCGTTCAAGACCCCGGCACGTGAAGACGATGCCGGACACATGCCACCCGAGTTCAACGTGGATCAGCAGTCCTTTTTGGAGCGACGCCAGGAAGGGAAAACCTGGACGTGGTCGGCGATCCGGCCGTCGGTGGTCGGCGGGACCGCGCTGGGCAACCCGATGAACCTCGCGCTGGCCATCGCCGTCTACGCGTCGATCTCGAAGGAACTCGGGCTGCCGCTGCGCTTCCCCGGCAAACCCGGCGCGTACGACAGCCTGCTGGAGATGACCGACGCCGGACTGCTGGCGAAGGCCACCGTCTGGGCCACCGGCTTGGAGAACGAGGCGTTCAACATCGCGAACGGCGATCTGTTCCGGTGGAGCGACCTCTGGCCGCGAATCGCTCGCTACTTCGACCTGGAGGTGGCGCCGCCGCTGCCGATGTCGCTGGACGTCGTCATGGCGGACAAGGAGGAATTCTGGACGTCGATCGCCGAGAAATACGGCTTGGAAGTGCCGTACAGCGCCGTCTCGTCGTCGTGGGCGTTCGCCGACTTCGTGTTCGGCTGGGACTACGACATGTTCGCGGACGGTTCGAAGGCCCGGCGCGCCGGCTTCCACGAATACGCGGAGACGTCGGCGATGTTCTTCCGGCTGTTCGACGAGTTCCGGAAGGCGAAGGTCATCCCCTAACCGCGGCCGATGTAGGGCATCGTGGTCGCCGTGATGGTCAGGAACTGGACGTTCGCGTCCAGCGGCAGCCCGGCCATGTACAGCACGGCGTCCGCGACGTGCCGGGCGTCGAAGGTCGGTTCGGCCTTGACGCTGCCGTCGGCCTGCGGGATACCGTCGGCCATCCGCAGGGTCATCTCGGTGGCGGCGTTGCCGATGTCGATCTGTCCACAAGCGACATTCCAGGCCCGGCCGTCGAGGGAGATCGACTTCGTCAGCCCGGTGACCGCGTGTTTCGTCGCCGTATAGGCGACGCTCGCGGGACGCGGGGCGTACGCGGAGATCGAGCCGTTGTTCACGATCCGGCCGCCGCGCGGGTCCTGCGCCTTCATCAGCCGCACCGCCTGCTGCGCGCACAGGAACATACCGGTCAGGTTGGTGTCGACAGCACGTTTCCAGTCCGCGAAGGACAGCTCGTCGACAGTCCCGCCCACCGACACGCCCGCGTTGTTCACCAGGAGGTCCAGCCGCCCCCACTCGGCGCGGACCGCCTCGAACAGGGCGGCGACGGAATCGGGATCGGCGACATCGGTGGGCACGGCGAGCGCGTTCGCGTCCCCGCCCGCGGTTTCGGCCAGCGCGTCCGCGCGACGCCCGGCGAGGGCGACCCGGTAGCCCGCGCCGAGCAACGCGCGGGAGATCTCCCGGCCGAGCCCGGAGCCCGCCCCGGTGACGACCGCGGTTTCGCCGTTGCCCATCGAACCTCCTCGCAGACCGTGCCGGTCCGGCGCGGCGATCTTTGTCCCCTTCCGTTCAGCCTAACCGGCCACCGCGAAGCGATTTCCTCCGCAACGGTGAATAGGGCCGGAAAAATACCCACCCTTCCGATTGGTCCAGACCGGGCCGATCACGGAATGAAAGTGACGCCCTATTGAGAGGCAAGCCAGGTGGAGAGTGTCACTTAGCGCGTGAAGGCCCCCTTCCCTCGGCTGGTCACTCAAAACCCATAGCCGAGGGAAGGGGGCCTTCACGCGCGATAAGGGGTTACTGCTTAGGGGCGACGCCCAGCGCGGCCAGCGCCGGGCCGGTCATGATCACGCCGGCCCCGGTGACCGGGTCGAAGCCCGGGGCGCCGAGGTCGATCGCGGTCGACGTCAGCGCCGAGCGGATCTGCGCCGGGGTCGCGGTCGGCTTGCCCTGCAACAGCAGCGCGGCGATGGCGGCGGCACTCGGCGCCGCGGCGGAGGTCCCGAAGAAGGGCTGGAAGCCGCTCACCGAGGTCGCCACGCCGTCGGCCGCGGTGATGTCCGGCTTGTTCCGCGTCGCACCACCGGTGGAGGACACGTTGCCGGGGGTGATCACCGAACCGTCCGGGTTGTAGAACTGGTGACGCAGACCGTCCGAAGTGAACCGCTCCCACTTGCTGGCGGCGGTGAACAGGCCCGGGTACGGACCGGTCGGGTTCGCCGGGTCACCGGTCTCGAGCGCGCGGCCGAAGGCACCGGCGGCCGGGGCGGCCGCGACACTGAAGGCGTTGACCGCCGCCGAGTGGCCGGAGGTGACACCGTTGGTGCTGAAGGCTTTCAGCGAACCCGAGGCGACGAAACGGCCGCGGATCACGTTCAGCGCGATGAACCGGTCGGCACCGCTGTACTTGACGACGGCGACCTTGAAGCCCGAGCCGCTGGCCGGGACCTGGGCGATCTCGTACGGGTTCTGGGTGCCGTTCTGCGTGCCCTCGCTGGAGGCGACGACCGAACCGGACGAGTTCAGGATGAACAGGTCGTAGTCGCTGGTGGCCTTGCCCCACGGGTCGGACCAGAACAGGGTGACGTAGCGGCCGAGCGAGCCGGGCGAAAGCGCGTTGTAGAGCTGGGTCGTGCCGCTCGGGTCGAAGTCGTGCGGCGTGCCGGTGATCCCGGAGATCTTGCTGCTGGAGCCGCGGAAGTCACCCTCGTAGTAGCCGCTGGTGCTGTCGGTCAGGTTGCCCGAGTTGCCCGCGGAGGAGAAGTAGAGCACGCCCGCCGCGGTGACGTCGTTGACGGCCTGCGCGACCGGGCCGTCCTGGAACGGCGACTCGTCGAAGTAGGAGACGTCGTCGACGATGATCGTGCACTTGCCGGTGGTACGCAGGGCGCGGATGTTGTCGGCGAAGCTCTGCTCGCTGGTGAACGCCGTGGCGAAACCGAGCGCGGCGCCGGGCGCCATGTCGTGGATGATCTCCAGCATCGCCGTGCCCTCGTCACCGCTGCCCGCCTGACCGGCGAGGACGTCGACGGCGGGAAGTTCACCGGCGGTCTGCGAGGCCTTGAGCGACTTGACGCCGTCCGAGAGCACGCAGACCTTCTGGCCGGCACCGGTGACGCCGTACTTGGTGCGGGCGGTGTCGGCGCCGTGCGCCTTGTCGCCCTCGGCGACCTGCAGTGCGGCGACGGCCTGCTTGGCGGCGGCCTGCCCGCGGTTCTGCGGCGCGGACTCGTTCCAGGTCATCGCCTGCGAGGCGGCCTTGACCTCGGCGACGTCTCCGCGTGCGGCGATCGCGTCGACGGCGTTCAGCGGGAGGTCGGCGCGGAGCGCGCCGGCGGGCGAGGCGTAACGGACGGTTCCGCCCGCGGCCTTGACGGCGTCCACGAGGGACTGACCCGCGCCCTTGATGTCCACCGCGACGGTGCCGGCGTCGCTGACGCCCAGCCCGGTCCGGTACTCGGACAGCTTGCCGGCCAGACCCTTGTCCGCGCGGAGACGCTTCTCGATGACGAGCTGGCTCGACTGCTTGCGCTCAGCCGGGGTGAGGCTCTTCTTGATGCTCTGCAGTGCGGTGATCCCGGCCTGCGTGCGCACCTCCTCCGACGGCTGGGCGCCGGAAACGGCGGTCGACAGCAGCAAAGCGCCGACCGCGACCGGAACCGAGCATGTGACCACCCGGCTGAATCTGCTCATCGAATTTCTCCCTGTTTCAACCCAGCGCTCCGGCTAAGTGCGCTGACGGCGTGACACCCTGTCGCGGGAATCCCGTCGGTTACCCGAATGAATTACCCCTGACCGGGTGTAATGGGGAGAATCTAAAGAGCTATCGGTGACGAGTCCACCGACCAAAGTCGGGAACGGGTCCGGGTCCACATCGTGGGAGCGCGCCCAGTCCGAAAAGACCGAAATTTTGGTTTAAACCACTCACGCGGCGCCGTCATCCCTGAAAGAATTTTTGCGAAACGCGCGTAACTACCGCAATTAGCCGATTAGTCGCGTTCGCCCGTCGTCCAGTCACGGATCGCGGCGACGAACTCCTCGGGCGCGTCGGACTCCGCGTAGAGGTCGGCGCGCTCGAAGATCACGGTCTCGTGCTGGGGAAAGACGCCTCCAACCTCTCGCGCTCCCGAGGCCGGAAGCCGATCTGGGCGTCACCCCACACGATCAGTGTCGGCACGTGGGCGAAGTCGGCGAGTCCTGCCTCCACCTCGGCGAAGAAGGCCCGGCCGCCGTCGGCCTGCGCATGCGGTGACCCATGGGGACGAACGCGTTGACGACGAGGTTGAACCGCCGGGCCAGGAAGCGGATCGGGGGTCCGCCGGCGATGCGCGCGAAGGCCTCGAAGTAGGGGTCGCCGTTGACCGGCCAGGCCCAGGCGTTGACGAGCACCAGCCGATCGAAGACACCCGGACGGCGCTGGGCGGCGGCCAGTCCGATCAGGCCACCCCAGTCCTGCCCGACCAGTGTGACGCCATCGAGCCCGAGGGCGTCGACGAACGCGGTGACCACGTCCGCGTGCTCTTCGGGCAGAAAGCGGTAACCGGGCTTCGGCGTCGGCAGCCCGAAACCCGGGTAGTCGAGGGCGACGCACCGGAACTCGTCGCGCAGCGCGCGGATCACGTCGCGCCAGAGAAACGACCAGGTCGGGGTTGCCGTGCAGGAACAGGAGCGTCGGACCCGCCCCCTCGTCGACGTAATGCACGGTGTGCCCGTCGATGTCGACGAAGCGGCTCTCGAACGGCGGTGTGCTTGAGTTTCTCAAACCCCGCCCGTCGGGTGTAGTCGAGATCGACGGCGACGAGTCCGTCGTCCGCCGCGCCCCGGCCGCACCCCCGTCACGGGAAGGTCAGCACGACCTTTCCCCGCCCGTGCCCGGTCTCGATCTCCCGATGCGCCGCCGCGGCCTCACCGAACGGGTAGGTCCGCCGCACCAGGAACCGCAATTCCCCCTTGACGTACAGCGACGCGAGCATCCCCAGCCGCTCGGCCGACCGCGTCCCGGTGACCACTCGCGCGCCGGCTCCGGCCGCGCGTCCGTGCTCGACGAGGGTGAGCACCCGATCCGGGTCGGCGACCAGCTCCAGCGACAGGTCGAACGCGACCCCGCCCGCCCCGTCCAGCGCCGCGTCGATCCCGGACGGCGCGAGGGCGCGCACTCGTTCGGCGAGCCCCTCGCCGTAGACGACCGGATCGGCGCCGAGCGAACGGACGTAGTCCTGGTTCGCCTCACTCGCCGTACCGATGACCTTCGCCCCGCGCAGGACGGCGAGCTGGACGGCGGCGGTGCCCACCGCCCCGGCCGCGCCATGGACCAGCAGCGTCTCGCCGCGGGTGATCCGGAGCGCGTCCAGGGCCAAGTACGCCGTCTGCGTCCCCGCCGTGAAGCCGCCCGCGACCTCCCATGGCATCTCCGGCGGCTTCGGCGTGACGTTCTCCGCGGGCACCACGATGTACTCGGCGTAGGCCTGGACGGCGGTGAAACCGAGCACCTCGGTGCCCGTGACCAGGCCGGTGACCCCGGCACCGACCTCATCGACGATGCCGGCGAACTCATTGCCCGGAACCCGCGGCCAGCGCAGCTCGAGCCCCGCGGGTTCCCAGCCCGCCCGCACGGCCGCGTCGTACGGCTGCACCCCCGCCGCCTTCACCCGCACCCGGACCTCGCCCGCCCCGGCGTGCGGCTCCTCCAGCTCCAGCACCCGGAGTACCTCCGGGCCACCGGCTTCCGTGAACGCGGCCGCTTTCATCTTGTTCCTCCAGTTCGTTCCCCCGCTGTCGGCACCCACTCTCATACCTCCAGTTATCTGGAGGTCAAGAGTTGTCGGTGTGAGGTTCTAAGCTGCGGGCGTGACGAGCTATCGCATCTCCAGGGCAAGCGCATCCGACGCGGGCAAGGTGACCACGCTGATGCAGGAATCGGCCGCCTATCAAGGGGAATACGCGTCGATCCTCGAGGGCTACCGGGTCACCGAGGACTACCTCGCCACCCATCCCGCGTTCGTCGCCCATGCGCAGCGGGAGGTGGTCGGCTTCTACAGCCTGATCGAGTATCCGGCCGAGCTGGACCTGCTGTTCGTCGCCGATTCCGCGCAGGGCACCGGTATCGGCGCGTGGCTGATCGAGCATATGCTCGGCCAGGCCGCGGAACTCGGCATGACCGAAATCCGCGTCGTCTCCCATCCACCGGCCACCGGGTTCTACGAGCGGATGGGCGCGCGCCGCGTCGGTGTCGTGCCGCCACAGCCGCCGAAAATCACTTGGGAACGCCCGGAACTGGTCTTCGACGTCAAACGTCCACCGCGCGGCTGAACCGGTCGATCAGTTTGCGCAGATGCCCGGCGAACTCCGGTGAGTCGACGACCTCGAAATCGGTGTCGAGCAGGCCGAGGTAGAGCGCCAGGTACTCCAGCGTGTCCGCGCCGGCCTTGAGCAGGCAGGTCCGCTCGTCGACGGCCTCGACCACGACGGCGGGCGGCACCTTGGCCGCTGCTTCGGCGGCCGGGGCGTGCAGCCGGATCGTCGCGTGGTGCCGCCACAGCGCCGCGCCCACGCCGCGCTGCAGATAGGCGACCACCCCGCCTTCGGGTGGTTCGCGCGGCTCGAACCGGCGTCCGTTGGGGCTACGCGGCCGTATCCGATCCGCGCGGAAGGTACGCCAATCCTGCCTGTCGACATCCCAGCCGACGAGGTACCACCGGCGGCTCATCTGCACGACGCGATGCGGTTCGACCTGCCGTCGCGACTCGGAGCCGTTGTGCCCCAAGTAATCGAACCGCAGGGTCTCGCGGTCACGGCAGGCGTTGGCGATGGCCGTGAGCACCTCGGCGTCGACCGTGGGGCCGCCGCCCTGCACCGCGAGCGTCGCGGAATTCAGCGCCTCGACGCGGTGCCGCAGCCGCGAGGGCAGCACCTGTTCCAGTTTCGCCAGTGCGCGGACCGACGTCTCCTCGATCCCCGCGATCGTCCCGCCCGCGGCCGTGCGCAGCCCCATCGCCACCGCGACGGCCTCCTCGTCGTCGAGCAGAAGCGGCGGCATGGCCGCGCCCGCTCCCAGGGTGTAGCCACCGGAAACGCCGGGAGTGGCATCGACCGGATAGCCCAGTCCGCGCAGCCGTTCGACGTCGTTCCGGATGGTCCTTGTCGTGACGTCGAGCCGGTCCGCCAGCTCCGGACCCGTCCAGACGCGTCGCGCCTGCAGCAGGGAGAGGAGGCGCAGCAGTCTCGCCGAAGTTTCAGCCATGGATCCCACCTTGTCCGCGATCGCGGAACGAACCTTTCCGCAATCGTTCCTAACGTAGTCCTCATGACCGAGATCAAGCCCTTCCGCATCGCCATCGACCAGGCCGAACTGGACGACCTCACCGACAGACTGGGCCGCACCCGCTGGCCGCGCGAAGTCACCACCGACTGGAGCCGAGGCGTTCCGGTCGCCTATCTCAAGGGACTGGCCGAGTACTGGGCCGACGGCTTCGACTGGCGGGAGCAGGAGGCGGAACTGAACGAGATCCCGCAGTTCACCACCGAGATCGACGGCCAGACCATCCACTTCCTGCACGTCCGCTCCACCCGGCCGGACGCGGTGCCGCTGCTCCTCACGCACGGCTGGCCGAGTTCGCCGTTCGAATTCCGGAAGGTCATCGACCTCCTGGCCGACGAGTTCCACCTCGTCATCCCGTCTCTGCCCGGTTACGGCTTCTCGACCCCGGTGCGTAGCCCCGGCTGGGGCAACCTGTTCCGCGTCGCGCAGGCGTGGACGACACTGATGGACCGCCTCGGCTACGGGCGTTTCGGCGTCCACGGGACGGATGCCGGTGCCGGGGTCGCGGGCATCCTGTCGATGATCGCCGCGCACCGCACGGTGGGCGTGCACCTGACCGGCACCAGCGCGGGCATGCCGTTCGGTCCCGCCGTCCAGCTGGACGGCCTCTCCGAAAAGGACCGCGAACGCGGCGAGCGCTTCAACCGGTTCCAGTCCGACGGCCTCGGTTACCTGCACCTTCAGGCGACCCGGCCGCAGACACTCGCCTACTCGCTCAACGACTCCCCCACCGGCCAGCTCGCGTGGATCGTGGAGAAATTCGCCGAATGGACCGACCCGGGCAAGGCGCTGCCGGACGACGCCGTCGATCGTGATCACCTCTTGGCCACGGTCAGCCTGTTCTGGTTCACCGGCGCGGGCGCGTCCTCGGCACACGCCACGTACGAGGGCATGGAGGTCTACCGGCAGCTGTCCCAAGGCGGTTGGGACGGCGAAGCACCCGCCGGACCTCCTCGCGGTATCGCCGTCTTCGCCGGGGACACCACCATCCGGAGCCTCCAGGACGGCCCGGTGGACCACTGGTCCGAATACGACACCGGTGGCCATTTTCCGGCGATGGAGGTCCCCGAGCTGCTCGCTGAAGATCTTCGTACCTTCTTTCGGAGGCACCGCTGATGAGGCCGGAAATCCTGAGCCCGCGTGCGCTCAACCGCGCGACCCTGGCCAGGCAGTTCCTGCTGGAACGCGCCGATCTCCCCGCCGTCGCCGCGATCGAGCGGCTGGCCGGCCTCCAGGCGCAGGCACCCGACTCGTCCTACGTCGGCCTGTGGTCACGGCTGCGGGATTTCCAGGTGGACGAACTGGCGAAACCACTGGCCGCCCGCGAGGTCGTCCGGACGACGCTGATGCGCGGCACCGTGCACCTGGTGACGGCCGACGACAGCCTCGCACTGTGGCCCACGATCAAACCGGTGATCGAACGCGGTTTCCTCGGCCACTACTCGCGGGAGATCGCCGGCCTCGACCTCGCCGCGATCACCGAAGCGGGACGGAAACTGCTGGCCGAACGGCCCCGCACCCGCGCCGAGATCCGGACCGCGCTGGCGGAGCGGTGGCCCGACGCCGATCCGGCCACACTCGCCTACACGGTCAACAGCCATCTTCCCCTCACGCACGTGACACCGCGGGGACTGTGGGGCCAGACCGGACCGGTGGCGTTCTCCCTGCTCGAACAGTGGGTCGGCAAACCGATCACGGACGGCATCTCGCTGGACGATCTGGTGCTGCGCTACCTCACGGCCTTCGGCCCGGCGACCGTCCGCGACGCGCAAGTCTGGTCTGGGCTGACCAAGCTCAAGGAGGTCTTCGAGCGCCTCCGGCCACGGCTGCGGACCTTCACTGACACCGAGGGAAAGGAGCTGTTCGACCTCCCGGACGCGCCACGACCCGACGCGGACACCCCAGCGCCCCCGCGGTTCCTGCCCGAATACGACAACGTCCTGCTCTCCCACGCCGACCGCGCGCGCGTGATCCCGGACGGCCGACGAGTACCGCTGCCGCCCGGTAACGGCGGTCGCCGGGGCACACTGCTCGTCGACGGTGAATTCCTGGCCATTTGGGCGATCAAAGGGGCGACACTGACGATCGAATCACGGAAACCGTTGCGGGATCAGGATTCGATAGCCGAAGAGGGCATCCGGTTGCTGGAATTCGTAGTGCCCGGGCAGAGCCACGACCTACGTTTCGGCATCGGCGGGTAACGGTCCGGCCTTTTGCCGTAACGACGGGCGCCGTTCGGGCGAAGCAGTGACGCAAGGAGCCTGAAGGGAGCGGGCGATGGGCAAGAACTACGGATTCATGACGGTGCTCGCGGGACTGAGCGCGCTCGCGGTCATCGCGGTGGCGGCGGTCATGCGATACCCGAACACGTCGGACGTCACGGCGGTGATCACCGCGGCGGGAACGGTGATCGGCACGGTGGTGGGCGCCTTCTTCGGCGTGAACGCCGCGTCGGCGGGACGCATAAAGGCCGAGGAGAGCCGAGACCAGGCGACGGCGGCACTGGTTAAGGTCGCCGGCGAGGCGGACAAGGGAAGCGATGTGGCGAAGGCGGCCATGGAAGGCGTCAACTGACCGTCCTTTATGGACTCGTCGCCGTCGCGCGGAAGTCCGTACTGTGGAGAGCATGATTGACTTCTCCAAGGACACCGTCTTCAAGCTCACGCCGTGCAAACCGGGGGACATCGCGCCGACGGTGCAGCCGATCATCATCCCCGGCGAGCAGATCCTGTCCTCGTTCAAGGCGATGCGGGACTTCGTCGTGTTCACGAACAAGCGGCTCATCGCGGTGAACGTCCAGGGCATGACCGGCAAGAAGAAGGACTTCACTTCGCTGCCATACAGCAAGATCCAGGCGTTCTCCATCGAGACCGCCGGAACCTTCGACATGGATGCCGAGCTGGACCTGTGGTTCAGCGGCCTGGGAAACGTGCGGCTGGAGTTCCGGGGCTCGTCGGACATCCGGGCTATCGGGCAGCTGATCGCCACCCATACGCTCTAGTACTCCGCGTTTAGTCGACTACTTGCGGCTGGTCCCGGGCGTGCGTCCGGGACGCAGCTGAGTGGGGAAGATTCCGGCCGTTGGACGACCGGAATCTTCCCCACTCGTTTACATGTTGATCTTTTGGCGCCGGGGTTTCGCCGACCTCGGGATGATCGCTACTTATGGCCGCTGACCTGCGCGGATAGGGCTGGACACTTCTCGCGTGTTCTCGCCCCTACCCCACGTCTGACGGCCTGGAGACGGCCTGGCACTCGCCCACTCCTCCCCGATACGAAGCCATCCACGCGGCCGTCGCGTCGGGTCAAGGCACGCTTTCCCGCCTTGACGCGGCGTGACGGCCGTTGTGACGATCTGGCATCGGGGCGGTGGCTCCGCGTAACAGCCGTTGGTCCGTTCGCGACCTTTGGGCACGATCGTCTGAGCGAGGAGGCCGACGTGCTCATTGGCGTACCTGCGCGTCGCTGGCGGCTGCACCTGTCCACGGCTTCAGCGGGCGCACCGCCCGGCCGGTGGGCGGAGCGGAGCGGCAGCCCGCCGTGTCGGGCAAGGTGCACCCGCAGGCGAGACGCGGACGCAAGGTGACCAGCGCGCCGCCGACGGCGGCGCGCCTTGATCCCATAGAGCCAAGTTCGGCAACGAGTCATCGGAGAAAAAATGAACTATCGAGGTTCGTCGCGGCGACTTTTGTCCAACTCTATTTCCGCAATGATGGCCGCAATTGAGATCTACAACAAGCCAAGGCTGTTACATCGAAACGAGATAGTTTCAATTCTTCTAATTAACGCATGGGAACTACTCCTAAAGGCAATAGTCTCCAAATCAGGCGGATCGATTTACTATAAGAAAAAGCGCAACGAACCCTACAAGACTATATCTCTACTTGACGCTTACCGGCGAGCATCCAAGACACCCCTGTGGCCGCTGTCCATTGATAGCGCCGCCGTGGGCAAGAACTTGGACCTACTGGCCCTGTACCGCAACCAGTCAGTTCACTTCTACAATGAACCAGACTTCGGGATCGTCTTATACTCGCTGTCCCAGACGGCAATAATCAACTTTCGCGATCTTGCCACGAATGTTTTCAAGAAAGATATCGCAGACGAGATCACTTGGCAGATACTCCCCCTTAGCGTCCGCACGCCAATCGATCCGATCAAATACTTGCAAGGAAGCGGCGCCAACGAAACCACCAAGCGCAGCGGAGCTGTGCACGATTTCTTACTTGAACTCAAGAACGCAGAAGCAGAGCTTCGCGCCCAGTCATCCGACACAAACAGATTGCTCACAATTTTTTCGGTCAACCTACAGTCAGTAAAGAAGGTCGCCGACTCAGACATTGTTGTCGGAATAGACCAGGACGGCACGGACGGGGTCATCATCAGCCGGAGAGTCGATCCAAACATCTCGCACCCACACAGAATGACAGAACTACTACCACTTCTGCGTCCAGAGCTTGGCATTAGGTCACACGAATTCTTGGCGATCACAACGATCTATGAAATGCGCACAAATCCAATGTTTTGCTGGAAAGCCGATGGTGGCAATCTAGTCAAGTGGTCACCCGAAGCCGCCATCTCAATAAATAAACTTACGAAGCTGGAGGTGGAGAATGCAGTAGCCGAATTCAGCAAGGCTAGGCGTAACAAGAGAAAAGAATAGTCACACATCAACACAAGTATCGATTTTAATATCAACAAATGACTCGTTCGCTCGGTGAACTACGAGAAGTAGGGCGAAGAAAGACCCGTCAGCGCGTGTTTAATCCGGAGCCGAATAGAAGGGTGGATGTCAATCCCTTCAAGCTGCGGAACGGCGACCCACTGCACTTCCTTACTCTCACTACTAGTGCGCAGAACTCCACTCAGTTTGATTGCGCGGAAGCAGATCGAGAACTCTTGACGCACCTCGCCATCGTCGTATGCCACGACATGGTTGGGATTCGAGTACAGACCGATGACGCCGGTCACCTCGCACTCAATACCGGTCTCCTCTCGAACCTCCCGCACGGCGGCCTGTGACAGAGTCTCGCCGAGTTCGAGCTGCCCACCGGGGATCGAGTACAGGTCGTTGTCGGTGCGCCGGATCATGAGGATGCGGCCTTCGTCGTCCTGGATGAACGCGGACACCGCGACCGCGATGCTGTTCGCCTTGGGGGCGTTCGGGTCGTTGTAGTAGTCGACGCGTGCCATGGGTGGCCTCCTAGAAGGTGGCGGGCTTGGCGAGATTCCAGACGGCTTCGAAGCTCTCCGAGTAGGTCTCGAAGAGGTCCCCGGCGGATAGCCGGCGGAGATGCAGGGACGGAGCGTGTGCTCCCTGGAAGCCGTAGACGTGCGTGTTGATGATCATCTCGTCGTCGAAGCGGAAGATCGAGTTGTAGAGCGTGGTGTTGTGGAAGCGCATCTCCACCCCGTCTACCCCGATCAGCGGCCGGTAAGACGCCAGCGCGTTGCGGATGCGCGCCGCAAGTGTCCCGTCGCCTAGCTGTTCCTCGTCCCCGCGCAGAGCGACGCTCTCCCCTTCGGGATCTCCGAAAATCAGCCGAATTTTGGCCCCGGCCTGGGCTTTTGCTGTCAGGTCCTTGATGAACCGCGGGCGCTCCACCAGGAACAGCGCGGCGTGGACCAGCACCTCGACGGTGTCCGACGCTTCCTTGATCAGCCGGTCCCACAGTTCGACAGGGATGGCGTTGCGGTGCGGGAACACGCGCACGACCTCGGCGGCGGCCGTCTCGGCCTTACGCTCCGGGGCCACCGAGTCAGGCCAGAGGTAGGTCTCGGACTCGCGCGCCATCGCCGCGATCTTGTGGCGGTGCTTCGGGTATGGCGTCCGCCCTTTGGTGATCCACCGTTCTACGGTCTTCTGATCGACCCCGGTGGCGTCGGCGACTTGCTTCGGTGTGAGGCCGTTGCGCAGCAGGGCGTCCCGCAGGCGTTCGTTCGGCATCCGCCCTCCTCGGGACCTTTAGGGACGTCTTCGACCGTACCAAGGACGTCCCGAGATCTCCCGCTAGATGGTGATCACGTCCCGCGTTCTGAGGGAGGGTGGCGAGAACGGGGAGGTAATGGATGACGACAATCGGCGAACAGAAGCCGCAGACCCTCCGTGACGCGCATGCCGTCGCGGCGACCCGGCGTCCTCGCGCCGAGGCGGACATGTCGGAGTGGCTGAGTTTCCACCAAGCCAACGCGCGCATGTATCGAGAGGTGTCCGATGTGGACCGAGGACACCACCACGAGCTCAGATACTGGGTGAGTTACGAGGAGCGCAAGGCCGAAGAGATAGCCGCGCGAATACAGTCCACAACAGTCTCGTGAGTGGTGATGACGGGCTGAACCCGTCATCACCACTAACGAGTCGTTACATGTTGATCATGTGGCCCGCAAGGCCGTGCACGGCTTCCTTGACCGCTTCCCCGAGGGTCGGGTGAGCGTGCACGTTCCGCGAGATCTCGTGCACCGTCAGGTCCCACTGCTGCGCCAGAGTCAGTTCCGGCAGCAGTTCGGTCACCTCGGGGCCGATCAGGTGCGCGCCCAGCAACTCGCCGTGTGTGGCATCGCTGAGGATCTTCACGAAACCGACGGCCTCGCCGAGGCCGTGCGCTTTTCCGTTGGCGGTGAAGGGGAATTTCGCCACCTGGACGTCGAAGCCCTTTTCGCGGGCCTGTTCCTCGGTCCAGCCGAAGCTGGCGATCTGCGGCTGGCAGTAGGTCGCGCGCGGGATCATCACGAAGTCGAGTTCCATGGTCTCGGCGCCCGCGATGGTCTCGGCGGCGACGACGCCCATGGACTCGGACGCGTGCGCGAGCATCAGTTTCGCGGTGACGTCGCCGATCGCGAAGATATGCGGGACATTCGTACGGCCGCGCGAATCGATGGCGATCGCGCCGCGGTCGGTCAGTTCGACGCCGGTCTTGTCGAGACCGTATCCCTCGACGCGCGGCTGGAAACCGATGGCCTGCAACACTTTGTCCGCTTCGAGAACGCGTTGCTCACCGTTCTTCGACACGGTCACGAGCACCTGCTCGCCGGTGTCGTCGATCGTCTCGACCTTGGTGGAGGTCAGCACCTCGATGCCGAGCTTCCGGTAGCGGCGGGCGAGTTCGGCGGAGACCTCGGCGTCTTCGAGCGGGACCATCCGGTCGAGGTATTCGACGATGGTCACCTTCACGCCGTAGTTGTGCAGCACGTAGGCGAACTCGACGCCGATGGCGCCCGCGCCGGCGATGACGATGCTCTCCGGCAGCTCGTTTTCCATGATCTGCTGTTCGTAGGTGACCACGCGGTCGCTGCGCGTGGTGCCCGGGAGCAGGCGCGCGGTGGCGCCGGTGGCGATCACGCAGTTGTCGAAGGTGATCCGCTCGCCGTTGACCTCGATGGTGTTGGCGTCGAGGAAGGTGCCGTGCCCGTCGTATTCGGTGATCTTGTTCTTCTTCATCAGGAAGTGCACGCCCTTGACGCGCCCCTCCGCGACCTTGCGGCTGCGGTCGAAGGCGGCCTGATAGTCGAACGTGACCTCGCCGTCGACCTGGATCCCGAAAGACTTCGCCTCTTTGGTCACGATGTGCGCGAGTTCGGCGTTGCGCAGCAGTGCCTTCGAAGGAATACAGCCGACGTTGAGGCAGACCCCGCCCCAGTATTTCTCCTCCACGACCGCCGCGCTCAGCCCCAGTTGCGACGCCCGGATGGCCGCCACGTAACCGCCGACCCCGGCGCCCAGAACAACGACGTCATAGTGTGCGCTCATACCTCGAAACCTACCCCTCACCGGGACGCTCCGAAGGGTGAGACTGCCTACTCAGGCGGGCGGCCGGGAGCCCCGGATCTCGACCAGCAGGTCGGTCACCGCGGTCATGATCCGCTTGGTCGCCTCTTCCAGCACTTCACGCGACGGCGAAAGGGTCATGAGGTCCGAAAGGTCGACGGGCGGGCCCGCGACCAGGTTCACCGTCTTGCGCGGGAAACCGCGCGGGAGCACGGCGTCGGACGGCAGCAGGTGGTGCGTGCCCCAGTTCGCCAGCGGGATCACCGGGACGCCGGTCTCCAGCGCGATCCGCGCGATTCCGGTCTTGCCCCGCATCGGCCACCCGTCCGGGTGATCCGTGAACGTCGCCTCGGGGAAGATGACGACGCACTCGCCCTCACGCACGGCTTTGACGGCGTCGCGGTACGCGCCCGCCGCCGTCGGCGCCCCGCGGTGGACCGGGATGTGCTTGCCCGAACGCATCACCGAGCCGACGACCGGCGCGTCCCACAGGCTCGCCTTCGCCAGGTAGCGCGGCACGCGCCCGTGCGCGAGGCAGTACGCCGTGACCGTCGTCGGGTCGGCGAACGAGAGGTGGTTCGACGCCACCAGGAAGCCACCCGAAGCAGGCAGGTGCTCCCCGCCGCGCACCCGGAACCGGGTGAACAGCACCAGGAACGGCCAGACGACGTTGATCGCGAGGCTGAACCAGGCGCCCCGGCCGACGCGGTTGAAGCGCCGGCCGAAGGCGATCATCTGGCGGAAAGTCAGCAAGTCACCCGATACGGGCCTCAGTGTGGTCCAGCGTTCGCGGGATCTCAGCGCCATGGACGTAATTCGTAGCCGAATCCGCTCCGGTTCGGCCGAAACCAGCCGTGAACGCGGCGCGGATCACACGCGTTCGAGGACCACCACGGGGATCTCGCGGTCGGTCTTCTTCGCGTACTCGTTGTAGTCCGGCCAGACCGCGGCCAGCTTCTCCCACAGCTTCGAGCGCTCCTCGCCCTCCACCGTCCTGGCCCGCGCGGTGAACTTGTCCGCCTTGACCTGCACCTTCACCTCAGGGTTCGCGAGGAGGTTCTTGTACCAGCCCGGGTGCTCCGGCGCGCCGCCCTTCGACGCCACGATGACCGGGTTGTTCTCGCCGTCGAACTGGTAGATCAGCGCGAACTTGCGGTCCTCGCCGGTCTTGCGGCCCTTGGTGGTGAGGACGAGGCAGGGCGCGCCCTTTTCCCAGTCGTGTCCCACCTCGCCGTCGGTCTCCTCGTAGCGGCGGACGTGCTCGTCACCGAAAAGCATGTGTGCGTTCCTCTCCTGGTTCTGACGGGTAGCGGCGCCCTGCCAGTCTGACGCGAACCGGTCGGTCGCGCTGATCAACTCGTGCAGGGTGCCGGGTTCATCGAACGCGTGACCCGAGTCGCCGACCATCACCAGTTCCGCTCCGGGGAGCACCTGGCTGAGCTCCCAGGCGGTGATGGCCGGGGTGACCACGTCGTAGCGTCCCTGGACCAGAACGCAGGGAATACCCGCGAGCTTCCCGGCGTCGCGGAGCAGCTGATCTTCCGCGAGCCAGCCGCCGTGCCGGAAGTAGTGGTTCTCGATTCTCGCGATAGCGAGCGCGAACTCCGGCTCGGAGAAGGCGTCGATCACTTCCTCCTGCGGACGCAGTTTGACCGTCTCACCCTCCCATCGGCTCCACGCGATCGCGGCGGGTCCGTGCACGGCGGGATCCGGATGGTGCAGGAGGTCGTGATAGACCTCGATCAGGTTCTCCTGGCGGCGCGAATACGGCACCGGGTCCAGGAAGCGGGACCACGCCTCGGGGAAGAGGAAGGCCGCGCCCCCGCCGAAAAGCCATTGCAGTTCCTTCACCCGCAACGTGGCCACACCGCGCAGGACGAGTTCCGTGACCCTGCCGGGATGCGTCTCCGCGTAGGTCAGCCCGAGCACACTCCCCCACGAGCCGCCGAAGACCATCCAGCGGTCGATGCCGAGATGCTCGCGCAGCCGCTCGATGTCCTCGACGAGATGCCAGGTCGTGTTGACCGAAAGATCCGCCTCCGGTGTGGCACAGTTCGGGGTGCTGCGCCCGCAGCCGCGCTGGTCGAAAAGGACGATCCGGTAGCGCCCGGGATCGAACAGCCTGCGGTGTCTCGGGCTCGAACCACCTCCCGGGCCACCATGCAGGAAGATCACCGGTTTGCCCTCGGGATCGCCGCATTCCTCCCAATAGATCTCGTTGCCGTCACCGACAGGCAACATCCCTTGGACGTAAGGTTCGATTTCCGGGTAAAGGCCGAGCATGTCCGCCACTATGCCCGAAACGCCAGCTTGGAGGATCGATGAAGGCCCGCCCCCACGTGACGCTGGAAGATGTGGCGCGCACCGCGGAAGTGTCGCTCGCGACGGCGTCCCGCGTACTCAACGGCACCGCCACCGTTCGGGGGGATCTCCGCGAACGGGTGATCGCCGCGGCCGCCGACCTCTCCTATACCCCCAATGCTCACGCTCAGGCATTGGCCGGTGGCTCACAGCCCACCGTGGGGGTGATCTGCCACGACGTCGGCGATCCCTACTTCGCCGCCATCGCGGGCGGGATCATGCGTGTCGCGAGTGAGAACGACCTCCTGGTGATGCTCGCGAGCACGTTCCGCGACCCGGCGAAGGAGGTCGCCTACGTTTCCACGCTGCGCGCCCAGCGCGCGTCGGCCATCCTGCTGATCGGCTCCGCCTTCGAGGACAAGGGGTGGGAGAAGGCGATGGCCGCCGAACTCGAGCCGTATCGGCGCGGCGGCGGGCATGTCGCCGCGGTGAGCAGGCATCGCGGGCTCAAAGTGGACACCGTCCAACCCGACAACCGGGGCGGCGGCGCCGCTTTGGCGAAAGCCCTCCTGGAGCTGGGGCACCGGCGGTTCGCCGTCCTCGTCGGCCCGAGGAGCCTGACCACCGTCGTCGACCGCCTCGACGGCTTCGCCGCGGAACTGCTGGAAAACGGCGTCGAACTGCGTGAGAACGACGTCGCCGAGGCGGCGTTCACCCGCGACGGCGGTTACCAGGCGATGGAGAAGATCCTCGCCCGGCCGCGGAAGCAGTGGCCGACGTGTGTGTTCGCGGTGACCGACGTGATGGCGATCGGAGCGATGGCGGCCTTGCGCGACGCCGGCGTCTCCGTGCCCGGCGAGATGTCGATCGCCGGCTTCGACGACATCCCGGTAGTGCGCGATCTCACGCCGTCGTTGACCACCGTCTCGCTTCCGCTGGAGAAACTGGGCGAACGGGCCATGGACCTGGCACTCAAGGCCGCTCCCGGTGCCCGGGCGCGGGTGGTGCGGATGTCCGGCGAGGTCGTCCAGCGCCGCAGTACCGCCGCCCCCGCTCGCTGAAGCCCTTGTGTGCGGCCCGCGGGGTGACTTACCGTGGCATGAGAAAGCGCTTTCTCACGCTCGCGCCACGGAGACCCGATGACCTTGATCGCCCTGCCCACCGCCGATGGCGGACTGGTGGAGTGGACGCCGCGAGGGGCGGAAACGCCCGCGAAACCGGCGTCGCCACCGACCTCCCGGATCGCCTACGCGGCCGCGCACGTGGTCGCCGACCCGCTCGCCGCCGCCGACCCCGAAGAAGGCGCGGTGCTGGACTGGGAGACGACACTCGCCTTCCGCGAGCACCTGTGGTCCTGCGGGCTCGGCGTCGCCGAAGCGATGGACACCGCGCAGCGCGGGATGGGTCTGGATTGGGCCACCACCAAGGACCTCATCCGGCGCACCGGCGCGCTCGCCGCCGGGCGCCCCTGGGTCGCGGGGGTCGGAACCGATCAGCTTCCCGCCGGTGACGCGACCGCGGAGTCCATTGTGGACGCCTGGCGGGAGCAGCTGGACCTGGTCGGCGAGGCCGGGGCCATCCCGGTCGTGATGGCCAGCCGCGCGCTGGCCGCGTCGGCGTCCGGCCCCGAGGATTACCACGCCGCGTACGGGAAACTGCTCTCCGGTGCCGACCGGCCGGTCCTGTTGCACTGGCTGGGCGAGCAGTTCGACCCGGCGCTGGCCGGATACTGGGGGCACGCCGACGTCCGTGCCGCCGCCCGCGAACTGGGCAGGCTCTGCGCCGACCACGCCGGGGTGATCGCGGGGGTCAAGGTTTCGGTGCTCGACGCCTCGATCGAGACCGAATTCCGCCGCGCGCTGCCCGAAGGCGTCGCGTGCTACACCGGGGACGACTTCAACTACCCGGAACTGATCGCCGGGGACGACCAGGGCCACAGCGAAGCACTTCTCGGCATTTTCGACGCTGTCGCGCAGGTCGCCGGTGCCGCGCTCGCCCGGCTCGACGAGGATGACACGGCCGGATTCCGCGACCTGCTGGACCCGACGGTGGCGCTCAGCCGCGCGATCTTCCGCGCCCCCACCAGGAACTACAAGACCGGCGTCGTGTTCCTCGCCTACCTCAACGGGCACCAGAACCACTTCCGGATGGTCGCGGGCCGCGAATCGGCCCGGTCCATCACGCATCTGGCCGAACTGCTGCGTCTGGCCGACGCGGCCGGGGTGCTCGCCGATCCCGACCTCGCCGTCGCGCGGATGCGGCCGCTGCTGGCCGCTGCGGGGGTGTCCTGATGGACAGGTTGAGCCTGAACCAGATCACCACCAAGGCGTGGTCGCTGCCGGAGGCCGTGGCGGGCTGCGCCGAGGCGGGCGTCCGCTGGATCGGCCTGTGGCGGGACAAGGTCGCCGAGACCGGTGTCGAGGAGACCGCCCGGCTGCTCAAGGAGTACGACGTCGGCGTGTCGTCGTTGTGCCGCGGCGGGTTCTTCACCGGGATCACCCCGGAAGGGTCCCCTGTGGACGGTGTCGCCCAGACCCGTGAGGCGATCGACGAAGCGGCCGCGCTGGGCGCGGACGTGCTCGTCCTGGTCGTCGGCGGCGTGCACGGCGATCTCACGACGTCGAGGCAGCGCGTCGCCGACGCGGTCGGCGAGCTGGCGCCCTACGCCGGTGAGCGCGGGGTCCGGCTGGGGCTGGAGCCCCTGCATCCCATGCAGTGCGCCGAACGGTCTGTTCTGTCCACAGTGGATCAGGCGCTGGCGATCGCACTGGAGCATCCGGCCGATCAGGTCGGCGTGATCGTCGACGAGTTCCACGTGTGGTGGGATCCGCGGATCGAGGAGTCGATCGCCGCGGCGGCCGGGCGGATCGCCGGATTCCACGTCTGCGACCAGAAGGTGCCGTTGACCGACACCCTGCTCGGTCGCGCGCTGCCCGGTGACGGCCCGATCGACCACCGCCACCTGAAGGCGTGCGTCGAGGCCGCCGGGTACACCGGGCCGATCGAGGTCGAGGTGTTCGACGCCGACCTCTGGCGCCGTCCCGGCGGCGAGGTGCTCGCGGAGACCATCGCGGCGTATCGGGACCACGTCGCCTGACGTAAGGGGTCGTGAGTGGGGATTCGGGTTCTATTGAGGGGTAAGGCAAAGGTGGCGTGGTGGGTGGTAAGTCCGTGAAGGCCTCCTTGAGGGACTCTGGGTCCCTCAAGGAGGC
>NZ_JBVKAE010000054.1:0-44575 GCF_055598845.1 Amycolatopsis sp. NPDC039088 | reverse complement strand
GCCTCCTTGAGGGACCCAGAGTCCCTCAAGGAGGCCTTCACGGACTTACCACCCACCACGCCACCTTTGCCTTACCCCTCAATAGAACCCGAATCGCCACTCACGACCAACTCAGCCCACCCCTCACCGGCGCCCGATAACGCCGCGGCATACCTGCCCGGGACTATCGCCCGCCGCGCCGGGAAAGAGATCGTCGACGCATGCTGCCCCTCCCGGCGCTGCTCGCGCTGACGACGACGGTCTTCCTCGGCTGCCTCACCGAGGTGCTGCCCGCCGGTCTGCTGCTGGGCATGTCGGCGGATCTCGGGGTGTCCCCGTCGGCGACCGGCCAGTTGGTGACGGTCTACGCGATCACCACCGCGCTCACCGCCATCCCGCTCACCACCGCCACTCTCCGGGTGCCGCGGAAACATTTGCTCGTCGCGCTGATCATCGGCTTCCTGCTGGTCAACCTGGTGATCGCCGTGTCCTCGTCGTACCCGCTGATCCTGGCCGCGCGGGTCGTCTCCGGCGCGTTGACCGGCGTGATGTGGTCTCTCGTGGCCGGATACGCGATGCGCCTCGTGCCGCCGGGACTCACCGGACGCGCGCTGGCCGTGGCCATGTCCGGTACACCGATCGGCTTCGCCCTCGGCGTGCCCGCGGGTACGGCGCTCGGCGAACTGGCCGATTGGCGCTGGGCGTTCGCCGTGATGGCGTTGATCACCGTGCCGCTCTTGGCGTGGGTGCTCGTCGCGGTCCCCGCCGTGCCGGCGGATCCGGCGCGCCCGACCCGCCCGCTGGCCGCGTCACGGTTGCCGGGGATGCGCCCCGTGCTGGCGACGGTGGCGCTGTTCTCGTTGGGGCACAACGTCGCCTACACCTACATCGGCCCGATTCTCGTCGGACTGGGTTCGGCGCGGATGCTGGGCGCGGCGCTGCTGGTGTTCGGCTGCGCCGCGGTCGGCGGGCTGGTTGCCGTCGGTGCCGCGCTGGACCGGCATCCGCGCGCCGTCTTGCTGATCTGCACAGGCGTGACAGCCGCCGCCATCGTCCTCATCGGACTCAGCGACGGCGTCCCCACGCTGGTGCTGGCCGCGGCCTGCCTCTGGGGCGTGGCCTTCGGCGGTGCCCCGACCGCTTTCCAGGCCGTCACCGCCTTGATCGCGGGCACCACCGCCGACGCCGCCCAGTCGCTCACGATCGCGGCCTGGAACGGCGCCGTCGCCGGTGGAGCGCTCATCGGCGGCCTGCTACTGCCGCTGGGAACGTTCCTGCTCCCTTGGTGTGCCGCCTTCTTGATCCTCTTGCCGTTGCTGTTCAGCCGGCGAGTTGTGCTTTCAGCGCCCGCGGATCGGTCCCGGGTCGCGTGAGCAGCGGCCAGACGTCGGAGCCGAGGAACCCGGTCTCGTCGGTCGCCGCGGTCGCGCCGCAGGCATCGCGCTCGAGTCCGTGCCGGGCGGCGAGCGCGGCGACGGCATCCTTTGTGGACTGTCCGAACACGCCGTCGACGGGAACGCCGAAACCTCGCACCCGCAGGAGTTCCTGAGCCGTCCGCACTCGCGGTCCGGAGTCGCCGGGCTTGAGCAACGGCCATTCGGGCACGTCCACCTTCGGCGACGCCGAGCCCAGCAGCTTCCCGACCTCGGTCCGGAGTTCCGGAAGCCGGTTGTACAGCACGGTTCCCGGGCATTCGGTCGAGTTGAAGTCGCGGTGCCCCTTGATGAACTCCGGCGCGATCCCGTACTGCGACGCGATGTAGGCGACCATCTTCACCAGCGACGCCCACAACGCCGGCGTGACGTCTTCCTTGCTGTAAAGGCCCTCGTTCTCGATCCCGATGCACGTGCTGTTGTGGTTTCCCACGTTCGCGCCCAGTACGTGCCGCGTTCCGCCGCGAAGCACCTCCAGGCTGCGATGCCGCCCCTCGGTGATGTGCCCGCCGCGGCTGTTCGTGAACTGCTGGCCGCTGTCCACCCAACCGCGCGTGTCCATATGGAAGTTCTGGATCGAACGCGACGCCCAAAAGGCGTGTTCGAGCGTGTAGTCGGTGACGTTGCCCGGATCGACCGTGTGGTGCACGACGATGTACGTCGGTTTGTGGTCCTGCACCTCGATCGTTCCGTTCGGCGGACGGGCGCCCCACGCGGCCGTGCCGTAGATCTGCGGTTCTGTCACCCCGGACGCCGCGGAAGCGGCGGAAGTCGTTGCTGTCCCCAGTAGCCCGACGGCACTTACCGTCAGGCCTCCCTTGAGCGCGGTACGTCGGTCGAAGTCGGCCACGGGCGTGCTCCCATCATGCGCTTTGGCCGGAAAGCTAACCCGCCATCGCGTCGATGACAACCATTGACCAACTTTTGTCGTAATGCGTTAGTGTTCGCCAGGGAGCGCGAACAGGCCGCCCCCGGTCTGTTCGAGCAGGCCGTCGACCAGCAGGGAGTCGAGACAGCGGTCACGCTGCCCGGATTCGTGCCAGACGAGATCGAGCCGCGCCTTCTCGACCGGACCTTCGGTACCCCGCAGGACGTCGAGCAGCAGCCCGCGCACCTGGCGGTCGGTACCGGCGAACTTCTGGACCTGTTTCGCGGGCCCGGCGTAGGCGGGTTTGCCCGCGTGCTGCCAGGCGCAGTCGTCGTAGATCGGGCAGTCCGCGCAGCGCGGTGACCGGGCGGTGCAGACGAGTGCGCCGAGTTCCATCAGCGCCGCGGAGAGTTTCGCGGCAGGTGCGTCTTCGAGCGGCAGCAAGGCTTCGACGTCGGCCATGTCGCGGGTGTTCGACGGCGGTCCGGCGTCGCCCGCGCCGTGTACCGCCCTGGCCACGACGCGCCGGACGTTCGTGTCCACCACCGGTGCCCGTTTGCCGTAGGCGAAGGCAGCGACCGCGCGGGCGGTGTACGCGCCGATGCCGGGCAACGCGAGCAGAGTGTCCACATCGGACGGAACGACGTCGCCGTGTTCGGCGGCGATGACGGCCGCCGCGGCGTGCAGCCGCAGCGCGCGCCGCGGGTAGCCGAGTTTGCCCCAGGCGCGGACGACCTCACCCTGGGACGACGCCGCCAGCGCCGAGGGCACCGGCCAGCGCGCCATCCAGTCGAGCCAGATCGGCTGGACGCGCGCGACCGGCGTCTGCTGCAACATGATCTCGCTGACGAGCACGCCCCAGGCGGTGCACTCCGGCTCGCGCCAAGGCAGGTCGCGCCCTACCTCGTCGAACCACTCGATCAGTACATCCGCGTCGACGCCCACTCGGTCAAGCTTAAAACCCTTACGCGACCTCGCTGAGGCGCCCTGTCTTCACGTCGTAGACGAAGCCGCGCACGTTGTCGGTATGCGGCAGGAAGTCGCTGCGCCGCACGCGCTGCACCGAGCGGCGGACGCTGTCCTCGACCTCGCGGAACGCCTCGACCGACCAGGTCGGGCGCAGCCCGCTGGCGGCTTCGAGCTCGTCCTTGAAGTCGTCTTCGGTGACCATGGAGAGACCGCAGTCGGTGTGCTGGACGATCAGGACTTCGCGCGTGCCCAGTTTCCGCTGGCTGAGCGCGAGGGAACGGATCGTGTCGTCGGTGACGACACCGCCCGCGTTGCGCAGGATGTGCGACTCGCCCTGGATCAGGCCGAAGATCTCGAACACCCGGATACGGGCGTCCATGCAGGTCAGAATCGTCACTTGGAGCGATGGCCTCGGGGAGGAGCGGTCACCGGGGGTGACATCGCCCAGCTCCTGATTACGCTTGAGCAACACGTCGATGGAGGTCACCGGACCATTGGAACCGGACAAGCCGGTGGAGGGCAACATTTCGGGGCTCATGTCACGGTCCGAACCAGCGTTCCTCGGCCGTGCGTGGCGGGGCCGACGTACGGCCGACGCGCAGTTCGGTGGCGAGGGTGATCACCTTCGGCCCGACCCGGTCGGCTGAGCTGAGCAGCAGCTTGCCCGCCGCCTTGCCCTTCTCGAGCACCGGCTGATGGACCGTGGTGAGGCCGGAGCGTTCGGCCTCGGTGATGCCGTCGAAACCGGTGACCGTCAGATCCTGCGGTACCCGCAGCCCACGGCGTTCGGCTTCGGCCAGCGCGCCGAGCGCGAGGATGTCCGAGGTGCAGATCACGGCGGTGACCTGCGGATACGCGTCGAGCAGCTGCCGCGCGGCCGACGCGCCGTCGTCCACCGTGTGGTCGAAGCGCTCGACCACCGGCACGGTCGCCCAGTCGACCCCGGCCGAGGAGAACGCGGCGGCCAGCGCCTCCAGCCGGATCCGCTGGACGTGGAAATGCGCGGCGCTCTGCCGCTGGATGGAGACGAAATCGTCGTTGCGCTCGCGGGCCAGCCGCATGCACAGCACACCGATCTGCCGGTGTCCCAGCGAGATGAGGTGGCCGGCCATGGCGGTGACCGCGGCCGCGTCGTCCGGGCCGACCCGGTCGACGCCGTCCACCCTCGGCTGGTCGACGATCACCGTCGGCACCGGGCGCTCCAGGACGGCGCCGAGATGCGGGTCGTCGTCGGGCACCGAGTAGACGACGAAGCCGTCGACACCGGCGCGGTGCACGGCCGCGACGTCCTCGCGGCCCGGGCTGGCCGGGACGAGGTGCAGGCCGACGCCCGCGTCTTCGCAGGCCAGCGCGAGTCCTTCGAGTACGCCGATGGCGGCGGGGTCACGGAAAGCGTAGGAGAGGTTCTCGGTGAGCAGAAGGCCGACAGCGCCGGCCTTGCGCGTCCGCAGTGAACGGGCCACCGGGTCCGGGCCCGGGTAGCCAAGGCGCCGTGCGGTCTCGAGGACGCGACGGCGCAGCTCAGGGGACAGCTGGTCCGGTCGGTTGTAGGCGTTCGAGACGGTGGTCCGCGACACACCGAGCTCTGCGGCCAACGACGCCAGTGTCGCCTGCCTCCTGGTGCGGATAGGACGGCCCATTCGCAAACCGTAACGGTTCAGAACGTTTTCCAGAAGCATCACCCGACGTGTGGCAGGTCTCGATTCAGAGTGACCCTGGGTACAGCGGACGGTGATCGATGGGGTGGTATCAGCCGGATGGGGTACAGTTGAATCTGACAACGGTTTCCATTACCCGGCATCTGGGACACCTGGCCTGGGCATCCGCAGGAGTGCAGTAGATGAATTCCCGCCGTACCAAGAGTGTATTCGCGGCTGTGTCCGCCTTGGCCGTCCTCGCCATCGGCGCGACGGCGTGCGCCTCCAGCGACAAGGCGTCGACCGGCTCCGGCGCGCAGAACGCGTCCGCCGCGAACCCCGGCGCCGGTGACAAGATCAAGGTCGTCGCCTCGACCGACGTCTGGGGCAGTGTCGTGACCGCCGTCGGTGGCGACAAGGTCGAGGTCACCTCGATCATCCACGACCCCTCGGCCGACCCGCACTCCTACGAGACCACCGCCAGCGACGCCATCGCCGCGAAGAACGCGAAGCTGACGCTGTCCAACGGCGGAGGATACGACGACTTCTTCTCGAAGCTCGCCGACCAGGCCACCGATGCCCAGAAGCTGGTCGCCGTAGACATCGCCGCGACGGGCAACGAGAACGAGCACGTCTGGTACAGCCTGCCCGGTGTCGAGAAGATCGCCGACCAGGTCGCCGCGAAGCTCGGCGAGATCCAGCCCGCGTCGAAGGACGCCTTCACCGCGAACGCGACCGCGTTCAAGGGCAAGACCCAGGAACTGCTGAAGAAGGTCACCGGGCTGGGCGCTTCGAACGCCAAGGTCGTCGCGACCGAACCCGTCGCGCACTACCTGCTCGACAGCGCGAAGATCACCGACTCGACTCCGCCCGCCTTCGCCGAGGCCGTGGAAGCGGAGCAGGACGTGCCCGCCGCCGCGCTCAACGAGGTCAAGCAGCTGATCTCCGGCAAGCAGGTCAAGGCCCTGATCAACAACGCGCAGACCACCACCCCGGTCACCCAGCAGGTCGTCGGTGACGCCAAGAACGCCGGGGTCGCGGTCGTCGACGTGACCGAAACGCTTCCCCAGGGTGTGACCGACTACATTGCATGGATGACCAAGGAAGTGGACTCCCTGGCGGGAGCACTGAAGTAGTGAGCTCCGTACCTGCCGAGGCGCGCCCCGCGGTCCGTGTCCGCGGGGCGAGCCTCGCGTTCGGCACCAGAACCCTCTGGTCCGGGCTCGATCTCGACGTCGAGCCCGGCGAGTTCCTCGCGATCCTCGGGCCGAACGGTTCCGGCAAGAGCAGCCTGCTCAAGGTGCTGCTCGGTCAGCAGGGGCTGCCGGAGGGCACGGTCGAGATCGCGGGGCGGCAGCCCGGCGGGCAGAACCGGCGGATCGGCTACATCCCGCAGCAGCGCGCCCTCGACGAGGGCCTGACGATGCGTGGGGTGGACCTGGTCGGCCTCGGCCTGGATGGGCACCGGTGGGGGACAGGGCTCTTCGGCCTCGCGAAACGACGGCAGCTGGTGTCGCGGGCGATCGAGTCCGTCGGCGCGCAGGCGTACGCGAAGCAGCCGGTGGGGCGGCTTTCCGGCGGCGAGCAGCAGCGGCTTCGCGTCGCGCAGTCGCTGGTCGGCGACCCCGAGGTCCTGCTGTGCGACGAGCCGCTGCTCTCCCTCGACCTCGCCCATCAGCGCGCCGTCAGCGAACTGATCGACGAGCGGCGTCGTTCGGCGAACACCGCCGTCCTGTTCGTCACCCACGAGATCAATCCGATCCTGTCCTATGTGGACAGGATGCTGTACCTGGTGAACGGCCAGTTCCGGGTCGGTAAACCGGACGAGGTGATGAACTCGGAGACGTTGTCCGAGCTGTACGGCACGCGGATCGAGGTGCTCAAGGTCGGCGGCCAGATCCACGTCGCCGGGGCACAGAGCGCGCTGTGCGAGGACGAACCCCACCACATCGACGAACACGAACAGGTCTCCTAGCGCCGTGGACAAGATGTTCGACTTCGCCCTCACCGGCGAGCTTCTCGGCCTCGACTTCGTGCAGACCGCGCTTCTGGCGGCCGCCGTACTCGGGCTGGTCGCGGGTGTGCTCGGCCCGCTGGTGGTCATGCGGCGGATGTCGTTCGCCGTGCACGGCACCGCCGAACTGGCCTTCACCGGCGCGGCGGGCGCGCTGCTGCTCGGCGTCGGCGTCGAACTCGGCGGCCTCGCGGGCGCGGTGATCGCCGCCCTGCTGATCGGGATCCTCGGCGGCCGCGAGTCCGAACGCGACTCCGTGATCGGCGTGATCCTCGCCTTCGGGCTCGGTATGGGCGTGCTGCTGCTCTCGTTCTACGAAGGCCGCAGCGCCAACAAGTTCGGCATCCTCGTCGGGCAGATCATCACCATCGACTCGACCAACCTGAACCTGCTCGTCGGCGCCTCCGTCGTCGTACTGGTGGTGCTCGCGGTGATCTACCGGCCGCTGCTGTTCGCCACGGTCGACCCCGCGGTCGCCGCGGCCCGCGGTGTGCCGGTCCGGCTGCTGTCCCTGATCTTCGCGGTGCTCGTCGGGATTTCGAGCGCGCTCGGCGTGCAGATCGTCGGCGCGCTGCTCGTGGTCTCCCTGATGGTGACCCCGGCCGCGGCGGCCGCGCGGGTCACGGCCAGCCCGTGGAAGGCGACCGTGCTGTCGATCGTGTTCGCGGAGATCGCGGCGCTCGGCGGGATCATCCTTTCGCTCGCGCCGGGGAAGCCGGTGAGCGCGTTCGTCACGACGATCTCGTTCGTGATCTACCTGGTCTGCCGCCTCATCGCGTGGCTGCGCGGCCGGAGCACCCGGGTCCGCGTCGAGCCGACCGCGAAGGCACAGCCCGCCTTGCGCTAGCGGATCGGGTTTTCGGCGAGCGCCTTCTTGACCGCTTCCATGAACCCGGGGTCGATGAACGCCAGCTGACCGCCGGCGATACTGCGTTCCACGGCTTCGAGGACGACGACGTTCGCGTTCACGAAAGCGTCGACGGCTTCGGCCTGCGACGTCTTCTGGGTGAAGTGCGCCAGCATCGTCAGGTTCGTGAACGCGCCGGAGAGGTATCGCGAAGACGCCTTCGTGAACGAGTCCCCGTAGATCAGGATCTTGTCGTCCACGGTCCCGATCAGCGGACTGGCGGTGCGGTACACCGGCCGGTCGATGTCGCCGTTGGGTTCGCCCGCTCGCTCGACCATGCCGTCGGGGCGGAGGCTGTAGAGCGTGTTCGTCTTGGTGCCCTGTTTGTTGATCAGCGGCGGCAGATCCGCGACCGTGTCGTATTGGCCGACGGGCACGCTGACCCAGGTCTGCGTGACGCCCGGTTTGATCGCGTTCGCGATGGCGCGCGTCATCACCAGCGCGCCCTCGTCGGCCCAGTGCGTGTCGTTGGCCGGATAGATCGGGTGCAGCACCCGGCCCTCGGACGCGCGTAGTTCGGGCCGCAGGTCGATCGCGCGGGCGTCCTTGATCATCCGGTGCCAGGTGCTCGCTTCGGCCGACCGCGAGCAGTCCTTGCCGGGGTAGCTGTCGGGCAGGAACTGCGGGACCATCGTCGACTTGTCCGGCGCGACGACGAGTTCGAACCGGCGCCCGGACTGCTCGACCGCGCGTCGCAGCTCGTTGATCTTGGCGATGGTCTCGGGCAGCGGACGGGACGGATCGCATTTCGCGTCGGCGTCGTAGCCGTAGTACAGCCAGCCGTCGCGGCCCTGGACGACACGGCGATAGCCGGACGCGGCGTTCGGCGTCGGACCCTGGGTCGGCGCGGTCTTGGTCGGCGATGGGGCGGGCGGGGCCGGGATCGGGCCTGCCTGCTGCTGCGGTGGCGGCTGGTCGAGCGGGGCACCTTCGCCGAAGATCCCGCGGCTGATCGCGTCGGCGGCGGCGATCGCGCCCGGCCGGAACGACAGCTGGTCGATGGCCCAGGTCGGCATGTCGGTGAAGAAGCCCCAGCCGCGGTCCAGCCCGGGGAAACTCGCGAGCTTGTGGTTCTCGATCTCACCCGGCCGCACGCCGAACACCCACAGCAGAGCGGGGGTGGTGAAGAACAGGAGCGCGCTGATGAGCGCGGTCAGCTGCCTGCCGCCGTGGCGGGGCCGGTGCAGCGCGTGCTCACGCGGAAGCCACGCCTCGTGCACGGCTGGCAGTTGCTGGGGTTCGGACGCCACCCCACCACCGTAATCAACCCGTGTCGCGACCACGTGAGAACGCCCCACTTCACCGCCCCCGGATCGCGATTAGCGGGCGAAACGCAAGTGCGCCCCCGATCGCGTTTAGCGGGCTAAACGCGATCGGTCAGTGCAGCATGAGCAGGACCTGCAGCTCACCGACCAGGAAGCCGATGGCGCCGCCGACGGCGATGAGCTTCCACTCGTCCTGCCGGAACGCCGGCCGCAACAGGCCCTCGAACTCCAACGGCGTCAGCCCGAGCATCCGCCGCTCGACGATCTTCGCGACGTCCATCGCCTCGGTCAGATAGCCCTCGGCGTAGCGGATCGTCGGCGGCAGGTGTTCCAGCGCCTTCCGCGCGGCCGCCTGCTTGATCTCCTGTAGTCGTTGCCCGCCGACGGCCAGCGCCACCATCGGCCTCGCGGCGCTCGCCTGCTCGTCGACGGCGTTCGCCACGAGCCGTTCGACCAGCGCGTACAACCGGTCCGACCGCGGCCCGCGCAGCACCGCGTCGAGCAGGTTCGGCACGGTGAGGATCTCGTTCGCGATCATCTCGCCGTACTGGCGCGCGACCTCGGCCCGCCGTCGCTGGAACTTGCCCTGCAGGATCACCCGGCCGACCCGCACCGGTTCGCGCGGCACGAAGATCAGCTTGATCGCCAGCCAGTCGGTGAACAGCCCGATGCTGCCGCCGAAGATCGGCAGCACCCACGGTTCCTTCGTCGCCGCCCAGACGATCGCCTGCACGACACCGAGCCCGAAGCCGAAGTAGATGCCGGTGCGCGCAATGAACGCCATCTCCGGCCGCGACGTCTCGCGGATCAGCCGGACGAGCAGCTTCTTGTCCCTGGTGAGCCGCTGGACGGTCATGTGCTGGAAATCGAGCACCTCGTCGAGGTTCTCGGTCATCTCCGTCATGAACTCGCGCACCAGCCGGGGGGTGGCCGCCTGGATCTGCTTGATCAGCAGTTCCTGTGCCATCGTCGGCATGACCTCCCAGAGCCTGGGATGGTGCTTTTCGAGTACTTCGCGCGCGACCTCGTCCACGGCCCGCAGCAGCGGTTGCTCGATCTCACGCGTGATGATCGCCGGATCGATCCGGCGGAAGACCTCTTTGACGTCCAGCAGGTTCGACGTCAGCAGTTCGGTCGCGACGGCGGCCATCCGCCCGCCGTGTTTGGGCACCACGCCCTGCCAACCGAGAAACGGCTTGATCCCGACGAACTCGAGCGGTTTGAACATCATCTCGATGGCGACGCGTTTGGTGACGTAGCCGATCAGCGCGGCGACGAACGGGATCGCGGCGTACAGCCACCAGTGCCGGGCGAGGTCGTCGAGGACGGCGTCCATGGGACCTCCTCGCTCGTGCTCCGGCGGATGGGAAACGGTATCGGGTACCCGTCAGTGAAGCAGCAGGAGCACCTGAAGTTCACCGACGAGGCCGCCGATCACCGCGCCGACGGCGATGAGCTTCCATTCGTCCTGCCGGAACGCCGGGCGCAGCAACTGCTCGAATTCGAGCGGCTTCAGCCGTCGCATTCTGTCCACAATGGTGTTCCGGACGTCGAGGGCGTTGACCGCGTAGGCCTCGGCGTGCCGGATCGTCTCCGGGATCCGCGCCGCCGCCTTCGCCGCCGCAGTCTGCTTCATCTCCTGGAACCGCCTGCCCCCGACGGCCATCGCGACGAACGGTTTCACGACGCTGGCTTGCGAGTCGATGGTCCGCTGCACCTCGCGGGTGATCATCGTGAACAGTTTGTCCGACTTCGGCCCGCTCAGCACGGCTTCGAGCAGGTTCGGGATGGTGATGATCTCGCGCGCGATCATGTCGCCGTAGTCGGCGGCCACCTGGTCCTTGCGTTTCTGGAACACGCCCTGCCAGGTGTAGAAGCCGAAGAACCGTTTCGGCTCACGCGGCAGGAAGATCATCTTCAGGGCGATCCAGTCGGTGAACCAGCCGATGCCGATACCGAACAGCGGCAGCACGATCGGCGACTTCGTCAGTGCCCATACGAGCAGTTGGACACAGCCGAGGGAGAAGCCGAACACGATCCCCGACCGGGCGATGAACCGCATCTCCGGCCGCGAGATGTCGCGGATCAGGCGGTTCAGCAAGGCCTTGTCGCGCACCAGGTTCGTCACGACCATGTGCTTGAGGTCGAGGACGTCCTCGATGTTCTCGGCGATCTCGCCCATGATCTTCGTGATCGCTCGCGGCGCTTCGGCCTGCACGCGTTTGAGCAGCAGCTGCTGGGCGCTATTCGGCAGCAGTTCCCACAGCCGCGGCTGGTACTGCTCCATCACCTCGCGGGTGACGTCCTCGACGACGCGGAGCAGCGGCTGTTCGATCTCCTTCGCCACCTGCGCGGGATCGAGCCTGGCGAAGATCTCCTTCGGATCGACGAGGTTGCTCGTCAGCATCTCGGTGGCGGTGGCCGCCATCCGCTCGGCGTTCGCGGGCAGGACACCCTGCCAGCCGAGGAACGGTTTGACGCCGACGAATTCCACCGGCTTGAACATCATCTCGATGGCGACGCGTTTGGTGACGTAGCCGATCAACGCCGCGATGAACGGCATGGTGACGTACACCGGCCAGTGCTCGCCGAAGTCGGCGATGACGGCGTTCACTCGCAGCCCCTCCCGCGTCTCGCTTGAGGGGAACCTAGCCGCCGGTCCTCAATGGAGTAGTAGCAGGACCTGAAGTTCACCCACGAGCCCGCCGATCACCGCGCCGACCGCGATCAGCTTCCATTCGTCCTGCTGGAAGGCGGGTCGCAGGATCCCCTCGAACTCGAGCGGGGTCAGTTGCTGCATCTTCACGACGATCGTGTTGCGCACGTCGAGGGCGTCTGTGGCGTAACTCTCCACGTGTTTCACCGTTTCGGGGAGGTACGCGATCGTCTTCTCCGCCGCGGCCTGCTTCATCTCCTGGTACTGCTTGCCGCCGACGGTCAGCGCCACCAACGGTTTCGCGATACTCGCCTGCGCGTCGATGGTCCGCCGCACCTCGCGGGTGATCATCGAGAACAGCTTGTCCGACTTCGGCCCGGTGAGCACGGCCTCCATCACGTTCCGCACGGTGAGGACCTCGTCCGCGATCAGCGCGCCGTAATCACGGGCGACCGCCTGACGGCGTTTCTGGAACATGCCCTGCCAGCTGAAGAACAGGAACCGGCGCGGCACACGCGGGTAGAAGATCATCTTCAAGGCCAGCCAGTCCGTGACGAACCCCGTGACGAAACCGAAGATCGGCATGATCAACGGCTGCTTCGTCAGCGCCCACACGATGAACTGGACCAGGCCGATCACGAAACCGAAGTAGATCCCGGACCGGGCGATGAAGCGGAGTTCCGGGGTCGCGACCTCCTTGATCAGACGGCAGGTCAGCGATTTGTCCCGGACCATCGCGTTGATCAGCATCTCGTTGACGTCGAGGACCTCGTCGATGTTGGTCGACACCTCGCGCATCAGCCGCGCGACGACCTTCGGCGCCTGCGCCCGGACCTGGTCGACCAGCATCCGCTGCGCCCGCGTCGGCAGCAGCTCCCACAGCCGGGGCTGGTACTGCTCCATCACCTCGCGGGTGACGTCCTCGACCGCCTTGAGAAGCGGTTCTTCCAGTTCCTTGACCACCTCGTCGGGATCGAGCCGTGAGAAGATCTCCTGCGGATCGACGAGGTTCTTGGTCAGCAGGTCGACGGCGGTGGTCGCCATCCGGCGCGAGTTGGCCGGGATGACCCCCTGCCAGCCGAGAAAGGGTTTGATCCCGACGAATTCGAGCGGGCGGAACATCATCTCGATGGCGACGCGTTTGGTGATGTAGCCGATGAGCGCGGCGATGAACGGCATCGTGGCGTAGACGTGCCAGTGCTCCTGGATGTCGTCGAGGATCGCCGAGATGTCCAACCGGCCCTCCCTGCTTACGACCTGTCAACAATGCAGGATGCCATGTGATCGACCGGTCGCGCGCCGAGTGCAGCCGTTTGGCGGTACTACTCGACTGGCCCCCGCTCATTAAGGTGGCCGCCATGGTCGCTCCTGAGAAGTCGGCGCCTCAGGCGCCCTCAGCGAAATCGCCCCAGTTCGCGGGCTCTGTCCGCGGCTACGACAAGCGTCAGGTCGACGAGCGTCTCGCCGAACTGTCGACCGAACTCAAGCAGCTCTCGCGCAACCGCGACGAGGCCGTGGCGACCGCCGCTGAACTCACCAAGGCGCTCGGCCACGCCCAGAAGGAACTGGACGAGACCAAGGCCGCGCTCGTGCGGATGAGCTCGAGTCCGTCCGGCGCCGGCGCGATGGCCGAGCGCGTCCGCATGATGATGCAGCTCGCCGAGGAGGAGATCGCCGATCTCAAGGCCGCCGCGGAAGCGGACGCCAAGTCGACGCGGGCTGAAGCGGACAAGTACGCCCACGAGACCCAGCGCGCCATCGACAAGACGGCCAAGGATGCCCAGGCGGAGCGCGAGAAATTGCTCGCCGACGCCAAGGCCGAGATCGAGCGGCTGAACGCCGAGGCGGCGCAGAAGCGCAAGGATCTGGACATGGAGAGTGTCCGGACCCGCGCCGCCGCGGACAAGAAGGCCGAGGAGGCTTCGGCGGCTCGTCGCGCGGAGGCGGAGAAGGCCTCTGCGGACAAGATCGCGGAAGCCGACCGGGTATCGGCGCAAAAGCGTGCCGAAGCCGAGCGGATTTCGGCGGAGAAGATCGCCAAGTCGGAGAAGTCCTCGGCCGAGGACATCGCGGCGAAGCAGGAGCAGGTCGCGGAGGCTCTCGCCGACGCGAAGACTCAGCAGACCGAGGCTCAGCAGGCCCGGAAGCTCGCGATGGAACTCCGGTCGAAGGTCGCCGAACGGCTTTCCGCCACGGACGTCGCCGTCCAGGAGGCCATCCGGCTGCTGGCGCCCGCCCCCGACGCCGAAGCCGCCAAATCGGAGGCCGCGCAGAAGCCGGCTCCCACCAAGAACAATGGCCCACGCCCTTCCTGATCAGCGGTTTTCGAGGGCTCAGTGCTGGACGGCGGCGAACAGTTCGTCGTCGATCCAGCCCCGAGTGTGCAGTTCGGCGCAGAACCGCTGGTAAGACTCGGCAAGCGCGCCGCTCTCCCGTTCGTCGGGCTCGACGAGTGTTCCCTCGGCGAGCCCTTCGGACGCTTCGGTGAGCCCACCCGGCAGGACCCCGGCAGCGGCGAGTAGCGCGGCACCGTACCCCGTTTCGGCCTGAGGTGAGACCCGCAGGCCGAGACCGGTGACGGTCGCCCTGATCCGGGTCCACAAAGGACTCTTGCTGCCGCCGCCCGCCGCCAGCAGCGGCTCGGTGATCGTGACCCCGAGGCGGCGTAGGTGGTCCAGCGCCAGCCGCTCGAGGAAGGCGACTCCCTCCAGCCGGGCCCGGTGCAGCTCGACCGCGTCCGGCTCGCCGGAGACGAATCCCGCCGCGTCCGCACTGGTGAAAGGAAAACGTTCGCCCTTGCGTCGCAACGGATACGCGATCACTTTCGCCGGACCCAGTTCGGCCGCCGCGGCGTCGAGTTCGGGGAGGCTGTCCTCTCCGGCCACGGCCTCGCCACCGGTGTTCGACGCGCCACCGGGCAGCCACCAGCCGTCGGGGTGGCGGTGGCTGTACATCGCACCGGTCGGATCCGGCACCAGCGACTCGGTGACCCCCTTGAGTACGTACGTCGTCCCGAGAATCCCGACGAACCTGCCGGGGACGACCGCACCGGCCGCGAGCTGACCCGCGCAGCCGTCGGTCATCCCGGCCACGACCAGGCAGCCCGCCGGGAGCCCGGCGACCGGACGGGTCACCGTGCCGAGCACGGTGGCCGGGGCGACCACCGGCGGTAGCAGGTGCTCCGGCACATCCAAGGCGTCGAAGACCTCGGATGGCCATTCGAGGGCGAGCGGGTCGTAGCCGCTCTTCAAGGCATGCGACCAATCGGTCGACACCGGCCCGCCGGTGAGTTTCGCGGCGATCAGGTCCGGCGTGTGCCGGATCCCGGCGACGTCGGGGACGTGTGCGGACAGCCAGGCGATCCGGCCGAGCGCGGCCGTGGCCGACACCCCGAAACCGAGCCGTCGCCAGCGATCCTCGCCGAGTTCGGTGGCCTCGCGGTTGAGGGCCGCGCCGCGCCTGTCGTCGTACATCAGCGCGGGCGTGACCGGCGCACCCGAGGCGTCGACCCCGACGATCGTCCCCGACGTCGCGGCGATGGCCACCGCGGCGACCTCTCCGCCCCTGCCCGGCAGCTCGCCGGTGACCTTCGCCAGCACCGTCTCCACCGCCGGCCACCAGGACCGGGCGTCCTGCTCGCTGTACCCGCGGGAGTCGCGGACCGGTGCGGGCAGCGGCGCGGCGGCCGAGGCGAGGACGGTGCCGCCGCGCACCGCGAGGGCACGGACCCCCGCGGTGGCGACGTCGATGCCGATCGTGACGGGCTCGTTCACGTGGTGGCGACCTTCTCTCCGACTTGTTGGAGGCTCTTGTCCTCTGCGATCGCCTTCGCCGTCTCTTCGGGCAGCTTCAGGTACCGCACCATGACCGCCGCGACCAGGTACAGCGCCGCGAAGACGATCACCACCCCGGCCGCGCCCAGCGGCCCGAGGAAGACGCTGACGATCGCCGGGCCCACGAACGCCGCCGCGCCCGCGCCCAGGTTCAGCAGGGCCATCGCGCCGCCCTTGTTCTCCGGAGCGAGGGAGGGGAGCAGCGCCGAGATCGGCACGAACCCGGCGAGCGTGGCGCCGTACAGCGCGCCGACGAGCAGCGCGAGCCAGTAGTACTCGGCGCCCATGGCGATCGGGACGAAGTACAGCAGCAGGATCGAGATCGCGCAGCCGATCGCGCCGAACCAGAAGATCGTGGTGCGCCAGCCGATCCGGTCGCTCAGCACACCGAAGATCAGGTTGAAGAAGATGTTCGTGCCGTAGATGACCGAGACCAGCAGAAGCCAGCGGCTCTCCCCGAACCCGATGCCCTCGATGAAGATGGTCGGGAAGAACACCAGCATGCCGAACTCGGGCGCGGTGTTGATGACGCGGACGAGCATCCCGACGCCGACGCGCGGTTTCTTCCACGCGATCGACACGCTGGAGACCAGGCTCTGCACCGGTTTCACGTCCGGTGGTGCGAGCCGGGTGTATCCCGTCCGCTGCCGGACCCCGAAGATCGCCAGCAACCCGCCGACCGCGAGCAGCGCCACCGACACCCAGAGCGTGCCGTACTGCCCCAGCACCGGGTTGGTGAAGCTGGCGACCAGCGCGCCCAGCGTCGGCAGCCCGCCGGTGAAGGCGAAGTAGAACCAGCCCACCGCCGCGCCGAGCCGCGCGACCGGTGCCACCGCGGTGATCCAGACCAGGAAACCGAACGCGAACATCGGATAGCCGAACCCGCGGAGGCCGTAGAACACCAGCATCAGCGGATAGTTCTGGCCGGACACCGCGACCGCGAGGAACAGCACGTCGAACACCAGCCAGATGGCCAGGCCGATCATCATCACGCGACGCGGTCCCCAGAGATCCGAGAGCGCGCCCGACAGCCACGACGCCAGCATCACGGCGACGCCGTACACGGTGATCACGTACGAAGCCTTGATCTCGGTGCCCGCGCCGTTGTTCGCCATGAACGGCGCGATGAAGCCCGACTCGACCCCGTCGCCGATCATGAACAGCAGCAGCCCGGCATAGCCGAGGAACAGCGGGGCGGGAAGGCCCCAACGGTCGAGCACACGGGAGAACCCGCTCCCGGATCGCGATAACGGCGATGTCATCTGATTCATGCACGCCTCCATGACGTCGTGGTCAGCGTATCATGGATCGTGTTAATTTAACTTTCAAGATGTTACATCGGTGGATTTCCGTGTTAGCCTCGCGCGCCCGGGTCGCACAGGCTGGCCGTGACTGGCTGAGGTGTAGGTGTCACCGCGCCGAGAAGGCCGATTGCGAGGGCATCGGCGGGGTTGAGCCCGGGTCCGTGAAGGACTCCTTGAGGGACTCTGGGGCCCTCAAGGAGTCCTTCACGGACGCGAGAACGCCCCAGAATCGCGATCAGGGGGCGAAACGCATGTGTGCCCGGAGCGCGTTTAGCGGGCTAAACGCGAGCAGTCGGTCCACGTGTCCGGGACTTGGCGTCACGGTTGTCCCAGTGTCACCGGGGATCACCTCGGCGGGTAGTGAAGGGCTCCTTCCCTACCCTGAAGGCAGGGTCCCGGCAAAGTCGCAGAGTTGCTGGTCGGCACTGTTCTTGGTGGTCCGGATGTGGCATCGCTGATGCCTGCGGGGTCCGAGTGTGGAGGATTTGGGACGGTGAACGCCCAAACTCCTCCACACTCGAGGTGCACCAGGTTCAGGGGCATACCCCTGAACCTCTGTTGATCAAGCTTCGCAACCGGGTGCGACCCCGCGTCTATGAAGGAATTGGGACATTCAACGTCCTAATTCCTTCATAGACGTCGGCCTGCGCCATGATCAAGAGGTCCCCGACCTGCAGCATCCCGACTTTGCCGGGCCCCTACCCTGAAGGTAGGCAAGGAGGCCTTCACGGCGCGGGGTGTCCGATGTGGGGTTGATGCGGTGTGGGGGGAGGCTTCCGGACGTCCAGCGGCCGGAAGCCTCCCCGCCCGTGTTGACCGTCCTTACCACTCACGGCCGGCCGAAGCGCTCAAACCTCCGCGATGTCCACTTCCACCTGGCTCCGCATCTCCTCCGCCAGGTGGTCCTCGACCCCGTCGTCGACGATCAGCACGTCGAAGTCGCTCAGCGGCGCCAGCCGGTGCAACGCCGCGCGTTCGGTCTTGCTGTGGTCCATCAGCAGCACCTTCGTCCGCGCGCTCGCGAGCATCGCGCGCTTCAGCATCACGATCTCCGGCTCCTGGTGGAAGGTCATCCGCGTGTTCATCGCCGACGTCGAAACGAAGGTGGCGTCGACGTTGATCCGCTCGATCGCTTCGAGGCTTTGCATGCCGAAAAACGAGTCGTGGGTCGCCGAGTAGTCGCCGCCGATGCAGATGAGCCGCAGATCGGGGACTTCTTTCAGCAGTTCGATGGCGCCGAGGTAGTTCGTCGCGACGGTCAGCGGGGTGACCCGGTGCAGCATCTTCGCCAGCGCGAGGGCGCTCGTGGAATCGTCGAGCAGGATCGACATTCCCGGTTCGACGCGGGCGAGGGCGTGCGCGGCGATCGCCGCCTTCTCCTCCGAATGCACGTTCATCCGGTAGTCGGCGTTGCTTTCGAAGACCGTCGACGGCATGGCGGACACGCCGCCCCGATACTTCCGGAGCAGGCCGCGGCGGACGAGCTCGTCGATGTCGCGGTGCACGGTCATGGTGCTGACGCCGGTGAGTTCCACCAGGTCGGAGATGGTGGCGGAGCCGGTCTTGAAGACGTGTTCGGTGATCTGCTGCTGGCGCGTGTTACGAGAGTGTGCGCTCGCACCGGCCGTCTTCTCATCGCTCATGGTGTCCAGTATCGCGTGCGCGCCGGTTGGTTGAGCCGCAGCAGGCCGGTGCGGGTGCCGTCGATCGCGATCTCGGTGACGGCCGCGTTGTCGAGTCGCGGGAACACCGTCCGGTAGGTCTCGAGCGGAATGCCGAGCAGTGCGCACAGGGTCAGCCTGATCAGCGTGTTGTGCGCGACGACGAGCGCCGTCTCGCCCGGGACCTCGGCGGCGATCCCGCGTAGCGCCCGCGCGCCACGGGCGGCCGCCTCCTCGGGAGGCTCCGAGCCGGGGAAGGCACCGGTGACGGGATTCGCGAGAAACCTCGTGACCACCTCGGGATCCGTCGCCGCCAGCTCCTCCCTGGTGCGCCCCTCCATCAGTCCGAAGTGGACTTCACGCAGGTCGTCGACCACCCGCGACGGCACCCCCAGTGCCTTGGCGGACGGCTCCGCGGTTCGACGAGCGCGGCTCTGCGGCGAGCAGAACACCGCCGACGGCGCGGCCGCCGCGGCGAATCCGGCGAGTTCGTCCGCCTGCCTGAGTCCTTCTTCGGTCAGCGCGACGTCGCTGCTGCCCGCGTACCGGTTCTCGGCATGCCATTCGGTCTGGCCGTGCCGGGCCAGTAACAAGCGTGCACCCACGTGATTCCTCCTCGGACCTTGTCAACATCACATCATCGATGTTAACTTAACAGCATCGATGTGAAAGGAGATGCCGGATGGCACTCGCCGCGGTGGTGTTCGACCTGGACGGTGTCCTCGTCGACAGTGAACACCTCTGGGAAGAGAACTGGGTGGCGTACGCCGCCCGGCACCGGACCGAATGGACCGCTGAGGACACCGCGTCCGTGCAGGGGATGAGCGCGCCCGAATGGGCGGCCTACCTCGCGAAGCGCTCCGGGACACCGGAAAGCGCGGTCGAGGTCGAACGGGCCGTGGTGGACGGCATGATCGCCGCGATCGAGGCGGGTGAGGCGCCCTTGCTGCCCGGTGCCGGCGAGATGGTCCGCGAGGTGAGCGCGAAGGTGCCGGTCGCGCTGGCGTCGTCGGCCGCCCGCCGGGTGATCGACGCGGTGCTCGACAAGCACGGACTCACGGGCGAGTTCGCCGCGACCGTCTCCAGTGCCGAGGTCGCCAGGGGGAAACCCAGTCCGGACGTCTATCTCGAAGCCGCCGCCAGGCTCGGCCGCTCCGGCGAGGAATGCCTCGGCGTCGAGGACTCCAGCAACGGTATCCGTGCGGCGGCCGCGGCCGGGCTCACCGTGATCGCGCTGCCGAATCCGGTGTACCCGCCGAAACCGGACGCGTTGGAACTGGCCGCCGAGGTCGCGGAGAACAACGACGACGTACGGCGCAAGCTGCTCGCGTACCTGTCCGGCGAGTTCGCGGAAGCGAGCGGGCGATGACGGTCCTGGGTACCGCGGAGACGTTCAAACGCGATTGGCTCGACGGGTTCGTCACCGCCTACGGGCGTTCGGTGCGCAAGGTTCCCGGCGCCTATGGCGTGCTGCGGCGGGAAGAGTCCGAACGCAAGGTCGCGGTGGTGATCGGCGGCGGCTGCGGGCACTATCCCGCGTTCGCCGGACTGGTCGGTCCCGGCCTCGCCGACGGCGCGGTGGTCGGCGACGTGTTCACCAGCCCGAGCGCCGAACAGGTCTACCGCACGGCGCTGGCCGCCGAGAGCGGCGCCGGCGTGCTCTTCGGTTACGGCAACTACCAGGGCGACGTCCTGCACTTCGGCCTCGCCGCGCGCAGGCTGGCGGCTGAGGGCATCGAGAGCCGGACGATCCTGGTCACCGACGACATCGCGAGCGGGCCTGCCGACGCGCCGGAACGACGCCGTGGCGTCGCGGGCGACTTCCTGGTCTTCAAGATCGCGGGTGCCGCCGCCGAACGCGGTGACGACCTCGCCGCCGTCCACGCGGCGGCGCAGAAGGCGAACGCGCGCACCCGGACGTTCGGGGTGGCGTTCGGCGGATGCACGCTGCCCGGCGCGGACGCGCCGCTGTTCACGGTCGGCGAGAACGAGATGGAACTGGGGCTGGGCATCCACGGTGAGCCCGGCGTGCGCACCGTCGGCAGGTTGAGCGCCCGAGACCTGGCCGACGAGCTGGTCGACGGCCTCATCCCCGAGATCCCCGAAGGCGACGAGCGGGTGGTGGTCCTGCTGAACGGCCTCGGCCGGACCAAGTACGAAGAGATGTTCGCGACCTACAGCCGTGTGCACGAGAGGCTGGCCGACGCCGGGCTCAGTCCGCTGCACACCGAGGTCGGCGAATTCGTCACCTCGCTCGACATGGCCGGTGTCTCGCTCTCGATCCTGGTGCTCGACGACGAACTCGCCGAGCTGTACGCCGCGCCCTGCGATACTCCGGGTTACCGGAGCAGCGGTGCCGCGCTGGCACAGGTCCCGCTGGAGTCCACAGTGGACTCGCTGCTCGTGGAGACCGAGCCAGGGCGGGGCGTGGTGGACCGCGCCTTGACGGCGGCATTGCACGACATCGAAGCCAACGAAGCCGAACTCGGCAGGTTGGACGCGGTCGCGGCCGACGGGGATCACGGGCTGGGCATGACCAGGGGAATGCGGGCCGCGGTCGCCGCCGCCCGGCGCGACGGAGATGCACTCTCCTCCGCGCTTTTGGCCGCCGGGACGGCGTTCGCCGACGCCGCGGGCGGAGCGTCCGGGGCGCTGTACGGGGTACTGCTGGCGGAAACCGGCGCGGGGTTGCGAGACCAGTCCGAAAGCGACGTCACCGTGGAAGCCCTCGCGGACGCCGTGGACGGTGCCGTGACGGCGTTCGTCGAACTGGGCAAGGCGGAGCCCGGCGAGAAGACGATGCTCGACGCCATCGAGCCGTTCCGGTTGGCGTTGCGCGAACAGGCCGTAGCGGGCGCGGACGTCCCGCAGGCCTGGCAGAAGGCGGCTCAGGTCGCGGTGAGCGCGGCCGAGGCCACGGCGGACCTGCTACCGGCCAAGGGAAGGGCGGCACGGCTGGCGCAGCGGAGCAAGGGGCACCCGGATCCGGGTGCGACCTCGTTCGCGCTGCTCGTCACCGCGGTCGGCCAGGCTCTGGGAAAGGACGACTGAATGCGGATCGTGGTGGCGGCGGACAACGCCGGGGTGGCGCTCAAGGACCAGTTGCGTGACCTGCTCCTCGCCGACGAACGGGTGGACGAGGTCACCGACCTCGGCGTCGCCGACGGCTCGGACGACAAGGCGTACCCGTTGCTCGGTCTCGCGGCGGCGGAGTCGATCGCGCGGGGCGAGGCGGATCGCGGCGTACTGGTCTGCGGGACCGGGATCGGCATGGCCATTTCGGCGAACAAGGTCCCGGGGGTCCGGGCCACGGTGGCGCACGACTCGTACTCGGCCGAGAGGTCGGTCAAATCGAACGATTGCCAGGTGATCACCTTCGGCGCCAGGGCGATCGGCCCTGAACTGGCGAAGAAGATCGTCGCCGAGTGGGTCGGCTACCGCTTCGACCCGGCTTCGGCCAGCGCGAGCAAGGTCGCGCACATCACCGAATACGAGAAAGCCCACTGAGCCCGACGGCGGAGCCGTGATCGGTCTCGATTGCGGTGGCGGGTTCACCAACAGACACTGAGAAGCGCCCGATGCGGGCACGGAGAGAGGACGCAGAGTTGCGGATACTCGCTGCGGGAGACCATTTCGTCGGCACTGGCCTGCTGGCCGACGCCGTCCGTGCCGAGATCGGCGCCGGGTACGAGTTCTCGGAGCTGACGCTGCCGTGGCCGGTGGAGCCGTTCGGCCCGGTCGCGAACGTGCACGAGGCCAGCGGCACCGAGGAGCAGGTGATCGAGGCCGTGGCGGGAGCCGAGGTCGCGGTGACCCAGATGGCCCCCTTCACCAAGCAGGTGTTCGCCGCCGCGCCGGACCTCAAGCTCGTCTCGGTGTGCCGGGGCGGTCCGGTCAACGTCGATCTCGCCGCGGCCACCGAGGCCGGGGTCGCGGTGACCTACGCGCCCGGCCGCAACGCCGGCGCCGCCGCCGAATTCGCGGTCGGGATGATCCTCGCCGCGATGCGCCGGATCTCGACATCCTCGGCCGAACTGCTGGGCGGGACCTGGCGTGGCGACTACTACGCCTACGACCAGACCGGCCTCGAACTCGACGGGACCACCGTCGGACTGGTCGGCTACGGCGCGATCGGCTCGCGGGTGGCCAAGGTACTCATCGCGTTCGGGTCGAAGGTGCTGGTCGCGGATCCGTTCGCCGATCCGGCCGGGATCGCCGCCGACGGTGCCGAACTCGTCGACCTGGACGACCTGCTGCGCCGCAGTTCCGTGGTGAGCCTGCACGCCCGGCTCACCGAGGAGACCCGGCACCTGATCGACGCCGCCAAACTCGCGCTGCTGCCGGAAGGAGCGGTGCTGGTCAACACCGCGCGTGGCGGACTCCTCGACTATTCGCCGCTTCCGGAAGCCCTTCGTTCGGGGCGGCTCGGCGCGCTGGCGCTCGACGTGTACGACATTGAGCCACCGCCCGCGGACTGGGCGTTGCGAGACGCGCCGAACGTGATCGCCACGCCGCACCTCGCCGGAGCCAGCAGGCAGACGGCGGAGCGGGCGGCGAGCATCGTCGCCGCCGAAGTGGGCCGGTACGTCCGCGGCGAGGCGCTCGCGAACCTGGCGAACCCCGAGGTCCTGCGGCCATGATCATCGGCGTCGACATCGGCACGTCACTGACCAAGGCGGTCGTCTTCGACAAGGCCGGGATGTCGGTGGCGAGCGCGTGCACCACCTCGGAGGTGCACCACCTGCCGAGCGGACTCGTCGAGCAGGACCTCGACCAGGTACTCGGCACCGTGGCGACGGTGGTGCGGGAGGTCGCCGCCGGACTCGACGGTCCGGTCACCGCGCTGGCCCTCACCGGCCAGGGCGACGGGCTGTGGCTGCGCGACGAGTCCGGGGAAGCCGTCCGGCCCGCGATCTCCTGGCTCGACGGGCGGGCGAACTCGCTGGTGGCCAAATGGCAGGCCGACGGGGTGTCCCGGGAAGTGTTCCGGCGCACCGCGTCGGGAATGTTCCCCGGCAGCGCCGCGGCGATCATGTCCTTTTTGGACACTCATGAACCGGGATCGCTCGACAGGGCGGTGGTGGCGGGCTACTGCGTCGACGCGGTGGTCCAGCGGCTGACCGGTGAGATCACCGTCGACGCGTCGGACGCTTCGCTGCCCTTCCTCAATCCGGCCACCCGGCGTTACGACGAAGAAGCCATCGCGGCCGTCGGCCTCGCCCACCGCAGGAACCTGTTCGTGGAACCGGCGGCGCCGAAGACCGTGTTCCGCTTGGACGAGCGCGGTGCCGGATTGCTCGGACTTCCCGTCGGGTTGCCGGTCACGGCGGGTCCGTTCGATCTGCCCGCGAGCGCCATCGGCGCCGGCGTGCGGCGGCCGGGCGACGGCATCCTCACCGCCGGAACCACCCTCGCCTGCCAGGTACTGACCGACTCGGCGGTGTTCGACCCGGAGGGTGAGCCGGCGGGGATGTTCCTCTGTACCCCGGAGGAAGGCGAGTTCCTGCGAGCGATGCCGGCGATGGTCGGCACCGCGGGTATCGACTGGGTGTGCCGTCTGTTCGGCATCGCGGTCGAGGAGATCGGCCCACTGCTCGACGCGAGCAAGCCCGGCGCGGGTGGGGTTCGGGCACTACCGTTCCTTTCCGCGTCCGGTGAACGAGCGCCGTTCGTCGACGCGTCGGCGAGGGCGCAGTTCGCCGGGCTGAGCCTGGAGAGCGAGCGTGGCGACATCGTCCGCGCCCTGTGCGAGTCGATCGCTTACGCGGCAAGGCATTGCTTCGAGGCGGCCGGGCTCACCGGCACCTTGTACGCCTGCGGCGGCGGGGTCCGCTCCCTCGCGTGGACCCGCATCTTCGCCGACGTTCTCGGGCGCCCCATCGTGATCCCCGGCGATCCCGGCGTCGGCGCGCGAGGTGCGGTGATCGTCGCCGCGGACGCCCTCGGCGAACCGGTCTACAGGGACCTGTGGGCGGAAAGCGCGCGCGTCGTCGAAGTCCGTCCCGAGAACGTAGGGTTCTACGAGCAGGGCTACGCCGACTATCAGGCCTCGCTGGCCGCGGCCCGTGGACTGTGGAGGTTGTGACGGTGATCCTGGCCGAAGAACGCGCGGCGGTCTGTGAATTCGCCCGCCGGATGACCACGGACGGACTCGTGGTCGGCACGTCCGGCAACGTCTCCGCGAGGCAGGGCGATCTGGTCGCGGTGACCCCGACCGGGGTCGACTACGCCGGGCTCCGGCCGGAAGACGTGCCGGTGGTCCGCCTCGACGGCGAGGTCGTCGACGGCTCGCTCAAACCGACCAGCGAACTCCCGATGCACCTCACCGTGTACCGGGAAGCGGCGGACCCGGACGGTAAGGCTGTCTCCGCCGTGATCCACACCCATTCCGTGCACGCCACGGCCGTCTCCACCCTCGTCGACGAGGTGCCGCCGATCCACTACATGCTCGCCGCGATCGGCCCGACTGCCCGCGTCGCGTCCTACGCGACGTACGGCACCGAAGAGCTCGCCAAGGCCATGCTGGAGGCCTTGGAAGGCCGCCGAGGCTGCCTGCTGGCCAACCACGGCACGATCACCTTCGGCGACGGCCTCGGCTCCGCGTACAGCCGGGCCCAGCAGCTCGAATGGGTCTGCCAGGTCTGGCTGACGGCGCGGGCGGCGGGAACACCGAACCTGCTCCCGCCTGCCGAGATCGAGCACGTCGTGGAGAAACTCCGCGGCTACGGACAGCGTTAGGAGGCCGCCGGTTCCGCTTCGAAGTCCATGCCGTCCACGGCGTGCACCGCGTCGAGGAGTTCGACGACCGTCGGATCGTCGACGGCTTCCTTGATGCATTGCCACAGCTGAAGATTCGCCAGCGCCCAGCGGGAGTAGGTCTCCGCGGCCTTCGGGTTGTAGAAGTAGTAGCCACTGTCGTGGACGTCCCGCTGCTCGCCGACGATCTTGTGCGCCAGTTCGCGCAGGCTCAGTCCGTTCTCCCGCAGGTAGCGGTGAGCGAGCACGACGGGCGTCACCGGCAGCGCCTTGAACAGCGTGTCGGCGTCGCTCAACGCCTGCGCCTCCAGCGAGATGTGACGGCCGCGGGTGGCCATTTCGGCCTCGTCGACGATGTCGTCGATCCACCGCGCCACGGTGTCCTCGACACCGCACTCCTGCAGGATGCCCATCCGGAGGTCTCGCCCGGCGGCCGCGGGGGAGTTCCGGAGCACGATGTAGTTCACGTCGTGCACCAGGGCCGCCACCTCGACGACGGTGCGATCGGCACCGTTGTGTTCGGCGAATCCCGCGGCCTTCGCCCGGACGAAACTCACGTGGTGCCAGCCGTGGAACTGCAGTTTGTCCGCATATCTCCAGCACAGTTGCCGGACGCGTTGCTCGACGGCGTCAATGGTCTGGGAAGGAATCGTGCTCTTTCGCGCGCGCATACACCTCTCCGATCCCGCTTACGGGTGGAGTAATGGTATGCGCCTTCGGCGGCGGTGTGTAGTTAGATGCGGGCGGCCAGGTCCCCCAATCGGACCTCGACCGGAACGTGACGATGCCCGATTCCGGTCTTCGGGTCATAGGAAAGACTGAACTCGCTTACGGGGCGTGATTTCACCAAAAACGTCATAGTCCCTTCGGTGGCTTCGGGAATCCGATGGAACTCGTCCGCGTACATGACGCCTACCGACCCCGCCTGACACAGCGTGCTACGTCGTAACCGAACCGATGTGATCAATCCGGAGAGTTGATCTCGCAGGGTCGAGTAACGCTCGTGGACATAGTTACCGCGGAGGAGCGTGGTACAGAAGTGATATCTGTGGTTGTGCACGGAGTCGGCGTAACCTTCGCGCCAGTCCTCCGGTGCCTTGTACTCGTGAAGCCAGATCGAAAAGGGATCCGTCGGGGAGTCGAGCAGGCACCAGGCGAAGTGGGTGGTCGTTTCCCGGGATCGTCCGAGTACCGCGCTCGCCTCGTCCGGGCTCAGCGAATCCAGATGCCGCCGAAGATCGGTGCGCAGATCCGGTCTCGAGGTCCAGTCCCGGAAGATCTCGTCGACGACTTGCCAATGCTGCGCCAGCGGAAGATCCGTGGTGCGGAGCAATGCGGCCAGCTGGGTGAGGGGGGACAAACGAGTGAGCAACTTCAGCTCCTCAGTTCTAGTGCTCTTCGGCGCCGAGACGTCAGGGTTTCAGCTCGGCGAGTGTGGTGAACTCCTTCCGGAAGGCGTGGAATTTCGCTTCCAGGTCCAGGAAGTTCTCTTCGGACAGGGGAGAGCCGGTGATCTTTTCGTACAGTGCCAGGAAATCCGCCCTCGTCGTCGAGGTGGAGATGCGGAAGTGCCGCCCGAAACGGGATTGGGACACCCGCAGGAATTCCGAGCGTTCCTTGTTGTACAGGAAGGAACCTTCGCTGAACCGCAACGTTCGCGGATACAGCGTGGTCGCGCCGCGGATGTCGCTGTACAAGGTCACCCAAACGCTCTCGTCGAAGACTTCGAGCCGGTCCAGCGGCGGATCGGCGACGACGGTGATGTCCACCAGCGAGCACCGGCTGCGGGCCAGGAACAGCCCGACCAGGCCGATGCTGATCTCGTCGTCGAGCCGCTTTTGGATCGTCTCGTAGTCCATGCCCGCTTCTTCGCTGCGCAGGAGATACCGCGCCCTGCCGCTGATGGCGCCCTCGTCGCGTGGGTCGGCGATGACCACGCGAAGTTCCCTTTCGGTGCGGGACAACAGCAATCGGGCCGCGGCATGCCTGCCGGAGAAGCCGCGGAAGAAGTAGTGCCGGGTCACGGCGAGGTCTTCGGTCATGACCCGGTTGAACAACGGATCCGGGTCGGTGGTCGCCTCGAAGACGTGGGTGGGGAAGAATTCCTTGTTGAGCGAACGGTATTCGGCGCTGAGCGCTTCCAGCGCGCGGCGGCTCTCTTCGATCACCGGGGTCACCATCGCGCGTTGTGACGCGGTGGCGGTGATCAGGGTCTGGCCGAAGCCGACCACCGCGGAGATTAGCGTGCCGGTGCCCAGTGAAGTGAGCAGCGTTCTGCCGGCGCCGGGATCCATCATGCTGGAGATCCACAGGCTGAGGCCCGCGACGACGACCAGTACGGTGAGCAGCAGACTCGTCCTGGTCCAGAAGATCTCTTGCAGTGGGGTACGGCGGAGCCGGTCGGCTTCCGCGGGCACGGGGGTCACCTCCTTGATCCGCACTCGAACGGACGAACGCATTGCGTATCGGTTCGAGTGCGGGGAGTTACTCTACGCGCATCGTGACAATGTCGAAATAAGAAATTCGGGGGAAAGGTCCCAACAGCGAGCGTGACGCTCGGCGATACCGCTTTCGCATCGGAGGTTTCGCCGGATCACGGAAAAACCACTCACGGAGCGTGTGGAAGGATTCCTTCGTACCACGCGGGACCGGGTGTCGCCGACGAGAGTGTTTCGACAACGGCCGAAGACGGTGTGGTGTACACGGTGGGGAAGTCGATCTCGCCTCGTGCGGGGTCGAGTGTCCACGCGAGCCGCTCATCTTCCAGGTAAAAATGGGCGTCCGCACCATTTTTGTTACCCCTCGGGTCGAGCCGGATCCACCGGTCCAGACCAGCGAGGTACACGCCGTTGAGCCCGTGCAGGACGCCGATCCGTTGATAGCAGAACCCGGCAGGGATGCCCTGGCTGCGAAGCAAAGCGGCCAGCAGATGGGCCTTCGCGTAGCAGAGGCCCACCCGCTCGCGCAGAACCTCCGAGGCCATAAGAGTGACGCGAGAATCGGCGGCGTCCACCGTATGGGCGATGTCGTCGCGCACGAAGTGAAACATCGAACGAATCACGTCGACCTCGGTGCCGCCGGTCGGTACCAGTCCGTCAGCCATTTCGCGGATCAGCGGATGCTCGTGATCGACGACCGCGTCGGCGACGAGATAATCTTCGAGCCGCTCGGATTCGATCTCCAGCGTGATTCCCATGCGCTGGATTATGCGCCGGCACCGTGCAGGACGGTGTCGACGGCCTCTTCGAGGAATTTCGGACCGGCTTCGCCGCCGCGTAGCAGCAGCCTGAACCAGATCGCTCCCGCGAGCAGATCCATCACCATGACCGGTTCGACGCCGTCGCGTAGTTCGCCTCTCGCGGCGGCGCGTTCGAAGATCGGCTCTTCCCGCGCCATCCGGTCAGCGAAGAAGCTTCGTGACACCTCGCCGAGTTCCGGGCGGCGGGGGCCCGCGGTCAACGTCGCCGTGACGACCGGCGCCGTGTGCTCCGACGTCAGCAACCGGTGGATTTGTGTTGCCACCGCGAGGAGATCGCCGCGGAGGCTGCCGGTGTCGGGGACGTCGACGGCGAACAATCCCGAATCGCGCAGGGCGGCGGCCAGGAGTGCGTCCTTCGACGGCCACCACCGGTACAGCGTCGTCTTGTTGACGCCGGACCGGGCGGCGACGGCCTCGATGGCGAGCTTGTCGTAACCGTGCTCGGCCAGCAGTTCGAGAGTGGCGGCGAAGATCGCCTCAGCCTTACGGGGACCGTTCTGGACGCTCACCCGCGAAGAATACAACGCACCGTTGCGTTGCGTGGAGGACGCGGGTACTTTGCAACGCAACGGTGCGTTGCATTCAGGAGGTAGTCCATGGTCCCCGTCGTCTTCGTCCACGGCATCCGGCTCAGCCGCGCCGCCTGGGCTGAGCAGCTCGAACTGCTCGGACATCCCGCGAGAGCGGTCGATCTCCCCGGCCACGGCACCCGTCGCGGCGAGCGGTTCACTCTGGCCGCGGCGGTGGACGCGGTCGTCGAAGCCATCGACGAACCCGCGCTGGTGGTCGGGCACTCCCTCGGCGGCTACGTCGCGATCGCCGCGGCGGCACGATATCCGGAACGCGTCGCGGGCCTCGTCGTCGCGGGCTCGACCTACCTGCCCGGCAGGACACTGGAGACACCGTTCCGCGTCGCGCACCGCTTGCTCATGCGATTGCCGGACCAGGGTGAGCGACTCAGCCGATGGCAGTTCGAGAGTGTGCTTCCGCCGGAACTCGCCCAAGCCGTGATCGACGGCGGCATCGCGACCGAGGTGATCCCGGACGTCGCCAAGACCTTCGCCGGCTTCGACGTGCTCGCCCAGCTCAGGACCTACCCGGGCCCGACGTGGCTCATCAACGGCTCACGCGACCACTTCAGGCGGCATGAGCGCCGGTTCCTTGACATCTGCGCCGACGGACGGCTCATCACCGTGCCGAAGGCGGGGCATTACCTGCCGATGGTGCGCGGTCAGGAGTTCTCGCGCCTGGTGCTCGACGCGGCACGCAGCCTGTCGAGCTCCACGGTCAGCTCGGAACGCAGCGAGTCGTGCTCAGGGCCCAGCGAGGCCGTCGCCCAGTTTTCCACCGGGTAGAGCCAGACGGGCCGCCCGACCACGTCCGCCGGCTCCCAGTCGTAACGCGGCCAGACATGGGCGTGCAGAAAGGGATCCGTGTTGCCGAGGATCTCCATGTTCACACGACGGAAGCCGGAATCGCGCCGAGCGCACACCTTTTCGACTGCTTCACCGAGCGAATCCATGTCCGCCAAGAACTCCAGCCGTCGCGCCCGCGGCAGATCGGTCAACCGGCCGACGCCGGGAGTGTCGGTCAGCAGGACACAGTAACCCGGCAGGAACTGCGTATCGCCGATCACCGCGAAGCCCGCGTCCAGCCGTCGCAGCACGGTCGGATTTTCGCCTCGCAGCGCCGACCCGATCCGGTCCCGCTTCCAGCCGTCGGTCATGCGCCCACGCTAGCCGACCGGCAAAAGCGAGCCCTCCGCGTCGGTGAATCGAGTGGCCAGCCTGACCGGCGCAGGGTGCGGCGCCAGGACGATCGAGGCGTACGGGGTCGAGGTCAGCCCGGACGCGTAGTTGGTCTGCAGATGCACGCTGACATGCACGTTCCGGTCGGCGGGGATCTCGAAGGTGATCGAACCCCACGAGACCACGTACTGCCTGCCGTCGATACTCGCCAACGGCACGTAAAGGCGCACCGCGTTCATGCTGACAGGCGGTACATCGATGGTGAGCAATCGTCGCTTGCCGGTGTGGTTGTCGACGTACGGGATCACGCCGGGCTGGGTGGCCAGATCGGTCGGTTCGGTCATTCTCCGGGCTCCCTCAGAACTGGTAGTACAGGAACGGGCTGAAGGTGCCGGTCGCGATCAGGATGGCCGCGTACACCAGCCCCACGGTCATCACGCCGATCCGCAGCGCGGTGGCCGGGCGGCTTCGTGAGGACTCCAGCAGCGGCCCGGTCACCGGATGCGCGGGCAGGAACACGATCGCGAGCGCGCACAGCAGGATGATCAGCCGCTGGTTGGTCACCGCGCCCTCGACGACGTCGGTGAGGCCGGTGAAGTCCGGCAGCACCATGTGCCCGATCATGCCGAGTGCGTGCGGCAGGTCCTTGGCGCGGAAGAACACCCACCCGAAGACGACGAGCACGAGCGTCAGCGCGCGGCGCCCGATGCGGGCGGCCTGGGTCTTCGGGGTGACGTCGTAGCCGAAAGCGCGTTCCACGATCAGCAGCGCGCCGTGGTAGATGCCCCAGATCAGGAACGTCCACTGCGCGCCGTGCCAGAACCCGGTCAGCACGAACACGATGCACAGGTTCCGGTACGTATGCCCGGCGCCGGTGCGGTTGCCGCCCAGCGGGATGTAGACGTAGTCGCGGAACCAGCGGGACAGCGACATATGCCAGCGTCGCCAGAACTCGGTGATGGTCACCGACGAGTACGGCCGCGCGAAGTTCTCCGGGAGCCGGAAGCCGAGCATGCGGCCGAGCCCGATCGCCATGTCGGAGTAGCCGGAGAAGTCGAAGAACAGCTGAAGGGTGTATCCGATCGCGCCGAGCCAGGCGATCGCGAAGGTCATCTGATCCGATGGGGTGTTGAAACACGCGTCCACCATCGGGCTGAGCGAGTCCGCGATGATCGTCTTCTTGCACAGCCCGAGCGCGAACCGCGGGAACCCGGCCGCGATGTCGTCGAGGCGGTGTGACCGCTGTTGCGGCAGCTGGTCGGCGATCTCGCGGTACCGCACGATCGGCCCGGCGACCAGCTGCGGGAACATCGCGATGTACGCGGCGAACGACACCGGATTGCGCAGCGCGCGGCGTTCACCGCGGTAGATGTCCACCACGTACGAGATGTGGTGGAACGTGTAGAACGAGATGCCGATCGGGATGACCAGGTCGGCCACCGGGAAACCGCCGCCGAACCAATGCGTCACGGCCGCGATCTGCTGCGTCGCGAACCCCGCGTACTTCCAGATCAGCAGCATGCCGACGTTGAGGCCGATGACGCCGAGCAGCAGCCGCTTGCGCCGTTTGTTCTGCAGGTCCCAGGCGTTCGGCTCCAATGCGGGCCCGGCCAGGAAGTTGACCACCATGCAGCCGATCAGCACCAGCGTGTACGGCCCGGCGCCGGTGGCGTAGAAGATCAGGCTGCCGACCGCGACGATGCCGTTGCGCCAGCTGCGCGGGCACACCAGGACGGCGAGCAGTACCGCCGGCATGAAGTACCACAGGAACAGCGGCGAAATGAACGACATCGGTGCGGGGTCCCCCAGGGCGGTTACACGTTATCCGCTGGTGACCCTAGCCTGCGCGCCCCGCACCTTGTCGACGAACTGCGGGGTCAGACACGTCCCGCGAGGCGGCGGCGGCGCGCCACCTCGGCCAGGAGCACGCCCGCCGCGACCGACGCGTTGAGCGACTCGACACCGGCCGCCATCGGGATCGACACGGTCGCGTCGCAGGTCTCCTTGACCAGCCGGGAAAGGCCGCGGCCCTCCGAGCCGAGCACGATGACCAGCGGGTCCGCCGCGACATCCAGTTTGTCGATGTCGACCGAACCGTCCGCGTCGAGGCCGACGACCATCATGCCGTCTTCCTTCCACGCCTTCAGCTGACGGGTGAGGTTGGTCGCGACGGCGATCGGCAGTTTGGCGGCGGTGCCGGCGGAGGTCCGCCACGCGACCGCGGTCATGCCCGCGCTGCGCCGCTCCGGGAGCAGGACGCCGTGCGCGCCGAACGCGGCGGCCGAGCGGATCACCGCGCCGAGGTTGCGCGGGTCGGTGACGCCGTCGAGCGCGACGAACAGCGGCGTGTTGCCCGAGTCCTTCGCCGCCGTCATCAGGTCACCGGGGTGCGCATACTCGAACGGCGGCACCTGCAGACCGAGGCCCTGGTGCATGGCCCGGTTGGTCTTGCGGTCGAGTTCCTCGCGCGGGATCTCGAGGATCGAGATGCCCTTGTCGCCGGCGAGCCGGACGGCCTCGTTGACGCGGTCGTCGATCTCGATGTTCACCGCGACGTACAGCGCGGTGGCCGGCACGTCGGCGCGCAGCGCCTCGACGACCGGGTTGCGGCCGGCGATCAGTTCCGGCTTGTCGGCCTTCTTCTGCCGCGCCTGTTCCTTGCGGTCACGGGCGTTCGACATGCGGTACGCCTTGTGCCCTGGCCGGTCCTCGGCCTTGGGGGTCGGGCCCTTGCCTTCCAGGCCCTTCCGGCGCTGGCCGCCGGAACCGACGACCTGACCCTTCTTCGTGCCGGGCTTGCGAATAGCGCCCTGGCGCCGGGAGTTGCCTGCCATCAGTGAGAATCCTTGAGCTAGAAACCGAGTAAGTGTCAGACGTCCTTGACGGTCCACTGTGGACCGTTCGGGGTGTCTTCCACCACGATGCCCGCCTGCTGGAGGCGGTCACGCGCGGCGTCCGCGCGGGCGAAGTCCTTCTCGGCGCGGGCCTGCTGCCGTTCGGCGAGCAGCCCTTCCACGAGTTCGGACAGCGCCTGCCGGGTGGGCGTTTCGTTGCCGCCCGCCTCGGACCAGCGCGCGGAGAGCGGGTCGAGGCCGAGCACGTCGACCATCGCGCGCACGGAGGCGGCGATTTCGAGTGCCTTGGAATTGTCGGCTGCGTCAAGGGCCGCGTTACCGTCGCGGACCGTGTTGTGCAGCACTGCGAATGCCTGGGGGGTGGCCAGGTCGTCGTCGAGCGCGGCGGCGAACCCGACCGGGATCTCGCCGAGGTGGACCGTTCCGGCGATCCCCGCCGTGCGGCGGAGGAACTGCTCGATTCGCCGGTAGCCCTGCGCGGCTTCGGTGAGTGCTCCGTCGGAGTACTCGATCGTCGACCGGTAATGCGGCTGGACCAGGTAGTACCGCAGTTCGGGCGCCCGGTAGTTCTTGAGCATCTCCGGGATCGAGACCGTGTTGCCCAGCGACTTCGACATCTTTTCGCCGGACAAGGTCACCCAGGCGTTGTGCAGCCAGAACCGCGCGAACGGGTCACCCGCCGCGTTGGACTGAGCCCGCTCGTTCTCGTGGTGCGGGAAGACCAGGTCGACGCCGCCGCCGTGGATGTCGAACTCGGCACCGAGGTACGCCGTCGCCATCGCCGAGCATTCGAGGTGCCAGCCGGGACGGCCGGGGCCCCACGGCGTCGGCCACGACGGCTCGCCCGGCTTCGCGCTCTTCCACAGCGTGAAGTCGCGCGGGTCGCGCTTGCCCTCGCCGAGGCTCTCGCCCTGCTGGACCTCGTCGAGCTTCTGTCCGGACAGGTCGCCGTAGCCGTCGAACGCCTTGACCGAGAAGTACACGTCGCCGCCCGAGGCGTACGCGTGCCCGCCGTCGATCAGCCGCTGCATCAGCTCGACCATCTGCGTGACATGCCCTGTCGCCCGCGGGGCGATCGAAGGCGGAAGGCAGCCGAGCGACTCGTACGCCGACTCGAAGGCGCGCTCATGCGTCGCCGCCCACTCCCACCAGGGACGATCCGCGTCGGCGGCCTTGGTGAGGATCTTGTCGTCGATGTCGGTGACGTTGCGGACCATCAGCACGTCGAGTCCACTGTGGACGAGCCAGCGGCGCAGGACGTCGTAGTTCAGCGCGCCGCGGACATGGCCGATATGCGGGATGCCCTGCACGGTGGCACCACACACGTACATGGACGCCGTTCCGCTACGGGCGGGGTGGAATTCCCGCACGCTCCGGGTCGCGGTGTCATAGAGGTGTAGTGCCACCCTAAAAGGGTACGGGGTCCGCGTGAGCGGCGTCGCAGTGACCGTATTACAGCACGTTATGGGCCCGCAGGGCGCTGAGGAGAGCGTCCGGCCGCTCAGTCGTCGGCAGCGGCTCTACCAGCGCGAACGCGCAGCCGATCTCGCGTGCGGCGCCGTCGGCCTCGTCGCTGTCGCCGACCATGAGCGTTTCCGCCGGGTCGACGCCGAGCCGCTCGACGGCCGTGCGGAAGATCTCCGGCTCCGGCTTCACGGCCCCGACCTCGAACGACAGGATGAACTCGTCGACGAAGGCGTCCCAGCCCCGTCGGCTGAAGGCCGGCCGGATGTCGAAGGCGATGTTGCTCAGCACCCCGAGCTTCATGCCCTTGCCGGAGACGCCCTTGAGGACGGTCTCGGTGTCCGGGTACGGCGTCCACTGGGTGGGATCGATCAGCCGGGTGTAGAGCGAGACGGCCTGGTCGGCGTGCGGGACGCCGGACTGCTTGAGGACCTCGAGGTACACCTTGCGGTGCAGCACCGGGTCGCGGTCGCGGTTGTGCCAGGCGTGCAGATGTTCCTCGTCGAGATCGACGACCTGGCCGACCGGTGCGGTCATCCGGCGCATCAGTTCGGTCTGTGCCTCGACGTCGAGGGCCTCGCCCTCGTGGTCGGTGAGGTCGGCGAGCCAGGTCTCGTCCTGCTCGAGCCGGAAGATCGTGCCGGAGAAGTCGAACAACACAGCGCGAAAGGTCACGAACCCCACATTAGCCACGATCGTGGGTCCTTCGCCTCTCCCCGCGTGTGAGATGAAAGGACCTTTCCTTGCAAAATTTGCAAGGAAAGGTCCTTTCATGGCGCGCGCCCCAGGGTCAGGCGGCGTTGCCGGTGATCTTGGTCGGCGTGATCCGGACCAGCACGCGGACGACGTCCGCCGGCTCCTCGGGGTAGTCCTTGCCGAGATACTTGTGCGAGAGCTCGTTGATCAGCTCGCGCCCGCCCTCTTCGGTCATCTCCACGGTCCCGCGGATCTCGACGTAGTCGTACGGGTTCTCCTGGTCGAACACCGACACGGACACCCGCGGCTCCCTGGCCATGTTCCGCTCCTTGAGACGGCCGCGGACGGTCGCGAAGATCACCGTGTCACCGTCCCGCTTCGCCCACAGCACGGACGTCTGCGCGGAGCCGTCGGCGTTGATGGTGGCGAGGACGGGAAAGTTGTTACCGTCGAGGAGTTTCTTGGTCGCGTCGTTGAAAGTCACACCCATGGCGAGAGCCTAATCAACGAACGTTCCCGGCGATCCTGTCCACCCGCAGTCGGACGATCACCCGCTCGACCTCCGGGCCCTCCGGCGGCGGGTCCTGGCCGAGGTACTTGTGGCTCAACGCCTTCGGCAGTTCCCTGCCGGGGTCCGGGGTGATCGTGACCGTGCCCCGCAGCTGCGTGTGCCGGTACGGGTTCTCGGCGTCGGTGATGGACACGCTCGCGCGCGGATCGCGCCGCAGGTTCCGTACCTTCAGCCGGTCTTCGGTTGCGCTGAAGACCAGATCGCCGTCGTCGAGGCCCACCCAGATGACCGAGGTCTGCGGGCCGCCGTCGGCGTCCAGCGTGGCCACGGTCGCGAAGTTCTTGCCGTCCACCAGTTCGCGGACCGGTTCGGGAAGTGTGACTGCCATGACAGGACAGAACCGGTCTCCGGCGGGCCCTATTCCTGCGAGGGCAGGAGCAACGCCGTCGCGAACGCGGCGATCCCTTCCCCGCGTCCGGTCAGGCCGAGTCCGTCGGTCGTCGTCCCGGACACGCTCACCGGTCCGCCGACGGCCTCGCTCAGCACCTTCTGCGCCTCTTCGCGACGCTTCCCGACGCGCGGCGCGTTGCCCACGATCTGGACGGTCGCGTTACCGACGGTCCAGCCGCCCGCCTCGACCAGGCGCCGCGCCTCGGCGAGGAACTCGACGCCGTGCTTGCCCGCCCATCGCGGATCGCCGGTGCCGAAGACCGCGCCGAGGTCACCGAGCCCGGCCGCGGACAGCAGCGCGTCGCACAGCGCGTGCGCCGCGACGTCACCGTCGGAATGCCCCGCGCAGCCGTCGACGCCGGGCCAGAGGAGACCGGCGATCCAGCATTCGCGGCCTGCCTCGACGGGGTGGACGTCGACGCCGTTTCCGATCCTCACAGGGTTTCCTCTTTCCCGGCGGAAGCGATCGCCTCGGCCAGTTTCACTTCGAACGAGTTGGTGACCCGCATCGCGTCGGGGTGCCCGGCGATCGTGTGCGCGCCGTCGAGGGACGGTTTGTCGACATAAGAGAGAAAAGTCTCACGAGTGAAGCCGAGCGGGGTTTGCGCCGTGCGCAGATAGGCGCGGTCTTCCGTGCCCGTGATCACTTTTGTCGCGTCGGTCACCTTCACGGTGTCGGCCATCGGCAGTACGGGAACCACCGAAGGCGAACCCGCACGGACCGCGTCCGCGACGGCACGGACGGTGTCCACCGGCGTGAAAGCCCGCAAAGCGTCGTGCACGAGAAAGACGGGATTTCCGGCGATGTCATTTTCGACGGAGTCGAAAACATGGCGGAGTGATGAGCCGGGTACTATCCGGCAACGCTCCGGGAAGTCGAGCAGAGCGGCCGAAAACAACTGAGCACACCGCTCGGGGGCCGCCACGATGACCAGATCGAGATCCGGCAGCGTGAGCAGCCCCCGCACGGTGTGCGTGAGTAGTGCTTCACCATTGACCGGCGCCAGAGCGAGCTCCGCGTCGGAGGCATGGTGATGAACGGCAGTGACGAACACGATCGTGCTCATATGGACGGTGCTCATATGTGCGCGATCGTAGAGGTATCCCCCGCAGCCTCACCTGGCGCGGGATACCCGCAGGTTCAGACTGCCGCGGTTTCCAGAACTTCGTCGAGGAGGACTTCAGCCTTGTCCTCGTCGGTGCCCTCCGCGAGCGCGAGCTCGCTGACCAGAATTTGCCGCGCCTTCGCCAGCATGCGCTTCTCGCCGGCTGAAAGTCCGCGGTCCTTCTCTCGCCGCCAGAGGTCGCGCACCACTTCGGCCACCTTGTTCACATCGCCGGAGGCGAGCTTCTCGAGGTTGGCCTTGTACCGACGAGACCAGTTAGTGGGCTCTTCGGTGTGCGGAGCACGCAGAACGTCGAAAACCTTGTCCAGTCCTTCTTGCCCGACGACATCGCGAACGCCGACGATCTCGGCGTTGTCAGCGGGCACGCGAACCGTAAGATCCCCTTGCGCGACTTTGAGGACGAGGTACTTCTTCTCCTCGCCCTTGATCACGCGGGTCTCGATGGCTTCGATGAGTGCGGCACCGTGGTGCGGGTAGACGACGGTCTCTCCGACCTTGAAAACCATGTGTCCTCTGCCCCTTTCGCTGAATTCATCTTAGCACGTGCCGACGAGGCCCACCTAGCGACCCGCGATCGTCGTCGCAGGTCAGCGGCCTGACGGTGGTCCGCCCGGGGGTTGACAAACTCAATTCGCCCATGCTCATGCAGGTGAGAAGCGAACGATTTCCAAATCCTTTGTGGACGGTTGATCTTGGGCATGTCACCGCATTGGTGGCGTGTCAACACGCACCGGGTTCTCCGCCTCCGAAGCCGCCCGGCTAGTCTTCGCGGTGAAGAGGCCGTGAGATGGAAGGACTCCGACGTGAGGCTGCAGAATCGTCGCGTGTTCGGCGCAGGTGTGCTGGCGCTCGGCGCCGCGCTCGTGCTCGCCGGCTGCGGTGCTGGTCAGATCACCCAGACCGACTCGCAGCAGCCCGCGGTCAACGGGACGTACGCGCAGGCGAAGGAGCTGGTGCTGCGGAACGCCGCGCTCCAGTTCCCGGAGGAAGGGCAGGCGTACCCGGCCGGAGCCGCCGCGCCGCTGACGCTGACCATCGTGAACCAGGGCAAGCAGGACGACGAGCTCGTCTCGGTCACCTCCGACGCCGCCACCGGTGACGCCAAGATCTCGGGAGCGAAGGCCATCGTCTCGAGCCACGCGCTCGTGATCGGCCCGTCCGACGCGGTCGAGTCGACCACGGAGGCCGCTCCGACGAGCGCCCCCTCCTCGGCGCCCCCGTCCTCCGGTGCCCCTTCCTCCTCGGGAGCCCCGTCCTCCTCTGGCGCCCCGTCGTCGAGCGCCGCCGGGACGGTCACGCCGTCGGTCGGCCCGGAGCCGTCCAACACGCCGGATCAGGTGGGCAAGGCCACGGTCGTGCTGCAGGGCCTGAAGCAGCCGGTGTGGGCGGGCCAGACCATCAAGGTCACCTTCGTCTTCAAGAACTCCGGTTCGATCACGCTGGAACTCCCGGTCGCGGCGCCGTCGCACCCGGGCAGCCGCGCGCCCGCGCCGGAGAAGCCCAAGGCCGAGGGCGGCGGGCACTAAAGTCTTTCGGAAGTACGTGAAGGCCCCCTTCATTGCGCTAGGCGCCGTGAAGGGGGCCTTCCCGTATCTGCGTCGGTCCCGGGGTTTGTCGGTGGTGGCCGCTAGCCTCGCGGGGTGGTCAAGAAGGGCAGTACCTACCGCTGCGGTGAATGCGGGTACGAGGCGCCGAAGTGGGTCGGGCGCTGCCCGGAATGCCAGGCATGGGGAACGATCGAGGAACGCGGTACCGCCCGTCCCGCGATAGCCAGGGTCGCGGCGGGAGCGCCCAGTGCCCCGGCGCGCCCGATCGGCGAGGTCGACGTCGAGACGGCTCGCGCCAAACCCACCGGCGTCTCCGAACTCGACCGGGTGCTCGGCGGCGGATTCGTGCCGGGCGCGGTCATCCTGCTCGCCGGCGAGCCCGGTGTCGGCAAGTCAACGCTCCTGCTGGAGGTCGCCTACCAATGGGCGGCCACCGCCGGCCGCGCGCTGTACGTCACCGGTGAGGAGTCGGCGGGACAGGTCCGGCTGCGGGCCGAGCGCACCGGCAACGTCCACGACGAGATGTTCCTCGCCGCCGAGAGTGATCTTTCCGCGATCCTCGGCCACGTCGACGCCGTCAAACCCGGCGTCCTGATCGTCGACTCGGTCCAGACCATGGCGTCGCCGCAGGTTGAGGGCTCGCCAGGTGGGGTCACCCAGGTCCGGGCGGTCACCTCCGGGCTGGTCGCGCTGGCCAAGGAGCGCGGGTTGCCGATCGTGCTGGTCGGTCACGTGACGAAGGACGGCTCGGTCGCCGGGCCACGGGTGCTGGAGCATCTGGTCGACGTCGTCCTGCAGTTCGAGGGCGACAAACATTCGACGCTGCGGATGCTGCGCGGGATCAAGAACCGCTTCGGCGCCGCCGACGAGATCGGCTGCTTCGAACTGGTCGAAGAGGGCATCGTGGGCGTGCCCGATCCGTCCGGACTGTTCCTGAGTCACACCGCCGAGCCGGTCGCGGGCACCGCCGTCACGGTGACCATGGAGGGCAAGCGGCCGCTGCTGGGGGAGGTGCAGGCGCTCGTGTCGGCGACCCAGTCGCCGCAGCCCCGGCGCGCGGTGAGCGGCCTCGACTCGGCGCGGGTCGCGATGGTGCTGGCCGTGGTCGAGAAGCGGGCCAACATCAAGGTCGGCGACAAGGACGTCTACGTCGCGACGGTCGGCGGCATGAAGATCACCGAGCCGGGGATCGACCTGGCGGTGGTGCTCGCCCTGATCTCGTCGGCGAGGGACACCCCGCTTTCGCCCAAACTCGTCGCGATGGGCGAGGTCGGGCTCTCCGGTGAGGTCCGGCGGGTGCCGAGTGTCACGCGGCGGCTCGCGGAGGCCGCCCGGCTCGGCTACACCTACGCGCTGGTGCCGCCGGATTCCGGCAAGATCCCGCCGGGGATCCGGGTACTCGAAGTGGCCGACGTCGGAAGCGCGCTCAACGCCGCCAAACACGCCCGTTAGGGGCCGCTCTGGTCGGTGATCGCGACCGAGATCGTCGAGTCGAACAGGGTCAGCCCCGGCCAGCCCTCGTTGTCGCCGGAGGAGCGAACGGCGCGGTTCCTGACGACGGCAGCCGTCGCCCGGTCGACGATGAACGTGCGCGTCTGGTCCGGCAGCGCGACCGAGTAGGACAACGCGGGCCGTCCGTCGGGAGTGGCCACGGCCTCCGCGGTGATACCGGGCATGCTCGCGAGCGCTTTGCACAGCGCCACCCGGAGCGCGCCGAAGCCCTGCGATGAGCGGAGGACGTTGTAGGCCATCTCGAACATCTCAGGCGGCGAGTTCGGTCGTTCCGGTGAGCGCCCGTCCGGCCAGAGGCTGTCGTCGCGGAGCCGTTCGGACAGCTTCACCGGGTCGGTCGGCAGTCCGGCGAGGAACTCCGTGGTGGGAGCCGTCCAATCGCTTTCGGACGGCAGTTGGCGCCGGGTCGAAAGCGGTGGCGGTGGCGGCTCGGAGGTCGTGGCACGGGGTGGCGGCGGGGACGTGGTGGTGGTTCGCGGCGGCGGGGCCTGCTCCGTGCTGATCTGGGTCGAGGGGCCGGGAAGCGCCTCTCCCAAGGTCATCGCCGACTGGTAGTCGCCCTTGATCCAGCGGATCTCGCCGGTGCCGGTGAACCGGATCTTGGCAGGAGCCCGGGTGTGGAACGGCAGCCAGCGTTCGAGGATCTCGTGGGTCTGGTAGACGAGCCCGGTCTTGGTGACATGGGTGGTCCAGGTGGACTCCGTGACGAGCCGGTACTGGCCTCCCCGGAGCGGGAAGTCGTCGCCGTGGAGGGCGTCGAGCGCGGCGTCGCCAGGGGCGAGGGTCGAGTGAGCCGCGGTGTCCTGGCCGTTGTCGCCTGCCAAGACGTTCGTCGCGACGATCACCCCGCCGGACACCAGCGCGGCGGCGGCCGCGGCCGCGATCCAGCGCCACGAGCCCGGTCGTTTCCTCGCCGGTGACACGGAGACGGGGAGGAGCTCGTCCTCGACGTCCCCGGCCGCGCGAAGGAGCGCCGCCCTGGCGCGGGTCAGTTCGTCCTGCCGGGTTTCCGGTCCGGCGTGGAGGTCGGCCAGCGCTTCGTCGAGTTCGGCGTCGGACCACACCTTCCTGATGCTACCGCCGTCCACGTCCGGGTATCCCTTCTTCGTTCGAATCGTCCTTTGTGGACTCTGCTGTGATCTCCGGTGCGTTGGCGCGCAACCATCTTCTGATCCGGTGAAGCCGGGATCTGACCGTTCCGGCGGGAATGCCCAACGCCTCGGCGACTTCGCCGGGCTCCAGGCCAGCCCAGGAGACCAGGAGCAGGGTGTCGCGGTCCGCCACGCTCAAGCCGGCCAGCGCGCCCGCCAGCTGTGCCGCGCGGAACTGCGCGTCGACCCGTTCGGCGACGCGGCCGTCGTGCCCGGCCGAGACGCTCCGCTCGGCGGCCGCGAGCCGGGCCGTCGCGTTGAGCGCGCGGGTCTCGGTGCGGACGTGGTGCCGCAGCAGATTCGTCGCGATGCCGTACAGCCAGGCTCGTGCGGTCCCGGCCTCCGGGCGGTAGGTCTCCCGCCGCCGAAGCGCCACGAGGAAGGTCTCGGCGACGAGGTCGTGCGCGGTTTCGACGCCGACGCGGCGCGCGAGATAGCGCTGCAGCGGGGCCGCGTGGGCGTCGAAGAGCATGCCGAAGACGGGAGCGGGGTCGGGACCGCCGAGATCCGGCCGGTCCGGCCCCCGCGAGCCGGGCTGCTCGTGATCCTTTTTCATCACCTGCACGATCGCTCTTGCCCGATGACCCCTCGAGCGTTCACGCAACCCTACTTTCGTCGTGCGCTGATCGGGGAATGCCCAGGTGAGGGGGCAGACAAGCGGGGCCCGGAACGCGAAGATCGCCCTATCGGATATTCACCAACGAATATCCGAACTGGGGAAGGAATCTCATGCGTCGACTCAGGACGGCGGTCGTCGCCGCGCTCGCGGTGTCCGCACTGATCACCGCGCCGGCGATGGCCGTCGCTCAAGAAGACTATGTCGTGCCCGCGCCCGACTTCGTGAAATCGATGCCCGCGCCCGCCAAGGTCGAGGGCGTCAGGGCGGCCGCGGAGCTCAACATCCAGTATCAGATCCAGGAGACCGGCTACTGGTGCGGCCCGGCGGCCACCCGGATCGCGATCTCGGCCAAGAACGGCAACCCGCCGAGCCAGCAGCAGCTCGCGAACGAGCTGCCGACCAGCACCAACGGCACCGACTGGATCGGACAGGTCACCCGCGTCCTCAACAACCACATCGGGGGCGGCTGGTACGAGACCAAGGAGATGCCCAACGACCCGCCGACCCAGGCGCAGCGTGACCTCCTGTGGCGCGACATCGTGCTGGACGTCAACAACGGCTACGCGATCGTCGCGAACATCGTCGCCCCGGCGAACAACCACCCGCCGGGCTACCCGAACTACACGATCTACCACTACTTCACGATCATCGGCTACAACGCCGACAACATGACCGTGAAGATCGCCGACCCGGCCAACTTCGGCGGTAACCAGATCTACTGGCTCACCTTCAACCAGCTCGCCACCCTGATCCCGCCGAAGGGCTACTCGGCCTGACCCTGGATGCGTTTAGTCCTCTACTTGCGGTAGTTGCCACGCGCAACTACCGCATTTAGAGGACTAAACGCGGGTTGTACGAATCTTGTACGGGAAGGGACGAAACTGGCGATATGCGCATCAAGACGCTCGGTCTGCTGGCCGCCACGATGCTGGCCCTCATCGCCGCGCCGGCACAAGCCGCCGACGGCAACCCCCTTGAGAAGACCAACGGCTTCTACACCGACCCGAACTCCAACCCCGCCGTCTGGGTGAGGGACCACCCGGGCAGCACCGCAGACAAGATCAAGGCCGCCATCTCCACCAAGGCGGGCGCGCGCTGGTTCGGCAACTGGAGCGGGAACATCAAGACCGCGGTCGACGGCTACACCTATGCCGCCGACGTGGCGGACAAGCTGCCGATCCTGGTCGCCTACAACATTCCCGGCCGCGACTGCGGCGGTCACTCCGGCGGCGGCGCCGGCAGCCCGGACGCGTACCGGACCTGGATCTCGAACTTCGCCGACGGCATCGGCGGCAAGCCCGCGGTCGTCGTCATCGAACCGGACGCACTGGCCCAGCTCGACTGCCTGCCGACCGGTGAGCGCCAGACCCGCCTCGACCTGCTCAAGTTCGCCGCGGAGCAGTTCGCCGCGAAGGCCCCGAACACCTGGGCCTACATGGACGGTGGCAACTCGACCTGGATTCCCGCCGCCACCATGGCCGACCGGCTCAACGCCGTCGGCGTGAAGTCGATCCGCGGTCTCGCGATCAACGTGTCGAACTACAAGACCACCACCGACTCGGCGAACTACGGCAAGGCCGTCAGCGCGGCGCTGTCGAGCAAGTACGGCTACACCAAGCCGTTCGTCATCGACACGAGCCGCAACGGCAACGGCCCGCTCGGCTCGGAGTGGTGCAACCCGGCCGGACGCAAGCTCGGGGCGACCTCGCAGACCGGCGGCGGCGCCGAGATGCTGCTCTGGGTCAAGGTGCCCGGCGACTCCGACGGCAAATGCGGGATCGCGCCGAACGTGGAAGCCGGTCAGTTCAGCCCCGACCTGGCCCTGCGCCTGATCAGCGGGACCTGACCCCACCACAAGCCCGTCGCGCCGGTTGTTCGTCTGTGGCCTCGTTCTCCCGAGAAGGCGAGTGTCACGACCCCTTGGACAGCAGCCGGCGCGACGCCTCCATTTCCTGGTCCGTGAAGGCCTCCTTGCCTACCTTCAGGGCAGGGTCCCGGCAAAGTCGCGGTCTTGCAGGTCAGGCGACTATTCCTGCACTGTCGCGGGGCTGCATGTGCCGGTCGTGGAGCTTGATCAACGGAGGGTCAGGGACACTCAACGTCCCTGATCTTCCGTTGATCAAGGTCGAGCCGAGGTGGGGCAGGGCCTGATTCTCGGTGCCAGTGGGGCTTCAGTGTCCACAAGGGACACCGCCGGCCGATCGACTGTCTGATTGATGCCGCTATATACGTTTCCGCGTGGGGTCGTGAGTGTTAATGAGGGTTATTGATCCGTAAGGCAAATGTGGCGTGGTCAGTCTGCGGCGTAGCGGACTTCTTCCTTGCCGAAGAAGGCTTTCACGTGGTCGGGTTGG
>NZ_JBVKAE010000053.1:0-45994 GCF_055598845.1 Amycolatopsis sp. NPDC039088 | reverse complement strand
GAAGTCCGTGAAGGCCTCCTTGAGGGACCCAGAGTCCCTCAAGGAGGCCTTCACGGACTTACCACCCACCACGCCACGTTTGGGTTACCTCTCAATAACCCGAATCGCCACTCACGACCCCTCGCGAACGAGCCCGCTCCACCTCGTCACGAATCGAGCGGCAGGATTCAACGAATCGCCTGTAATCCAGGTAACCAAGCAACGATCTCCTGTTCTGCGTGTTCAGCACGGCGGATACGGTCCTCGGCATGACTCTGCGAGCCGCGGCGGTGCGGCGGAAACCGGTCGCCGATCTGATCGCCGACAGTGATCACGGCACGCTGAAGCGCTCCCTCGGGCTCGGGCAGCTGACCATGCTCAGCATCGGCGCGACGCTGGGCAGCGGGATCTTCGTCGTGCTCGGCGAAGCGGTACCCGTGGCGGGGCCCGCGGTAGTGCTGTCGTTCGTGCTCGCCGGGATCACCGCGCTCTTCTCCGCGCTCTCCTATGCCGAGCTCGCCGGAATGATCCCGGTGTCCGGGTCGTCCTATTCCTACGCTTACGCGACGCTCGGCGAACTGGTCGCCTGGGTCTGCGGCTGGTGCCTGGTGCTCGAGTACGGCGTCTCGGTGGCGTCGGTGGCCGTCGGCTGGGGTCAGTACCTCAACGAGTTGCTGCGGCTGGCGTTCGGTTTCGCCATCCCCGACGCGTTCAGCCAGCCACCGGGCTCGGGCGGGATCGTCAACATCCCGGCCATCGTCGTCGTGCTGCTCGCCATGTTCCTGTTGCTGTCCGGCGCGAAGGAGAGCGCGCGGGCCAACGCGATCATGGTCGTGGTCAAGGTCGGCACGCTGGTGCTGTTCTGCGCGATCGCGTTCTCCGCGGTACGGGCGGCGAACTTCGCGCCGTTCCTGCCGCTCGGCATGGCCGGGCTGAGCGCCGGCGCCGCGAAACTGTTCTTCTCCTACATCGGTTTCGACGCGGCTTCCACGGCGGGTGAGGAGGCGAAGAACCCGCAACGGGATCTGCCGAGGGCGATCCTGCTGTCGCTCGCGATCGTCACCGTGCTGTACTGCCTGGTCGCCGTGGCGGCCGTGGGCGCGCTGCCGTGGCAGGAGTTCGACGGCCAGGAGGCCGCGCTCTCGCATGTGCTCGGTGCCGTGTCCGACAACCCGCTGTGGGCCGGTCTGCTGGCCGTCGGCGCCATCGTGGCGATCTCCAGTGTCGTGCTGACCGTCCTTTACGGACAGACGCGCATCCTGTACTCGATGTCCCGTGACGGCCTCGTCCCCGCCTCGCTGTCCAAAGTGGACCCCAAGACCGGCACTCCCCGGGTCAACACCCTGGTGGTCTCCGGCTTCGTCGCGACGCTGGCCGCGTTCATCCCGCTCGGGAAACTGGCCGACGCCACCAGCATCGGCACGCTGTTCGCCTTCGGGTTGGTGAACGTCGCCGTCCTGCTGCTGCGAAAGCGGCAACCGGAGGCCCCGCGCTCGTTCCGCGTGCCGTTCTCCCCCGTCACACCGATCCTCGGGGTGCTGTGCTGCGGTTACATGATGCTCAGCCTCGATGGCGCGACCTGGATCGTCTTCGCCGGCTGGATGGCGCTCGGGCTGCTCATCTACTTCGGCTACAGCATGCGGCGGTCCAGGCTCGCCGAACCGGCGTCAATCCCGCGTTCTCGCGGCCGTAACCTGCCGCGCCGGTGAGACCAAGGTCAAGTTGAGCCGGCGGGGTGGGTGTGGATAATTCGGCCCATGACGAACGCCGCCTTGGGAAAGGCAGCCCCGACTTTCAAGGCGATGCTGAAGGCGTACCGCGTTCGCGCAGACCTCACGCAGGAAGAACTCGCCGAGGGATCCGGGGTGAGTGTCCGGGCCATCAGCGACATGGAGCGCGGGATCGCCAAAAGCCCGCAACGCCGGACGATCGAAGCGCTCGCCGCGCCACTGTCCTTGACCGACGAAGAGCTGACCGGCCTCCAGAAGGTCGCGAGGATGGGCCGTGCCCAGCCGGTCGCCGCGCCCGCGCCCGCCGGGATCTACGAATCACCGCTGATCGGCATCTTGCCGACGGACGTCGACGACCTCACCGGACGCGAAGCCGACCTCGACGCGTTGCGCGCCCTCTCCACCGACCTGGGCGAGGGCCGACGCCGGTCGGGGCGGGTCGCGATCCTGAGCGGGCCGCCCGGAACCGGCAAGACCACCCTCGCCGTCCGCGTGGCGCACAACCTCGCCGAGGAGTTCCCCGATGGCAGGCTCTTCCTGAAACTGCGCGGCATGTCGGCCGAACCGGCGAATCCGGCGGACGTGCTGCACCTGATCCTGCGCTCGCTGGGCGTCGACGCCGTGCGCATCCCGGCCGACCCGGACGACCGGGCGGGCCTGTGCCGTTCCCTCCTGCTGGACCGGGCCACCCTGATCGTCCTGGACGACGCGGCGGACGAAGCCCAGGTCCGCCCGCTGCTGGTCGGCGGGCCGCGGTGTCTCACCCTGATCACCAGCCGTCAGATGCTGGTGGGCCTGGAAGGCACACGCAGGCTCCCCCTCGACGTGTTCGGCGAGGACGACGCGGTCGCGTTGCTGTCGACCATCATCGGAGCGGGCCGGGTCGCGCGGGAGCGGCAGGCGGCGCTCGAACTGGTCGCACTGTGCGGACGGCTGCCGCTGGCCTTGCGCATCGCGGGCAACCGGCTGGCGAGCCGCCCCACCTGGCCGCTGTCGCGTCTGGTGGAGCAGCTTCGTGACCGCAGCAGGCGGCTGACCACGCTGACCGCCGGCGATCTCGACGTGCGCAGCGTGTTCGAACTGTCGTATCGCCAGCTCAGCCCGAACGCGGCCGCGGTGTTCCGGCGGCTGTCGCTCGTCCCGGCGGCGGACTTCTCGGTGGGGGCCGCGATGACGCTCATCGAGGCGTCCGACGAGGACGACGCCGCCGTGTTCCTGGAGGAACTGGCCGACGCGAGCCTGCTGCAGACGTCGCAGGAGAACGGCCGGTACCAGTTCCACGACCTCCTCCGGGTTTTCGCGACCGAACGGCTCGCCAGGGAGGAACCCCCCGAAGCCGTCGAGGCCGCGGAAAACCGGCTGGCCGACTGGCTGGTGTCCACCGCGACGGCGGCGGGCCGCTACTTCCATCCGACGGACGGGGTCAGCCCGCTTCCGGCCGCGACGCCGTCGTTCGACGATCACGCCGGAGCGGGCAGGTGGCTGGAGGTCGAGCTGAAGAACTGGCTCGCCGCGGTCAAGAGCGTCGCCGCCCGCGGCGGCCACCGGCCGGTCCTCGACCTCGCCGAAGCCATGCACTGGTACTCGGAGATCGGCGGGAACGCGAGTACCTGGTACGACGTGTTCGGGCTCGCCGTGGACTCCGCCATCGCGCTCGGCAGCAAACGGGACGAGGCGGTCCACCGGAACTATCTGTCCTGGGTACACGCTGTACTGGGGAACCAGGCGGACGAGTCCGCCCGGATGGCCCAACTGGCCTGGGACGCCGCCGTGGAAGCGGGTGACCATCGCGAACAGGGCTGGGCACGGCTCTACCTGACCAGTGCCCAAGCCCGCGAGGCCGGCGGCACCACGTCGCCCAAGCTGTTCGACGAAGCGACGCGTCTGTTCGAAGAGGCGGGCTATCCGCTCGGGGTCCATGTGGCCCGGACGATGCGGGCTTCGTACTGGTACCGGAACGGCCGGTTCGACGACGCCGCCGAAGAGTTCGATGTCTGTGTCCGCTACTTCGCTCAGGAACACGGCGGCTCGCGCACTCCGGTGGACGACACCAACTACGCGTACATGCTGCTGCGTTCGGCTCAGAACCTGGCCGCGCTCGACTCGTTCGATCGGGCGCTCACCCAATGCGAGACGGCACTCGACCTCTTCCGCCGCCACGGCGCGGCCATGGGGCAGGCCCGCGCGCTCCAGGAAAGCGGGAAACTCTTGCGCCGCCGTGGCGACCACGCGAACGCCCGCCGCCGCCTGTCCGAGGCCGGGGAACTTTACGAACGCATCGGGCTGACGCGGGCTCAGATCGAAACGCTCTGCGACCAGGCCGCCTTGGCACAGGAGTCGGGCGACCTGGCATCGGCACGCCAGGACCGGGAACGCGCGATGGCCTTGTGCGATCGGCTCGGCCGCTCCGAAGGCAGCAGGCTTCGGGAGCAACTGGCCGAACGCCTCAACGCCTCGTAGCCCGCCGGTCAGGCGGAGGCGCGGGTCAGTTCGTCCCAGGTGATGTGCCCGAGCAGCACGTCCTGGATGGTGTAGCGGGGCGTGGGTTCGAACTCGGCGATGGCCGCGGACCCGCCTCCCCGCGGCAGCCCGGCGGCCGCGGCGATCCGGCCGCCGAGTTCACCCGCGTCCAGGTCACGGATGTCGTCGCGGGAGACGTAGACGGCCACCATGTCCTCTTCGGACCGGGCGGGGCGACCGTGGAGACTTCGGATTCGTAGCGACACGTCAACTCCTTGGTGTTGAGCGGTTCTGCGACTCTGGATTCAGTAAACGGCACCCGTGTCCCGGTCACCATGAACAACCACCAGCAGAAGAACCGGAAGGAAGGTCCCGCCGGGTCAGCCCGCGCTCCACACCGGCGCCCGCCCGGCACCCGGTGGCTCCAGCACGAATCCGGCCGCGCGCCCGACGACGTCCGGAGGCACCGGCGCCGCGGACGGCCCCCGCTCCCGGACGTGGCCGAGCAGGTCCGGTTCCGGCGCCAATCCGTGGTGTTCCAGGTAGTAGGTGACGGTGTCGGTCCAGATCCACGTCCCGTCGGTGCGGAAGTTCGCCGGCACGACCGCGGTCCGGTCCGGGTCGACGACGTCGTCCAGCAACGACGGCGTGAGCAGGACCGGCGTGCCGCCGTCCAGATACGCGACGAGCGCCCGCAGTTCCTCCGGGTCCTCGATCCGGGGATGGCCGGGCGCGAAGCCCGGACCCGTTTCAGGGTCGACGAAGTCGAACACCTTGGCCAAGGTGAACTCTTCCGCTGTGGTCACCGGGTACCTCCTGCTGACGGGCGTGGGTTCGCCACCTCAGCAGACCGCACCGAAACTTCCGGCACCAGGCAGGAGAGGCGGCAGAACCGCCCGGCGGTTCCCGTGGGTCAGTCCGGCACCAGGGCCTCGAAGATGCTGTCCGACGACGCCGTCTCGGGTGGGGTGGGTTCCGGTTCCATCCCCAGATATCGGGCGACGGGCTGTGACGAGTTCTTGATCTCGTTCCACGCGTCGTGCCGGGCGGTCACCAGCTCGGTCAGGCGCTCCACCTGCTGCCGCGCGTCGCGGAACGGGGCGACCTTGATCCGGAACACCTGCCAGCCGCTCAGCTCGTACTTGTCGCGCCGGGCGAGGTTCAGCAGCGCCCCGCCGAACAACTCCTCTTCCGCGGCGACCGGCTGAACTCCACTCTGGTACCCGGCGAGAATCGACGTCAGCCGATCCGCCAATTCAGTCCGCGAAGAAGACCGGCCAGCGCCGAGATTGTGCGCGAAGCTGTACCGGCCGACGTAGCTCTGGTGGATGACCGCGCGGTCACCCCGCAGTTCCAGGTAGAAGGCGTGTGTCGACCCGGTGCTCACCCAGACGCCGACGTCCTGGCCGCCGTTGATCACGTCCGTCAACCCGGACACGGTCGCTTCGGCCGGCTTGTCCACCGGGTCGTGTGCCAGGTCGAACAGCAGATTGGCCGTCTGGCCGCACATACCCATGAGGCCACCGTCCGCGAACCCGCGATACAGCTCCGACACCGGGACGGCCGGATCCGCGTCGCAAGCAGACCACAACACCCCGAGCGGGTCCATCGTCCGCATCTCGAGTTCGAACAGGTTCACCCCGAGATCGTTCGCGACGTCTTCGAAGACACGGGCGGTCACCGATGTGGTCGCCTCGGCCCGCGAACGCTCCAGCCTCTCCCGCACGGCCGAAATCCCTTCGTCCGCTGACGTCGACGCGGCAAAAGTCCAGAGCTTCTCCAGCGCTTCGTCGGGAGAGTCGGCATTCATGCCCGCCCGGGCCGCGAGGTCGAGCATCTCGTCCCGGTTCGCGCGGCTGGCGAACGGCGTCGGCTTGGCCAGCCGGTCGAGCGCCGCCAGGATCTCCCGTTCACGAGGGCCGAGCGCATCGACGCCGAACAAACCGAGTGCACGCTGGTTCTCGGCGGCTTCCAGCCCACCCGGTACCCCGATCTCCCTGCCCAGAAGCACGTCGAAGTCGTGACCACGCGCCTTTTTGAACTCCTCGAGGTACGTGACGATGTCTTCCGCCTCGGCCTTGGTCGTGTTCTTCGCGTCCCGCCCGTAGAGGTCGCCCCAGTTGACCACCACCTTGGACAGGTCCGCCCACGAAAGGCCACCGTGAACCTGTGCCTCGAAATAATGTCCGACCGCCGCGAAACCGTCCTTTTCGATTTCCATCCGGAACTTGCGGTCGTATTTGAAGTTGGTGATGCCGCCCAAGGCCAGCCGCACATTTTCCTCATGGCCGTGCGCCAGCAGCCCGAACAGGTGCTTGCCGTCAGTGGCGGACTGGACACCCGCGAGCCCCTCGGCGGCACTGTCCATGGGCGTGAACGTCGAACGCTCGCGCACTTCCTCTTTCAGGTACATCACGGTGGTGCCGTAGGGATAAGCGCCGCCCGTCTGGAGCGAGGAGTTCAAAGCGGCGTAAAGCGGCATTTCGCCGGGGGCGACCGGGTCGAAATCGGCGTCACGGTCGCCGGGTTTCGCCGGATCACCCTTGGTCCGGTTCAGCACTTCCCGGTAGCCCAGCTGTTCCTCGACCCAGCCACGACCGCCACGGAACGCGGTTCCCGTCGTGAGACCCGTCTCCCAGTACGTGGGGAACCGTTCCAGACCGGTCAAGAACTCCGCCCAGGTGGGGGTATGCCCGCCTGAGTCCTTCGGCATACCCGACGGCGCGCGGGTGAAGTCGACGTTGCGGGTGAGGACCATCGTCTGAAGATGCCAATGGACGGCGTCCAAGAGCAGGTCCATGGCGTCCGGGTCCTCGACCGGGTAGCGGGTGCCCGCTGTGGTGTTCAGCTTGCGAATACGTTCGATCGTGGCCATCCGGTCGGCCTCATGAAGGCGTTCTCCCCGCTCCGCGGCGAGGGCCAGCGCGTTCCGCTGCGCCGCCGTCAACCGCTGTCGATCGGACGAGTCGCGCCGCGCGGTCCCGGCGTCCTGTCGTTCGTCGCCGTCGAGCCGCACCGCGCGGTCGAGGTCGCGCACGGACTTCCCGGCCGCGTATCCGGGTGGCAGGGCCGTCGTACGCCAGTTTTCCCCTTCCTCCACCACGATGTGCGCACCGATCGGCCGCGCTCGTCCGGTGGCGCCGTCGAGCCGGATCCAGTTCCCCTTCGGCGCGACGACCGGCCGCCCGTCGGCGTCGACACCCACGTTCCCGGTCACCACGAGGTGGCCCGCTCCGGCCGGATCGGTCACGCCGGGCACGAAGTACACCGGGCCGTCCGGCGCGACGGCGTCGGCCTCGATACCCCGCGTCCGCAGTTCGGTGAGCACCTGGGCCGCGAACGATTTGTCGCGACCGCGGCCGGCACCGCACGACGCGAACATCAACGGCTTCTCGCCGTCCCACCGGCCCTCGTCCCTGGCGGACACCAACATCGTGGCCACCTCGGACGGGCTCACGGGGGCACCGCCCGACACCGGAGCACCGTTCACGTCACCGTGCGCGAGAAAGGTGAAGAACCTGTCGTCCGCCGGGTAGCCGTCGGCGACCTCCGCCAGCCGCGGGTCGTCCAGCCTGATCCCGCGATTTCCTTCGAGCGGGACGGTGGCGACGACCGGGTCCGGCCGCACCGTGATGACCGCCCGGCGACGGCGTTCCTCCGGTGTCGAGCGCGGATCGTCCGGGGCGCCGGTGAGATCACGCCCCTTCGACTTCGCCGCCACCCGGATCGTCGGGACGCCGTCGGCGACGGGGTCCTTGTCGGAGGCGACCTTGACCGTCCGATCGTTTCCTTGGAGACGATTCAGTTCTTCGCCGATTTCCTCGACCAGCATGGCCGAGACCGTGTCGGCGCGTTCCTTCCCCTTCTTGATCGCACCGCCCGGTACGGCGAAGCTCCCGTTGCCGTACCCCGTGACGGTCACCGCCGGAATCGGGAGATCGTTGGCACTACGCCAGATCGCCGCCCTCGCGACCCGGGTCGCGACGGAACGGAACGTCTGCACGTCGGACTCGCGCGGCCTGCTCGATCCGGATTCGAACGAAACCTGCGCGGTCCACGTGTTCGCGGACCCCTGGCCGCCCGAGACCACGACGGTCATCAGGTTCGGCATCATGAACAGTTCCGGATCGTGGTAAGCCGCCCAGTGCTCGTGGAACGAATCACCGGGTTCCTTGCTGTAGGACACGAAGTGCCAGTTGTCACGCTCCTTCGGCCACGTGGCGAGGTTGTAGACACCGCCGGCCGCTTCGTTGTACGCGCGCTGTCTCTCCGGGTCGTCGGGCCCGTGTGACGCGCTGATTTCCGCCAGTGCCCGGAGCTTTTTGACCACGTAGATCTTCAGCTCGATCTCCGCGACTGCGGGGGACGAGTCCTGCTTCGCCCGCTGCAGATCGCCGTCGAACCATGTTTCGAGCTCGTCCCACAAGCCGTCGTGGTCGCGCAGAGCCCGCTGGATCGCCTCGTCGACCATCGGGGTGCGGATCCGCCCCTGTGGCGTGTTCTCCAGAGTGAGGTTGAACCGGCCGTCCAGGCTCGTCGCGACGACGGCCGCGAAGTGATATCCGAAGGGAGCGCCTTCGTTCTCGATTCCCTTGGCGAAGTCACGGCTCATCGACACGGTGCCGTCGGCGTCATCGAAGGGAATCGAATTGGCGCAGTACGCTTCCCCGACCGACGGCCAGGCATGCTCGTTGACGCCACTGCCCTGCGCCGCCTGATCCATCTTCGCCCGGCGCGCGGCGTTCGACAGCTGGTGACTCATCGCGCTGCCGTACTCACGCCCGGGACGGGGCGCACCGGTCCCACCACCGGTCGGCCTGACGTCCTTGGCCACCTGCGCCACCGCCCACCGCGGACCCACCGGATCCGTGCGGTCTTCGGCCTGTGCCGCCATCGCCTCGGCGAGGTCGCGGACCCCGGTCACTTCGACACCGTTGGTGGTACTGACGTTCCCGACCGCGGCGTCGCCGTTCTCGTTCCTGAAGATCGCGATGTCCGGCAGCGCGCCCAAGATCTCTTGCGCCATGTCACGGCAGATATGGGACGGCTTGTCCCAGAACTTGACGCTCACCTTGTTCAGCCGGTGTTCGATCCCGTCGCGTTCGACCACCAGGACGACGTCGTCGTGGACCACCAGGTTGATGTTGCTGTCGGCTCGCAGCAACGCGGCGCGGGACCTGGCGACCACTTCGGGAACAGCGAAGAATTCCTTCGAGTTCTCCCCGGCACCCACGGCGACGGACAGGTCGTCGGCCACCCGCAACGGGATGTGATCCGACTCGACGGTCTCCTGAAGAGGGACGACGAACGGGGTCGAGCGAGAAGTCTCCGCCAGGGACACGTCAGAGGGATAGGTGAAGGCGGGCTCGGTCACCGAACCGGTCCTCTCGACGCGGAACGTCGTCGTCACCTCGACCTGTTTCCGAGGCGCCCGAAGGTGTGCGACCGCGATGTCGGAGCCCTCGATCCGGACCTGGTGCCGATCCGCGTCGCCATCCGCTTCACGGACGGACACGTGAATGCTTCGCAGCAGCTGATGGCTCTGCAGGCGGTCCAGTTCCGTTCGCGCGAACACCAGGTCGTCGACCATCCGCCGCACCGTGTTCACGAGGACCTGGTTCCGGACGGGATCGCCGCCCGACACCACGATCGAAGGCACCGGCCCGAACAGCTGGGGGACCACGAGATAGACGTAGGCGACCTCGGTCATATGCCGGGCGACGCGGTGCAGCTCCTTCAGCTGCGCGCCGGTCAGCTGAGCCGAGCCTTCGGCGAAATCGATCGTGACCGGGGTCAGGAGAGCGTCGTACTCCTGGCGATCGTCCGGTTCCGAGCGCTCGCTGACGTGTTCGCTCTCGTGTTCACCGGCACTGTCGTCCGGAGCGAGCATGAAGAACACGGACTCCCCTTGCGAGTCCTCGGTGTCCAGGTCGATCGAACCGTCCCAGAGCACGTCGTCCGCCTGCTGGGCGATCGCGTGCGCACGCGACTCTTCCCAGTCGATCTCCGCATAGTCCACAAAGGACTCGGCCGTGTCGTCGGCCACCGGGTGGGTGTCGCCGGCGACGATCACCCGCGGCGTGGTGCCTGGAGTGAACCGGATCAGTGGTTCGTCGCCCTGCCGGTCGAGGCCGGCGGTATAGCCGAGCGGCAGGGTGTGCGCCACGAAATCGAGCAGCGGCGCGTCCAGCTCCACGTCGTCGGTCAGCACCGAGGCGGTGCCGTCCGGGCGGCGGATATGGTGCGAATCGGTACCGATCACCGGGGCCCAGCCGTCGTCGGTCGCCACGTGCACGACGCCACCGACGACCCGATGTCCGGCGGGAAGGGAGTCCGCCAGCGTGCTGTACTCGGCCGTCCGTTGCCGGTAGCGGTGCTCGATCCTTTCCCACACTTGAGGCGGCAGGGCGGTCAGGTCCGGCAGCCGGGGCTCGAACCGGGCGGCCAGTCCGATCGCCTGCTCCGGCATGCCGAGGTGGACGTCCCAGGTCGTGACCGTGCCCGCCGCGAGGCCGGGAGACGCCGGACGCCCGCCCCGGAGCAGCGCGCGGATCGTCTCCGGGTTCACCGGCCGCAGGTCGAACGCCACGCCCGCGGTGTCCGCGGCCCGCTGGAGCCCGGCCTGCGTTTCCGTGCCGATCCCGAAGTCCCGCTCGATCTCCTCCGAGATCGTGGCGGGTTCGGGCCGGTGCGGCACCGGCCTCGAAGCCGTCCTGGCCTCCAGGTCGCGAGTCGCCAGGTATTCCCCGCCCGCCGTCCGGACGATGCGGACCGGCCGCCGCCCCTCGGGGCCATACCCGAGGTCGTCCCCGTTCTCGGTCACGACGTGCAGCCGGACTCCGAAGGCTTCGGCGATCTTCGCCGCCGTGGCACCCCCGAGCGTCGTACCCAGCTCGCGCAGTTCCGCCTGCCGTAGCGACGATTCGGGGGCGACGGCGGCGGCGATCGCGGCGACCAGGTTCCCGGTGACCGGCTTTCCGCCCACCGGCACCGCCGTCTTGCCGAGCCGGGCCAGGGTCTCCTGCTGCGCGGCGGTGAGCCCGGGATGCGCCGGAACGGGCGCCGTGGCCAGGAAGTCGGCCGACGACGACAAGACCACGGCCACCGGTTCGCCGTGCTCCGGGCCGAGTTCGACAGTCGTACCGTCCTCGGTCAGCACCCGCAACCGGACATCCAGCGCGACCGCGATCTCCTCCGGGGTGGCGTGTTCCCCCAGTCCTGCCTGGCGCTCCGGGGAATCGGCCGCCCGCGTCCGGGTGATCGCCTCGACGAGGTTCGACGCCAAGGTGTCGCCCCCGGCCCTGACCGCTTCCAGGCGCTCCCGACCGAGCGTGGCGCGCTGCGCGTCCGTCAGCCCGTCGTCCGCGGCGGGCCGCACACCCGGCAACGCGTCCTGGCCCGGATCGGTGAGGCGATATCCCGGGCCCAGCTGGCTGTGCAGGACGTGCTGGATCATCCAGGTGTGGCGAGGCAGCAGTTTCGGCGTCACACCGGGTGTGACCACGCCCTTGCCCATGATGCTGTCGTCACCGGTGACGACACCGGTCGTACCGTCGTCCTCACGGCTGAGGAACACCCGGTTCTCGTCGTGCTCCTCGTCGCCCGCGCCGAGGTAGTGCAGCAGCTCGTGGGCCAGTTCCTCCGGTGTGGCATCGGTTCGCCAGGTGGTCTGGGTGGTGCGTTCGTCGTCACCGGCGACGACGTCGTACGCGCGGTACCGGGGATCGCCGTCCGGGCCGGTCAGCCGGTCGTCGGTGAACTCGACCCGGACGTGCAGCTGGTCACCGTTCGGCAGGCCGTGGCGTTTGTTGAGCAGCTGCTCGACACCGGCCGCGGCGCGCTCCCGCAGGCGCGCGAGCTGCTCGTCGGTGACACCGCGGCCGGGGACGAGGTTGATCGGCACGGTGAACTCGGTGACCCCGCGCCCGTCGACCACGAAACGGCTGACGCCGTACCGGATCACCCCGTCGTATCGTTTGTCCTTTTCGGACAACAGCGTGGTCAGCACGTCGGCGGTCTCGGTGGCCACCGCCCGCCTCGGCGTGGTCGCCCGTAGCTGCTCCCACTGCGCCGGGTCGAGCGGTTTCGCCACCGAGAACCAAGGCGCGTCGGTGGCCCGGCTGTGCCGCCACTTCTCGTCTTCGGGAGAGCCAGGCGGTTCCGTGAGCCGCGCGAATTCGGCGTCCAGCGCGCCTTTCGCCAGCCACCAGGCGTCCTGTTTGCCGTCCACGAAGTCGAGCCACGCGGCCTGCAACTCCGCCTGGGTGCGGACCAGTTGCTCGGCCGCGGCGACGAGTTGTTCCTTCGCCTCCGTCGCCGAGGCCTCGGCGACGGCCAGGGTTTCCCTTCGCTCCGCCAGCACTTCGCGGAACAGGTCACGCCGGATCTTCGCGTCGGCGCGCTCCCGGATCAGCCGCCGGACGTCGTCCAGCGCCGCGGCGAGATCCTCGTTCTCCTCGGCGAGATCCACCCGTCCGCGTGCCGCCGCCAGTTCGGAGGAGCGCAGCCGGAAGAGGCGGTCCGCGTCGGCGGTGCCACGGGCGAGGTCGTCGAGATCGACGGTCCCGGCCTTCAGCTCGGCCAGCACCGCTTCGGTGGCCGAGGACACCCGGCCGTGGTGGAGCCGAGCCGCTTCGGCGACGCTTTCGGCTTCCCGCAGGGCTTTCTCGGTCTCGCGGGCGTAATGGTGGTGCCGTTCCTCCAGCGTGCCCGGACGGCGGACCCTGGCCGCGTCGACCGTGGCGTTCCAGTCGACGCCGACGACGCCGAGCTCCTTGACCAGCTGTTCGGCCTGGCGGCGGTGGCCCTCGGCGCCGACTTCGGCGTCCCGCCACGCCTTCGCGGTTCTGGCGACCCGTCCCTGCCGTGCCTTCAGAACGCGCGGCGTCTTCCGACCGGTGACGTCGGACAGCCCCTCGATCGGCATCCGCACATCCGCCGAGCCGGGCAGGGAGAGGTCCACGACCTCGGTCCGGCCGTCGACCTTCACCACGATCCGGTAGTCCACGTCGAAGCGCACCAACGCGGTCCGCCCGACCGGTTTGAGGTTCGCGACGGCGGACACGGTCGTGCCGTCGACCGTGGCGTCGGCGGGCTCACTGGTCCACCGCGCGTCGACACCGGTGACCAGGCCCCCGACGTTGTTCTTTTCATCGACCGGCGTGACGGTGGGTCCGGTGATGCCCATCTCGCCCGCCTCGGTGATCTTCCGTTCGGCCGAGCGGGCCGTCGTCGAGTTCTTCGGATTCTCCAGGTTGACGCCGTCACTCAACGCGATCGTGCGCGGTTTGCCGAGCCGGGCGTGCACTTCGACGTTCGCCCGCTTGCCCCGGAGGACGGCCGCCTCACGCAAGGCGGGCACCGGCAGGCTTCTCGCCGTCATGGTCGGCAGGAACGCCTGCAGCACCTGGGGACTCAGGCTCGACCAGAGCGCGTTGACCGCCGCGGTGCCGTAGCCGGTGATCCCGCTGTCCGCCCCGGCCTTGGTGAGGGTTTCGCGCACGACGTCGCGAAGTCGCGCGGCGGCGCGCACGGATTCGACCGACGCCATGTCCGGCAGCTCGGTGACGCTGCCCTGCCGCCACTCCGTCAGCGCGGCGGGGGTGGCGTCCGCCGCGGACAGCGGATCCGGCTCGGCGTCCTCGACGGCGTCCGGCTCCCGGCCGGTGCCGACGGTCAGGTTGTCGGCGGGCAGCCGGATGCCCATCGTCCGCTCCCCCGTGCCCGCCGACGCGACGGTTTCGCCGTCCCGCCGCACCTCCAGGGTGAACTCGATCGGCACGTCGAACAACGCGGCCGGGCCGGTCGCGGTCCGCAGCCACGTTTCCTGTTCGGTGCGGACCTCCGAGGTGCCGGTCACCTTGACGGCACCGATCCCCCTGGTGACCGCGCCGCCGACCGACGTCGTCGTGTCGCCCTGGTACTTCTCCTGCCCGCCCGCGCGCAACGCCGCCGACCACGCTTTGGCCGTGCTGTCGCCGTGGCTGGTCCGTACCGCGCGGACGGTGCTGTGTTCGACGGTCCGGCCGTCGTTGACCACCTCGCGGAAAGCCGGATCGCCCAGCGTTTTCGCGGTCAGCAGGAGCTGGTATCCGCTGCCGGTGAACAGTTTCGGGAGATGGGTGTGCAGCGGGATACCGCCGTCCAGCGCGCTGTCCACCAGTCCCCGCACGCCCTCCGGTGAGACGAGGCCGGTAAGCCTCGCCCAGTTGTGCATCGCGTCGTTCAGGGACATCCCCGGCAGCAACGGGATCTTGGCCTTGGTCAGCTCGGTGGCCAGCTTCGGCACGAGATCGGACAGCTCGGGCAGCCGCTCGACGGTGCCCAAACCCAGCGCGCCCGGCTTGCCCTTCGGCAGCGTCGAAAGAGGCGCGAGCCGCTCGTCGCGGTCCCGTGGGCCCGCGGGGCCGGCGGGCAGGAGACCGTGTTCGCGTGCCTGGTCTTCGGTGAGCCACACCAGCGCCGCGCCGGGAAGGTGGACGGAGCGGGCGGCGACGCGGGCGTCCGGGCGGATCAGCGCGGTCTGTTGCCGCGCCTCGGCGAGCACGGTGAAGTCGATGTCGAAGCGGGCGAGCACCCGCGGTGTCCCGGCCGCCGTGGTCAGGTTGCGGTCCACGACCGCGGAGATGTCGAGGCCGTCGGCCGTCGTGGTCGTCTTCGCCCACGGTTTGCCGGACAGGCCGCCGGTCGCGGAGCCGGCGGGATCGTCGTTCACCGAGCCGCTGCCCGCCACCCCCGCGGTGAACACCGGGCCCGTGCCCTTGCTCGTGCCGCTCTCGAACCGGAAACCGCCCGAGGTGGACCGTTCCGCGGCCGCGTCGTCGGCGACCCGGACCAAGGTGGGTTCGCTCAGTCTCGCGTGGACGCCGATCCTGCCGACGCGGTCCGCCAGGCGACGGGGGTGGACGAGGTCGGCGCCGATCACACCGCGGGTGAACGACCGCAGCGCCGCCTTGATGTTGTCGGTGCTCAGCATCGCCTGGACATCGGTCCAGGCGTCGCTGCCGGGCAGCGCCAGCGCCCGGTCGCCCTCCGAAGCCTCCACCAGCGCTTCCAGCGCCGCCGAACCGACGTATCCGGTGTGGGCGATGCTCTCCACCCCGATCCAGTCGTCGACAGTGGACGGCGTGAGCTCCTGGAAGTGGCCGGTGATCGACCGCGGCGGGTCGAGCTCGCGCACCTTCGGCTCACCGGGTGCGACCTGGTCGGCTTCGGCGGGCAGGGTCAGGCTGTCCGACATCCACACGGTGAAGGCCGCCGGAAGCGGGACGGACCCGTCTTCGGCCTCGTCCGGTGTGGTCCAGATCCGCCGGACGTCCGGCACCTGGATGCCCGGCAGTCCCGGCAGCATCTGCCGGGCGGCCGCGTTCAACCGGGAGAAACCGGTGATGGTGACGACGAACCTGCCCTCGTGCTGAAAGCCCTCCGAATCGGCGCTGCCGATGTTGAGATCGGTCGAGTCGGTGACCGGCCCCGCGCCGGTCCGGGTGCCGCTGGTGCTTCCGTACTTCGCCGAAGCCGTCACAGTCGCCCCGAAGGTCACCTTGCCTTCGAGCCCGGCCGTCCATCCCTTGCTCGTCGCGGAGGAGGCGCCGAGCGCCGGACCGGTACTCGTGGCGTTCCGGACCACCCGCCCGGTCGCGCGCCCGATGTGCTTGGGGCGCTTCGACTCCAGCCGCACCGTGATGGTGACGTTGTCCTGCCACAGGACACCCTGGCGTTTGAGCGTCACCGACACCCCGGCTCCCAGCAGCGCGTCCATCCGGTTGCGCAGTGCCGCCGGGGACAACGCGGACTGAAGCCGGTGCTCGTTGGCGAGCATCTCCAGCGTCCGCGCCGCACCCGCGCGTTTCGCTCGCGTGCCCTCCCAGCCTGGCAGCAGATCCTGGTACTGGCCCGCTTCCCGGAGCTTGCCGCGGATTTCCGTCAGCACGGCCTCGGCGCCGGTGAATTCGCCGACACGCACATTGCCCGCCGCGAGCCCCGCGGCCAGCTGCGCGGGCGGGAACTTCTCCACCGACGGCGGCGTGACGCCGTCACCGGTGCCGTCCGGGACCGGCAGGCCCTGTGCCGCGGCTTCGGCCATCCCCAGCCGGGCGTAGACCGTCGCCGTGGTCGTGGTCTCCCGGCCGTCCAGCGCCTGCACCACGATCGTGGTCTCGAGCCGGTAGAGGCCGACGTCGCCCTTGAGCTGGATACCCGATTTCGCGGTCGAGGTCCGGCCGGACACGACGGTGTCCACCGTCCGCGCGGAATAGCCGCCACCGACACCGGCGGCGATCTTCGTCCCCTCGACGCCGCCACCGCCGCCGAACGAGACGGAGGCGTCGAATCCTCGTTTGGTGAAGGCGGAAACGGTGGAGGCGGTGGTCGTGGACTCGTGCAGCCGAAGCTGTGTCCCGGTGGTGGGGCCGACGAGTTCGGCACTGGTCGGCACGGCCTTCATCCGCACCGCCGCCACTTCACCGCCGTCCGTGCTGAGCAGGGCGGGTGAGCTGACCCAGCCCTCCAGCATGGCGCCGAAGTTCTCCCGGATACCGGCGGTCCCGAGAAAGGCGCGCAGCGCGTCGCGGCCGGGGGCACCGAACGCGGTGATCGTCCGGTGCAGCAGCCTCGCCGTCGGGGTGAACACGTCACCGAGATCGGTGACCGCCTCGGGGACCGGATTCTGGAGTTTGCGCCCGACGTCGGCGTCCAACTCCTTCGCGGTCAGCCCGGCAGGCGGCGTGAGCCCGACCAGGTCGTTCGGAAGCCGCACGGTGACCTGTCCGGGAACCGGCCTCGCCCGGTCTTCACCGACGGCTTCGACGCCGTTCTCGTCGAGGACGGCGACGGTGAACTCGACCTTCAGGCCCACCCGACGGGAGCCCTCTCCGGACCGGATCGCCCGCTGGTCCGAAGTGGACGTCGAGACGGTCTGCGTCGTGCCGGGCGCCGCGAGCGCGACCTTGCCGCCGACGGTGAGATACGGGCCGGTCGGCGCCTGCACGGTCACCGCCGTCCCAAGGTCGCCGGCCTGGAGTCCGGCGAGGTTCTCCGCGTTCGCGGTGCCGCCCTGAACCGTGAGATCCGCCTTGGTCTTCTCTTGCGGCTCGTGCACCACGTCACCGACGATCGCGGCCCTGATCCGGACCTCCCGCCTGTCCTTGCCCGTGCGGAGCGGGAAATGCAGGCCGCTGAGGGCGGATTCGAAATCGTCGCGGACGGCGTTCCTGATCGCGTCGAGCCGATCCGCCTCGGCACCGGGCAGCAACCGGGCCAGTTCGTCGCGGAGTTCGTCCGTCCCGGTGACCTCGAGCACCGGCGCCGAGCCGAGGGCTTGGCCGGAGGCGAGGAACGGCGGCAGATCCGCGCGGGCCAGGTCCTGGTCGTCCTTGCCCGTCTCGCCGGTGGTGGTTGCGGCCGTGGTTTCGGCGGCGGCCTGGTCGCGGACCGGCAGCGGGTCGGCGTAGACGAGCCGGGGTGGTTGTCCCGGATCGAAGCGGATGAGCGGCTCGGCGTCCCGCACGCCTTCCTGATGGCGCTCGACGATGTCGCTGAAGATCTTTTCCTGGAACTCGCCCTGCGGAGACCAGTACATATGCGCACCGTGCTGTACGCCCATGTTCCGCTTGGTCAGCAGCTCGACGACGTCCTCGTAGTCGGCGGTCGTGAGCGACGAACCGTCGTCGACGCACCGGATGTGGTACACGTCGTGGTCGCCGGTGATCGGGCGGAATTCACCGCTCTCGGTCTTGGCCTGGACGATTCCGTCCACGACGCGATAGCGGCCCTGTTCCGCCAGCTCGCCCATTTCTTGCGAAAGCGCTTGGAATTCTTTTTCCCGGTTGGCGAATCTGGCCTCGATCTTCTTCCTCGTCTCCGGCGGAAGATCGGCCAGGTTCTCCGGCAGCTGCGGCTGGAAAAAGCCGACCAGCCCGACGGAATCCCGCACGTCGGCCAAATACGTGTCGAGTTCGCTGATCGTCTTGGCCTTGATGTCCTTCGGTTTCGGCACCGCGCCCTGTTCGAGCCAGCGGACCGAGTCCGGGTTGGTGGGCCGGACGTCGAGCACCACGTTCGACCAGTCCGCGAGCCATTGGAACCGCTGCTGGTTCACCAGCGGGAAGCCGAATTCGTCGACCAGCCGCCGCGGTGTCAGCGGTTCGCCACCGTCGGGATGCGGCGACGTCCATTCCTGTTCCCGCAGCTCCATCGGCCGCGGCGCGGGGGTCACGTCCGATTCCAAGCCGTCGAAGAGGTCTTCCACGAACGGCTTGCCGAGATCCGGTTCGATCGCGGGCGCCGGCTCGCTTCCGGTCTCGGTGACCGCCGGTTCGGCCTGGACGGCGGCGGCCGAAGTCGAGGCGACGGCTGAGGTCGAGGCGACGGCCGGTTCTTCCGAAGTGGTGCGTAACGGAGCGGGACGGGTGCGCGGCCGTTCCTCCTCGACGGTCCCGGCGTCAGACGAGGTCCGCACCGTGGTGGGCGCGGTCCCGGCCGCCTCGGTTTTGGCGTTCGTCTTGCCGGACGAGCTCGTCTTGACTTCCGACGGCGGCTTGGTGTCCGAAGTGGACTTCGAACTGGAGGGCGCTTTGGTGTCGGAAGAAGACTTGGTGTCGGAAGGTGCTTTGATGTCCGAAGAAGACTTGCTGTCGGCCGGGCTTCTCGTGTCCGAAGTGGACTTCGTATCGGAGGTGGAAGACGTGCTCGGCGTGGTCGGCACGGCCGACGGCGACGGGGCCGATTCGCTCTTGGTTTCGGGTGTGGGAGTGGCCGAAAGATCGCCGAGCGAGCCCCCGCCGCTGAAACTCTCCTTCATCGACGTGATCGCCGAGTCGAGCGCTCGTTCCCCGATGCCCTCGAGTTTGTGGCTGACCGCGCCGCCGACCACGCCGCCGGCGAATCCCATCCCGTATTCCGCGGCGGACACGGACTCGCCGTTGAGCGCGGCCATCGTGGCCTGGCTCATCACCCCGGAGACACCCTCGAAGAGGAAGACCGTGCTGAACTCGACCGCCCTCGCGGCGAGGTTGCCGCCGAGCCGGTCGGTCGCGTTGCGGGACAACACGTCCGGCACGTGGTCGGTGAGCAGGCCGACGGCGTCCTTGCCCAGTTTGTCGTTGTGCGGTGCGAGCACCTTTCCCAGGCTGTCGTTGAAGGCCTTACTGCCGTCCAGTCCGTGTTTGGTCCAGTTGTCCACGAAGGTGCGCGCGTAGTCCCGGCCGAGCTGCCTGGCCGCGTCGTCACCGAGGGTCTTGCCGAACGCGGTGACGAACCGGTCGGCGACCTCGTCGCTGAACCCCTCGATCGCGCGTTTGGTGAACGCGGTCGCCGGATCGGTGAACTGTTTGCCCGCCCGGTCGGTCAGTGTGCGGCCGATGTCGCGCACCCAGTCGTCGGCGAGGGCGTCCCCGTTCGGGAGTTTGAGATCCTTGACCAGGTTCAGCAGGTCGTCGGTGGCGATCTTGCCGAAGTCCTTGCCCAGCAGGCCGCCGATCTTGCGGCCCAGCTTCTCCCCGAGTTCGCCGACGGCACCGCCGAGCAGCCCGCCGATCGCTCCCGAGATCGCCGTCTGCTTGGTGGTTTCGTCATCCCATTCGGTGCGTTCGCGTTGCAGGCGCTGCACGGCGGCGTCGATGATCAGCCCGCCGGTGATGCCGATGAACATCTCGAACACGATCGCCCGCACGAGCATCTTGAACAGGACGAGCAAGTAGCCGCGGGTGAGGGCGTAATGCCAGGTGAGGTTCGCGAGCGACGCGCCCGCGGTGACGGAGGCGAGGGCGTACTCCATCGCGATCTCGTACGCCAGCAGGAAAAGCTGGCCGATCGCGGAGAACTTCGTGTACTCGACGTCCAGCGCGATCTTGCGGCAGCCGTCGGCGATGCCTTTCGTTCCCTCGGCCAGTTCCCCCAGCAGGTTCGGTGACCCACCGGTGAGCGGCTTCATGCTCTTGTCGAACGCCTCACCCGCCTCGGGCATCGACAACTTCTCGTCGATCGCCCGCTTGACCCTGGCGATGTCGTCCGGAAGCTCGTTCAGCAGTCCCGTGACGGTGTCGTATTCCTGCGCCGCCCGCCGGAACTTGTGCTGATTCGCGGCGGGCCAGTCGACCCCGAGGATCTGGAGAAGTGTCCGCGCCCACTCCGGCACGTCGCCGAAGTCACCGCGATCGACCTTGATGGGCACGGACCACCTCCTGACCGGTTCACCGGAGACAACGCGGCCCGGGGGCCGGACGGTTCACCGCGCCGAGATCCCGGTCGACTCTTGACTGTCCATAAGCGACACTTTTCGGGACGAATATGCCCAGTTTGGGCGGCTTGCACGGCTTCGCGAGGGCTCGTGAGCGACTTGGACTGTTCTATTCGAGGGCCACCCCAAGGTGGCGCGCCCGGGAGGGCCGGATATGTCCCCAATGCGGCATTGGAGACGCTCAGCGCCCCCAATGCCGCATTGGGGGCATCAGACCGCTGCGCGATTTCCCCAATGTCCCGAAAGTGGCTTTCGGGACATGAGATACCACCCACGACCCCGGGTCACGCCTGGCATTTGGCCTTCACCGTCGCCGCGGCGTGGTGCGCGTAGGTCTTGGTGGAACCCGACCAGTCACGGCCCCGGTTGAGCAGCTGGACGGCCAGTTTCGCGCCGTTGATCCGGAACGTGCCGACGTTGACCCACCGGCCGCGGTTGCCGATCTGGTCGACCTGGAACGTCCCGACCGGGGTTCCCTTGTCGACCGCGAACCGGTCGTACACGCGATAGACCGACGGGCTGCCGCCCACCGCGGTCACGTCGCCGTTCGGGACGAACACCGAGACCGCGCAGGAGCCGGCGGTCACCGGGCCGGTGTTGAACGTCCACAACCCGTACGCGCTCGTGTCGTCCTTGTTCGCGTCGCCGGACATGGGGATCGAGACGAAGGACGTGCCGCAGCCGCCGTCGCCGTGATTCACCCAGCCCGACTTGCCGTCGCTGTACGCGCCGACGCCGGTGAATCCGGTGCCACCGCCGCATCCTCGGCCGGCCATGCCCTCGTAGGTGACCGCCTTGGCACCCGGAGCGGCCGGGCCCTGGGGCTGCTGGGCGGGTGGCGGGCCCTGGTGCTGTTGCGGTGCCTGAGCCGGACCGCCGCCCGCCGCCGGTGGCCCGCCGGGAAGACCCGCGGTTCCGGGGTCCGCGGGCGCTCCCGGCTGACCGGCCGGTATCCCGTCGGCAGCCTGTGCCGGCAGCTGATTTCCGGGTTGGCCCGCGGGCACACCGGCCGCGTCGGCGGGCGGCGCGGCGAGTCCCGGCACGAACCCGCCGTCCGGCGGGAGGTCCTTCGCGTAGCCCGCCGATCCGGGCCCCTCACCGGGTTCGGCGTCGCCGAGCAGTCCGCTGAGCGCCATCGGGAGGGCGACCAGCACGACACCGGCGACCGCCGCCGCCACGATCACCGGTTTCGACATCCGTCCCGACGGCGGCGATCCGGCGTCGGCGCCCGCGTCCACGACCGGCGGCACGGCACCGGCCGCGACCGTTTCGGCTGCCGGGGACGGCGTGGTTTCGGTGTCCGCCTTGGCTTCGGGGGCGGTGGGTGCCGCCACTTCCGCCGTGGCGACCGCGACGCCGGTGGACTCTTCTGCGTCCGAGGGCATGGTGTTCCCGCTTCCTTTACTGGCTGAGGTCGATCAGCGGCCGCCGACACGGCCGCCGGAAGTCGCTAGCGTTTGAGTCCTCTGTGGACGTTCTCGATGTTCTGGCTCTCCGCCACGGCGAGTTTCGCGGCCATCCCCTTGGTCACGTTGGTCTGGTTCGCGACGACTTCGCCGATCGAGACGAAGGCGCCTTCGATCTTCGTGACCGGGTCGCCGAGATTGGTTTTGATCTCCTCGCCCATCTCGTCGTCACCGGCGGCCTCGAAGATCAGATCCCGCCGATCGCCGCCGAGTTCGCTGATCCGGCGCATCTTGGCGCCGATGTCCTGGTACGCCTCGGCAAGGGCTTGCATGGCCCGCGGGTCCGCCCTGAAATCCGTCATGATCCCGCCCTCATCCCGCCCTCATCCCGTCGTGGTACCGGTGCTCTGACCGGCGCCTTCGCCGAATCCGAAAGTGTGGTCGCGCTGGGTGTCCGCACTCAGCCGGGTGCTGCCGGGACCGCGGGCCCGGCGTCGGCGCCCGCCGAGTACGCCCGGAGCGACGACCGGGTCGGTGCCCCAGGTCTCCTCGTCCTCGGCGATCCAGGTCGTCCGGTCGCGTTCGGACTTTCCCTGCCCGGCACCTCCCGCCCCACCCGCCGAGGGCGGATAGAACGGCACCCCGCTCCCGTTTCCGGTCCCCGGCGCCGTTTTGGGACCGCCGAGTGTCGGCGGGCTCGCGGGCTTCCCTCCCGGCGATGAGGCAGCAGGCGAAGGGACGTCCGGCGACACCCCGATCCGGCCGCCACCGAGTGCGCCCGGTCCACTGTGGAAATTCGACTGCGGGTCGAATCTCGACATGGTGATGGGCAACCTGTCGGGGGCGCGGAGCGGCGGTAGCGACGGCGGGTTACGCCGCAACGACTTGAGGTACCGCTCCATCGCCGACTCCCCGGGATCTCCGGAGACGGTCGTGCCCGGCGGCGGATACGCCTTGCGCAGCCGGTCCTTCTGCTCCAGGTTCCCGGTGCCCCTCGGCCCGACGATCTCGCCGTTGCCGTTCACCCGTGACCCCGGCGGGACGATGATCGGCCTGCCGTCGGGCCCCAGTACGGGTTTGCCGTCCGGCCCGATGACGGTGCCGTCCCGGCCGACGTGGGAACCGGTTGGCACCTTCAGGAAGTTGTTCGGCCCGCCCACCTTGGTGATCGGCGGCGGGAACGATCCGCCAGGGCCGTTGACACCGACATGGGTGACCGGCGGTGGCGGCGGCGAGGACGAGGTGGTGTGCGGGCCGCCGTCCCCGGTCGATCCGTCCCCGCCACCGGGCCCGGCGCCGTCGCCTCCGGACCCCGCCCCGCCGTCCCCGGCACCGCCGGAGCCTCCCGAGAGATTCAGATGGACGGGGGTCCGGAGCATCGGCAGATACGGCAGGGATTGGCGGTAGGTCAGATCGAGCAACCAGGCCACCGCAGTCCCGTTGGCGTCCGCGACCTTCAGGTGTTCCTGCCAGACATGTCGCGCGGCGGCCTCCAGCTTCTCGCGCGGAGCGGTGTTGCCTTCGTCCAGCACCCCGCCGAGATAGGTGCTCTTCGGCCAGCCGTCCTTCTCCCTGTCGTACTTGGGGGGAGGATGACTGGCGAAGTCCGCGGCCAGCTCGGGTGCCTGCCAGATCGCGCGCACCACGCCGCTCGGGGTGAACAGCGCCGATCCCGGCGCGGTGACCGAGAACCCCAGCCCGGTGTCATAGGTGAAGCTTTCGCCGCCCTGCCATCGCGCGCGTCCCTCGTCGAGCACTTCCCCGGCGCGTTTCAGCAAACCGCCGGCCAGATGCAGCGTCTCCCAGGTCGTGCGGTCCTTGGTCAGCTGGGCGACGAGGCCACGGCATTTGACGGCGAGCTCGTCCAGCACGTTCCAGAAAGCGCCCGCGCCGGTGCCCTGGAAGGCGTCGCCGCGGTGGCCGGTCTTGTCCCGCCAGGTTTCCAGCGGGGCGACCTGTGCGGTCAGCCAGTTCGCCACCCCGCCCACGGTGATCGACGCCCGTTCGAAGGTGGAGTGTTTCCCCACCGGGTTCGTTTCGTCCCGCAGGGAGTCGACGACCTTGTTCCCGGTGGTGAAATAGGTCCCGGCCGCGCTCTCCAGTTCCTTGCTCGGGTCGGCGACGGCGTACCAGGACGTGAAGAACGTCATGCCTTCCGCGTGGATCAGATTCGTCGGCACCTTGTTGCTGGGACCGCGAAGGTGGGTGTACACGCGCCACGACAACCACGGCACCCCGAGGATGGTCGACCGCGGCGGCACCACGGGAACCTCGGGATCGCGGGTGAAGATGTTGAGCGCTTCTTCCCACACCCATTTCGTCGTGTCCGGCCCACCCAGCGCCACCGGGGATCAGTCCCTTCCCCTGCCGAAGACGTCCGAGGGCGCCTCTTTCCACAGAGCCGAGAACGCCTTGTCGACGTCGGTGCCGCCCGTCATGGCGGCACGGAGGTCGTCACGCTGGTCCATGAGCGGGCCGAAGACCTCCACGACGGTGTCCGCCATCTCCCGGCGGGCGCGGTCCAGCACGTCGAGCAGGGTCCTGGCGAGCTGCTCCGGCGGCATGGTCCGGTACTTCGTGGTGTTGAACTTGAGCCCCACCACGGAGTTCTCCGCGTTCATGGTCACCGTGACCATCCGGTCCGGTGAAGTCGCGGAAGTGGTCCGGGACGCGAGGTCGGCTTTCGCCGACTCGATCCGGTCACGCTGATCCCTGAGCGTGACCATGGTCTGGTGAAGTTGCTCCTCCAGCCAGTCGGCCATCGTTTCCTCCCTGTCCGTAGTCGCGTGAGCCGCCGGCACCGCGGCCGGCCGTCCTGCCTCGTCGCCTGCGGCCGCCGAGCACCGAAGGCGGCAGCTTCGGGTCGGTGCCCCAGGTCTCCTCGTCCTCGGTCAGCCAGGTGGTGCGGTCGCGTTCGCCCTTGTTCTGGTCGCCACCCGCACCCGCACCGGCACCACCCGCGGTCGGCGGATAGAACGGGACTCCGCCCATGCCGTTCTGCGGGTTCCCGGCGCCCTGCTGGTCCTTGATCAGCGACGGGCCGCCCTCGGTCGTCACCGGTTTGCCCGGCGGCGCGGACGTCTCGTGCCCGCCCGTCATGCCGAGTCCGCCCGGTGTACCGATCGACCCCACACCGGTCTTCGACACCGACGGTCCACTGTGGAGAGTCGGCATACCGCCGGTTGACGTCGACAGCGCCGGGGACCCGAGCAACGTCGGCATCGACGGGGCGTTGCCGCCGCGCAGGGACTTCAGGTACCGGTCCAGATCCGACTGCTGTGACTCGTCCTTCTTGACGGGCTCCGCCCGCGCCAGCCTGTCCTTCTCCGCGAGCTTGTCGCCCTTCGGCCCGATGATCTCGCCGTTGGGCCCCACCCGGGAACCGGGAGGCACGACGATCTGCCGCCCGAGCGGGTCAAGGAGCGGCTTCTTGTCCGGGCCGAGCACGACGCCGTCGGGGCCGACGGACGAACCGGATGGCACCTTGAGCGGCTCGTCGGGTTTCGGCGGGGCCGGTGGCGGCTTGGGTCCGCCCTTCGGCGGAGGCGGCGGGGGCGGCGGAGGAGGCCCGCCGTTGGGTCCCTTCTTGTCCTTGTCGCCCTGGGAACCCTTGGTGTCCTTGGTGGGATCCGGAATCTTCGGCGGCGCCTTCGAACCGGGCGGCGGCTTGGGGCCACCACCCGTCCCGGGCGGAGGCGGCGGCGGGGGCGGTCCCTGCGACCCGGGAGGCGGTTTCGGCGGCGCTTTGTGAAGGTTGAGCCGCAGCGGTTCCCTGATCTGCGGCAGGAGGAGCTTCGCGGCGTTGTAGCTCGTCGGGAGGCTCGTCAAAACCGTGGTGGCGGCGGGATCCAGGACGTTCACGATGTGGTCGATCCACAGTTTCTGCGCCGCGGCGGCGATCCCGTCCCAGAAGGCGGGGTTCCTGGCGTCCGCGCCGAGGAGGGTACTCCTGGGATAACGCTCGCCGCCGGTCCCGCTCCAGTCGTCGTCCTTGGCCTTTTTCAGGTCTTCGGTGAACTTCGCGGAGGTCCAGATCGCCCTCAGGCAACCGCCCGGCCAGGCCAGCTGGCTGCCCGGCAGGTCCAGCGGGCCGAACACGCCGGTGTCCCTGGTGAACACCTCGGAGGACATCCACCTCGCGTGGGCTTCCTGGAGCTTCGCGAAGGCCCACTCGAGTCCGCTCTTGCCCTCGTTCGCGGCCGTCGCGGGATCGTCCTTGTGTCCCAACGCGTTCTTGAGCGCGTCCGGCCGGGCACCCAGCTGCCTGACCAGATCGTTGCTCTTGAAGATCAGGCCGTCCAGGACATCCCGGAACGCGCCGGCACCGGTGCCCTGGAAGTCATCGCCCTTCTTCCCGACCTTGTTCTTCCAGACGGTCAGGTCCGCGGCATGCCGGGTGAGCAGGGCCTTCGTGCCGTTCAACGCGTCGAAGGCCCTGGTGAACGTCCAGGGCTGCGCCACCGGATTGGTGTTGTAGTAGCCCTGCATGGACTCGAGGATGTCGTCCATGTTGCCGTAGAACTTGGTCATCACCGGCGTGAACGCCTCGTAGTTCGCGCTGCCCACCGCCCAGTACTCCATCCACCAGGTCTCGGTGGAGGCGAAGAAGTCCCAGCCTTTGGGGTCGGGGAGGCCGCGGCTTTTGGCGTAGACGTCCCATTTGAGCCACTGGATCCCGGTGACGGTCTCGCGGTCCGGTACATGGGTGTCCGGCGCGTCGGGAACGACGAAGATCTTGAGAGCTTCTTCCCAAGGCGTCTTCCCCACCTTGGGCTCGGTGGAAGTCATCGTGGATCAGGTTCCCGTGCCGCCGCCGGGGGCGGGAGCGGGAGTGGGAGTGGGCGCGAGGATCTCCCCGAGCTGACTCATGTTCAGTTCGGTGGACAGCTTGATGTTCTCGTCCTCACCGCTCATCGCGATCCCCACCACGTAGGTGATGCTCGCGTTCAACTTGATGAGCTGGTTCTTGATCGCGTCGACCTGCGTGTGCAGCGTCGGGCCGGTGCCCGTAGGCGCCTCGTACTTCTCGATCAGCAACCTGGCGGGTTCCCACGCCTCGGAACCGGCCAGCAGCCGTCGTGTCCCTTTGGCGCTGCCCACGGTCAGAGCCAGTTCCGCGACGTGCGGATCGGTCTCCAGCTCGTCGACCATCTTCTGCAGCACGTTGCTCTGGAAATCCCGCAGAAAGCTCACCGTGATCTTGATGTCGCCGCTGTCCGGCTTGTCCGCCACGCCCCTACTCCCTTTCCCGAAAACGGCCCGGAATCAGATCTGGAACTTCGCCCCGATGTTCTTGTCGGTGCGCTGGTAGTTCTCGAAGGACATGGCCAGCGTCTGGTGTCCCTTGGTGAACCGGCCTTCCATGGCCTTGGTCGTGGCGTGCCAGCGACGCTGCAGGTCCTCGTAGGACGTGGCGCCCTGACCGATCCAGCTGCTGGTCATCGGCTTGATGGCCTGTTCCAGGTCGACCAGTGCGGCGTCGATCTGCTTGCTCAGCTGGACCATCCGCTCGGCGAGGTGCGGGACGTTGCCGCTGACCGCGAAACCGTCATAGGGAGTGCTCATGATCGTTTCCTCTCTGAATCAGGTGGGGAGTGGTCAGGTCAGCGCGTCGAAGACGCGGTTGCCCTCGTTGCCGCCGAACGAGTTCAGTGCGGTCAGGTTGATGTCCTCTTCCGCGGTGTTCATGTTCCGGTCGCTCTCGCTGACCAGGTTCTTGATCTCCGTGAGCATGTTGAGCACCTGGATGTAGTCCTGCTCCCACAGCTCGAGCTGGTTGAGGAAGGTCTGGGACGCCGCGCCCTGCCAGTCGGCCCTCAGGTCGCTGCGGACCGCGGTCACTCCCGTGTGGATGGTCTTGCACGAGGACTCGCACTCCTCGATGGCGGCGATGCCGCCCTTCATCCCCGTGTCGGTCTTCTGGAACTGCATGGTCATCTTCTCGCTCGTCCTTCCTCAGGATTTCGCGGACTTTCACCGGTCCACAGCAAGGACACCAAGTCCGGCACCGGCAGACCATGCGGAACGACCGGCAGAAGTCGGCGGCGCGGATTCCTCCGGTCAGGAACCGCAGGCCGTCGGCGGCGGCAGGACCGTCCCGCCGTCACGCAAGGTCGCCGGATCCAGCGAAGGTCCGGTCGGCAGCAGGTTCAACAGCGTGGTGGGCAGCCCGTTCGACGCGGCCCCCTCGAAGCCGAGCGCCTTCGCACCTTCGGCCGGGACCGGGTACTTCACCCCGGTGTCGGTCACCAGGAAGAGAGCGTCACCGGCCCGTCCCGACGCGGCCGAGGCCCGCACGAGGGCGCCCGCGCCGGGCCGCACCGCGATCCGGTCGACCCGGGAGCAGGGCTCCGCGATACCGGGCTGCCCCGACGGCACCTGTCCCGACGCGGTGAACCTCTCGGCCACCGCCACCTGGGTGCGCGGCGCGTCGCCGTCCGGAGTGACGAGAGCACACAGGCCTTGACCACTGTGAAGCGTCGCTGCCTTCGGTGGTTTCGCGGGCGGTGGCTGCTCGACCGAAGCCAGCCGCTCGCTGACCACCCGTCCCGGCAACGCGGCCACCTCGACGTCCCCGCCGTCGTAAGCGGCCCGGCGGACCTCCGGATCGGCGGCCAGCAACCGCGCGTCCAATTCGGACAGTGGGATGAGACCCGCCTTCGTCAGCACGTAACGCTGCGCGGGTTCCCCGGAGACGGTGTAGAGCCTGCCGATCCGCGATTCCGTTCCGCCGAGCGCTGGGCCGGCGTCGCCGAGCCCGTCGATGGCGGGCGGCGCGAAATCCGGTCCCGCGGGCAGCGCGTCCAACAACGACGCCGGGACCTTGACCGGCTGGAGTACCCCGTCCACCGCGTCGAGCGCGCCGCGATCGGTCGCGACCCGATGCCGTTTTCCCTTCCACAACAAGAACGTCGTCCCGTCCGGGGCGACCGCGACGACCGCGGCTTCGTCACCGAGCGGGTCCGCGGTCGCGCCGTCGACCCGCAGCGCGGTCGGCCCGGCCTGATCGCGGTCCACGGACGTGCACACCTCCCACGGATCACCGGCGAGCACGGGCAACGAGTCCGGCGCGCCGATGATCCCCAGCGGTTCACCGCGCGGGACGTCCTTCAGGGAGGCCTCGGAGGCGTGCTTGACCGCGAGTTGCTTCCCGGCGACCAGTTTCGCCGAGGTGAAGTTCAGCACCGGCAACAGCTTTCCGCCCGCGTAGAGGAACCGTGCCCCCGACGAGTCGGCCACGACGAGCGCGCCCTCCACCCGCCAGGACTTGTTCCCGCCGGGTGAGACCAGCCCGAACACCAGCAGGCCGAGGCAGGCGAGGACGGCGACCAGCATGCCGATCACGCTGCCGCGGTAGGTCCGGTGCAACGGGCTCTCCGGCGCGTCGGGATCGACCCGCAGCAGCGCCGAGGTCAACCGGCCCAGCATGAACCGGTGTGCCTGGACCTGATCGGTTTTGGCGTTCATCCTCAGCCCCCGAAACCGCGGACGAACGCGAACACGCCGATCAGCCACAACGCGAGCGGCAGCAGCGATACCGCGGCGAGGGTCTCCGCGAGGTCCGCGAGCCTTCCCCACTGCGGCAGCATCCGGCGTCCTGGCAGCGTCCAGCGCGCCACCAGCACCAGCGCGGCCAGCGCGAACACCCCCGCCACCATCGGCAGCGGAGAGGCCGCGTCCAGCTGAGTGGCCAGCAGCAGACGCAACACGCCGTACACACCGGGAACGATCACCGAGAGCCGCTGCCAGACACTGCCCAGCGCACGGCCGTGCACCAGCAGCAACATGCTGAGCAACGCGGCGAACGTGACAGCCTGCCACGACCGGTCGCGGACCACGAATTCGAGCGTGACCAGGCAGGCGAACCCGATCGCGGCGAACAGCGCGGTCACGAAGGCGTCCGCGATCAGACCCTTGCCGACGACCTCGTCACCGGGATGCGGATCGAGTTCCTCCTGCAACTCTTGGGCCGTGGTCGGCAGCCCCGGCAGCCGCAGCCCGGACAACCGGAAGGCGATCCTCGGCACGAAGGCACCGAGCAGGACGGCGATCACCGCGATGATCGTCGCCGAGGCGGCCGCGGATCCGCCGCCGAGCATCAGCACCAGGCCACCGGTCGCGCACAGCAGCCCGAACGTCGCGACCGAGACGAACACCGGCGCGAACCCCGCCACCGCCGCCATCCCGAGCGCGGCGGCGCCCGCGCCCGCGACACAGGCGGCCAGCAGCCGCGCACCGGTCAGCACCGGGCCTTCGGGGCCGTGCGGGACGAGCGAACCGGCCAGGCCGACGAACGGCACGGCCGCCAGCGCCAAGGCCAGTGCCGCGGGGCTGTCACCGAGCGCGCGGGCGGCCGTCGCGGCGCACACCAGCAGGAAGAAGGCGGCAACCCCGGCGGACAGTAAGGTCGGCCAGGCCGCGGGCGCGGTCACCAGCGACCAGAACGCGAGCGCCACCGCGGCCAGCACGCCGCCGAGCATCGCCCACCGGGTGGCCTGCGGGCTCCACGAATCCGGCCGCGCGCGGGCCTCGGTGGACAGGCCGTCGATGATGTCGTCGAAATGCACCGTCGGCAGTTGTTCCCGCCGCGGCCGCAGGTGCAGGGTCTCGCCGTCACGCAGTTCGAGAACGTCGACAGTGGACTCCTGGTCGAGCGGTGGATCGCCGAGCCGCTGGAGGATCCAGCCGTCGTGGTCCACCCCGTCCTCCGCCAGCTCCTGGCCCGCGTGGGCGAGGATCGTCGGCATCAGGTCGATCAACGGGATGTCCACCGGGACGGCCAGTGCGAAACTGGTCGCCGGGGCACGGACACGGAGCTTGCACAGCCCTGAAGTGGTCGCCATGGCACACGCCTTCGATCGGGCGACCGACGCGCGGAATCGTGAGTGAACCGTCGCGTGGTCGGATTTCGTCACCTCTAGTGGAGCTGCCACCACAGCGCGTCCGAGAGGGAAGGAATCCGGGCTTGAGTGTAATCACATTCCGCAAGGGGCCGCGACGGCCAGGACCGGAAATGCCCGAGGGCGAGCTGAGTATCCAGGAACCGCCCACGCTGCCCGAAGTCCAGCGCAGCGCCGGCGCGGTGATGATGTACCTGCCGATGGCGCTGTCGTCGACGGTGACGGTGCTGCTGTTCGTCCGGCCGGGCGAGAACGGCGCGTTCAGCTACCTGGCCGCCGGGCTGATGACGGTGTCGTCGATGGCCATGCTGGTCGGCCAGCTCGGCCGCAGCGCGGGCGAACGCAAACAGAAACTCAACGACGCCAGGCGCGACTACCTGCGCTACCTGGCCCAATCGAGGCGCAAGGTCAGGGAGGTGGTGACCAGCCAGCGACAGGCACTGGCCTGGCGGCACCCCGACCCGACCGCGTTGTGGTCGTTGCCCGGCACGACCCGCATGTGGGAACGGGACGCGCAGGACGACGACTTCGGCGAGATCCGTGTCGCACGGGGGCCGCAACGCCTCGCGTGGCGGTTGAACCCGTTGTCCACCAAGCCTGTCGACGACCTCGAACCGCTGTCCGCGCACGCGTTGCGCCGGTTCATCCACGCCTACGGCACGGTGCCCGATCAGCCGGTGGCGGTGTTCCTGCCGTCGTTCGCGCGGATCCTGGTGCAGGCCGACGACGAGGAGGGCGAACGGATCCGCGCGCTCGCCCGGTCGATGATCGCGCATCTCGCGGTCTTCCACTCCCCCGCGGAACTGCGGATCGTCGTGCTCACCGCACCGGACCGCCGGACGGGGTGGGAATGGGTGAAATGGCTGCCGCACAACCTGCATCCCAGTGAGACCGACGGGGCGGGGGAAGCACGGCTGGTGGTGGAATCCATCGCGGAGCTGGAAACCGCGATGGGCGACGAATTCGCCGTCCGGCCCGGTTTCGATCCGGACGCCCTGCCCGACGTCCACGAGCCCTGCGTGATGCTGTTCGTGGACGGGGTCACCCTTCCGCCCACCTCCCGGCTCGCCGGTGAGGGTTACCGCAACACCACGCTCATCGACCTGTCCTCCGCACTGTCCATTCAGGACGATCCGCTGACACTGCGGCTCCGGCTCGAGGACAGGACACTGAAGCTGATCACGGTCGACCAGCACAACAAGGAGGTCGCCGGCGACCTCGGCCGCCCGGACGGGATCGGCCTCAACACGGCGACGGCGCTGGCGATGCGGCTCGCGCCGTACCGGGTCGGCGCGCGGCGGAAATCGGCCGAACCGATGGCCGTGAACTTCGACCTGACGGCGATGCTGGGCATCAACGACATCCAGACCTACGACGTCGCCGCGGGCTGGGCGGCGAAACGGCCGGGTGGCAGGCTCCGCGTGCCGCTCGGCATCGGCCCTGGCGGCCAGAAGGTCGACCTCGACATCAAGGAATCCGCCCAGGCGGGCATGGGCCCGCACGGCATGCTGATCGGGGCGACCGGTTCCGGCAAGTCGGAGCTGCTGCGCACCCTCGTGCTCGCGCTCGCGCTCACACATTCGTCGGAGATCCTGAACTTCGTCCTGGTGGACTTCAAGGGTGGCGCGACGTTCCTCGGCCTCGACGGGCTGCCGCACACCTCGGCGGTGATCACGAACCTCGCCGACGAGGCCGCGCTGGTCGGCCGGATGCGCGAGGCGCTCAACGGGGAACTGGTGCGACGCCAGGAACTTCTGCGCAAGGCGGGTAACTACAGCTCCGCGCTGGACTACGAACGGGCGCGCGCGAACGGGGTCCCGCTCGATCCGCTGCCGACGCTGTTCCTGGTGGTGGACGAGTTCAGCGAACTGCTTTCGGCGCACCGCGACTTCATGGACCTGTTCATCATGATCGGGCGGCTGGGCCGCTCGCTGGGCGTCCATTTGCTGCTCGCCTCCCAGCGGCTCGACGAAAGCCGGATCCACCAGCTGGAATCGCATCTGTCCTACCGGATCGGCCTGCGGACGTTCTCGGCGATGGAAAGCCGTGGCGTGCTCGGCGTGCCGGACGCCTATCAGCTGCCGTCGGATCCGGGGAACGGGTTCCTCAAAAGCGGCACCGCCGCGCTGGACCGGTTCAAGGCGGCCTACGTCTCCGGTCCGCACCGGGTGGTCCGGCGGAACGTCGAGCAGGCGGTGGTGGCGCAGCAGATCGTGCCGTTCACCTCGAAGTTCGCCGCCCGCGCCGAACCCGTGCCCGAACCGGAGCCGGTGCTCGCCGAACCCGAGCCGGAAGGTTCGGTGCCGAGTCTGCTGGAACTGGCCGTCGACCGGCTCCGCGACGCCGGTCCGCCCGCCCACCAGGTCTGGCTGCCGCCACTGGACGCGCCCAGCTCGCTCGGCGAACTGCTGCCGCCGCTGGTGGAAACCGCCGAAGGCCTCACCGCGCCGGAGTGGTCCGGCCGCGGCGCGCTGACCGTCCCCATCGGACTGATCGACCGGCCCTTCGAGCAGGCACGGGATCCGCTGCTCGTCGATCTGTCGGGCGCGGACGGGCACGTCGCGATCGTCGGCGGTCCGCAGAGCGGCAAGAGCACGGCCCTGCGGACCCTCATCACCGCGCTCGCGCTCACCCACACCCCGGCCGAGGTCCAGTTCTACTGCCTCGACTTCGGCGGCGGAACGCTGACCAGCCTGCGGAAACTCCCGCATGTCGGCGGAGTGACCGGCAGGCTCGACGTCGAACGCATCCAGCGCACCATCGGCGAGGTCACCGCACTGCTCACCCGCCGGGAGCGGTTCTTCACCGACAACGACATCGACTCGATGGCCACCTATCGGCGGAAACGGGCGGCCGGGGACTTCGCCGACCAGCGGCACGGCGACGTCTTCCTGGTGGTGGACGGCTGGTCCACGATCCGGCAGGACTTCATGGAGCTGCTGCCGACGTTCGTCGAACTGGCCTCACGCGGCCTCAACTACGGCATCCACCTGATGATGGCGTCGAGCCGGTGGAGCGAGATCATCAGCGCCGTCCGCGACCTCGTCGGCACCCAGCTCGAACTCCGGCTCGGCGACCCGGTCGATTCGGTGATCAACATGCGCGCGGCGGCGACCGTGCCGAAGATCCCCGGCCGCGGCCTCACCGACAAGGAACTGCACTTCCTCACCGCGCTGCCGTCGATCGACGGGGTGGACCGCGACGTCGCCGAACACGTCGAGACCCTGGTGGACCGGATCGTCGCGGCCTGGCCCGGCCCGTCCGCTCCCCCGGTGCGGATGCTGCCGCCGGTACTGGACCGGGCCGAACTCCCCGGCCCGGCCGCGGACCTGCGGCTCGCGCTCGGCCTCGACGACCAGCGACTCGAGCCGCTGTGGCACGACTTCGAGGACAACCCGCACCTGCTGGTGGTCGGCGACGTGGAATCCGGGAAGACGAACCTGCTGCGGCTGGTGATCGACGGCATCACCCAGCGGTACACGCCACAGGAGGCCCGGATCATCACCGTCGACTACCGGCGCGGCCTGTACGACGCCGTGCCCAAGGAATACCAGCTGGGCTACGCGGTTTCCGGGGATTCGGTGCACGACATGATCGACGGTGTCGCGCGGGCGGTGCAGACCCGGCTGCCCGGCCCGGACATCACGCCGGCGCGCCTGCGGTTGCGCGACTGGTGGACCGGACCGCAGGTGTTCGTCGTGATCGACGACTACGACATGGTGGCGTCGTCGTCGAATTCCCTTTTCCAGCAACTGTTCGACCCGCTGGCACAGGGCAACGCGCTGGGCCTGCACCTGATCGTGGCCCGGGGCGCGAACGGGATCGGGCGCGGGGCGAACGATCCGCTGCTGCGACGGCTCACCGAGGTCAACACCCCGATGATGCTGCTCTCGTGCCCGCTTTCGGAAGGCATCGTGTTCGGCGAGGTACGGCCGCGCGTCCTGGTCCCCGGCCGCGCGCAATACGCGACGCGGCGCGGCACGACCATCGTGCAGACGGCCCTCTCGGCCCACGAGGCGGCGCTCGTCGCGAAGTGACCGAACCCGCCCTTCCGCCACCGCCCCCCCATCAGCGGCGGAAGGGCTTCCCGGCGGCTTGCCCGGCCGCCGCGGAGCCCCGGACCCGCTGCGTGGTCCGGGGCTCCGTCTCGTGAGCGATGATTGTGAAGTACATGATGGCCCCCTTCCTTGCGCTAGGCGCTGTGAAGGGGGCCTTCATGTACTGGGGAAGGTGTGAAGGTCGGGTTTCCTCGGCTGAGCCGCGTGAAGGGGTCCTTCACGCGCCACCGTTGTGACTGGTGGTGCTACTGAGTCTCGTGATGTCGTTCCGGGTCCGTGAAGGACTCCTCGAGGGACCCAGAGTCCCTCAAGGAGCCCTTCACGGACCGACCGCTACGCCGAACTCACCCCGCCGTAGGTACCTAACACGCCCTTGGCCACAACCCGAATCGCCAGTCGCGACTCCCTGGCTGAAAGTCCGTGAAGGCCTCCTTACCTACCTTGAGAGTAGGGAAGGAGGCCTTCACGGCCACGCCACCGCCGTAGGCACCACCACCACTGAAGGCTCCCTTTCGGACGTTGAACGTCTCGAAAGTTCCCTTCAGAACGGGGATCCGGGCCGCGTCGCGGAACCGGTGTCCCCAATGCGGCATTGGGGACACTCAAGGTCTCCAATGCCGCATTGGGGACACTCAAGGTCCGGCGCGCCACCGCCGCCGCCGTCCCCGCGGCACCACCACGGCCGCCGCGCCCAGCAAGGCGACGGCGACCACGACGATCGCGACCACCGTCCAAGCAGCCTGCTTCACGGGCGCCAGGTCGGGGCCGGGCGTCACCGCCACCGGTTCGCGGCGGGCGGTGGCGGCGCCCGCCGCGGTCGAGACCGACGTCAGCGCCGCGAGCGGGTCGAGCACGGTGACCCCGGCCTGCGGGGCCGCGGTTTCCCGCAACCGCCTGGCGAGGTCGGCCGCGGTCGTCTCCGGCCGGTACGACCGGATCAGCGCCGCCGCGGCCGCCACGTGCGCGGCGGCGAACGCGGGACCCACCCCGATCACGGCACCGCCGCCCGGCCCCTTGCCCACCACGAGATTTCCCGGTGCGGCAAGGGATCCGGGAGCGGCCTTGGCGGCCGGTTTCCCGTCCGGCCCGATGGCGGACACCGAGAGCACGCCGGGGAAAGCGGCCGGGTAGTACGGGCCGGGCGGGACGTCGCGCGCTTTGGTCACGTCCAGGCCCGCCGCCGCGACGATCAGCGCGCCCGCCGCGATAGCCCGGTCGACAGCCTGTTTCAGCGTTGGATCCGCGTCGGTGACCGCCGTGGCAACGCAGATGATCCGCGCGCCCGCCGCGACCGCGCCGTCGAGGGCGCCCGCGATACTCGCCGCGGTCGTCACACCGGACTTGTCCGTCCCGCGCACCGCGAGCACCCGCGCCCCGGGCGCGAGCCCGGAAACCCCGGCGCCGTCCGCCACCCGCGCCGCGATCAGGCTCGCGACGACGGTGCCGTGCCCGACGCAGTCCGTTCCGGCGTCACCGACCTGCTGGACCGGCAGAACCGCTTTGTCGACACCGGTGTCCACCACGGCGACGGTGACACCCTCGCCGGTCGACAACGCCCGAAGCCGGTCCGCGCCGAGATAAGGCAGCTGCCACGGCACCGAAGGGATTTTCTTGCCCGAGGAGGAAGTACACGCCTGCCCGGCTTTCAGCGTCTGCGGGATCTGCGGGAGTTCGGTGTCCTGCGCGGCCGCGAAGCCGCCGTTCGCCAGCAGAACGAGCGTCGCGCACGCCACGGTCAGGTGTCGCCTCATCGTTCCAGTCCAGCATGGGCCGCGCGACGCGCCCAGGAAGAACGACCGGCAGGATCGCCGGGCCGATGAACCCAATGAGCCCTCCGCCGCGTTGTCCAGTGTGGAGCCCGACGGCAGGTTCCGATCGGAGAACGACGAGGGGAGCGCTCGTGTCACGGCACGTGCTCACGGTGGACCGCGACCAGGGCTATCGCACCATTTCGGCCGCGTTGCAGGACGCGCGCAACGGCACGGTGATCTCCGTGCTTCCCGGCCGCTACGACGAATCCCTGGTCGTGACCAAGGTGGTCACGATCGCGGCGAGCGACGCGCGCGGGACCGTGGAGGTCGTGGCACGCCAGGGCAGCGCGGTCCAGCTCGCCGCCGAAGCCGTCAAGCTCACCGGTCTGGTGCTGCGCGGGCAGCACGAGAACCTGCCCGCGGTCGACATCGCGCGCGGGCAGGCCGCGGTGGAGGACTGCGAGATCATCGGCGCGGCCTGGACTGCGGTGCTGGCCCGCAATTCGGGTTCGCTGGCGATGCGGGGCTGCCGGGTGACCAACCCCGGCGGCGCGGGCATCGTCGTCACCTCGCCCGCCCCCAGCACGATCGAGGACTGCGTGATCGAACACGTGGAGACCTCGGCCGTCGTGATCGCCGAACGCGGCAACCCGATGGTGCGGGACTGCACCCTGAGGCACGCCAAGGGAAACGGGGTCTGCGCGAACGGGCAGGCACAGGGCACCATCCAGCATTGCGACATCTCCTCGACCGGCAGGCCGGGAATCGCGCTCGAAGAGGACAGCGCGACGAAGGTGTTCGACACCACCGTCCGTGACACCGCGAGCGGCGTCTTCATCAGCACGCACTCCTCCCCCGTGCTCGAAGAATGCCGTACCACCAACACCACCGGTGACGGGATCACCGTGGCCGACGGTGCCGACCCGGTGCTGCGCCGCTGCCGTACGGCGAAGACCGGCGGCGTGGGGGTCCGGGTCACCGGACGCTCCCGCGGCACTTTCGAGGACTGCGAGATCTCCGACGCGGCAGGCGCGGGAATCCACGTCGACGAGGCGAGCGGCCCGGCGTTCAGCCGGACGACCGTGCGCGGCGGCGCGGCGGAGGGGCTGGTGGTCATCGACGGCGCGACGGCCGAATTCGACCGGCTGGAGATCCGGGACGTGGCGGGCCACGGTGTGCTGGTGCGGGCCGCCGCGAATCCGTTGCTGCGCCGGGCGGCGCTGAATGCCTGCCGGGGCAACGGCATCGAGGTCACCGGTAACGGCCGCGGCCGGATCGAAGACTGCGAAATACGCGATGCCGGGAAAGCCGGGCTCAGTGTCTCCGAAGGCGGAAGTCCTTACGTCAGCGCGCTTCGGGTGCACCAGCCGAAACTGTCCGCCGTCCTGGTCGGTCCCGGCGGCGTCGGTTCCCTGCGGGACTGCGAAATCGTCGAGGCCGGGGAACACGGTGTCCTGGTGCAGGACGGCGGGGAGCTGATGCTGTCCCGTTCCTCCGTGCGGCGTTCCCGCGGTCACGGCGTGCTAGTGGAAGCGGGCGCACGGGCGAAGCTGACCGCCGACGAGGTCAGCGGGAACCACCGCGACGGCGTCCGGATCGAGTCGGGTGAGACGGTGAGCGTGGTGGACTGCACGGTTTCCGACAACACCGGCGGCGGTCTCCGGACGACCGTGCCCGGCGCACGGCTGTCGGTGGAGAACCTGACCAGCAAGGCCAACGGCGCCCCGGACACCGACGGCACCGCGGCCACCGCCGAGATCACCGCGGTCGCCGATCCCGGCGAAGCACCCCAGAACGCCGAAAGCGACAGCGGGCCGCTGGCCAGGCTGGAGGAGCTCGTCGGCCTCAGTGGCGTCAAACATCAGGTGAAGACACTGGTGAACCTGAACAAGATGGCGCGGCGGCGGGAACAAGCGGGCATGGTCGCGCCGCCGACCAGCAGGCATCTGATCTTCGCCGGCCCTCCCGGCACCGGAAAGACGACCGTCGCCCGGCTCTACGGCAGCATCCTCGCCGAACTCGGCGTGCTGCGCGAAGGCCATCTGGTCGAGGTCGCCAGGGCGGATCTGGTCGCGCAGATCGTCGGCGGCACGGCGATCAAGACCACCGAGACATTCACCAAAGCCCTCGGCGGCGTGCTGTTCATCGACGAGGCGTACACGCTGAGCGCGCAGAGTAAGGGCAGCGGACCGGACTTCGGCCGCGAGGCCATCGACACCCTGGTCAAACTGATGGAGGACCATCGCGACGAGCTCGTCGTGGTCGCGGCGGGCTACTCGCAGGAGATGTCCTCGTTCCTGCAGTCCAACCCCGGACTGGCGTCGCGGTTCACCCGGACCATCGACTTCGAGAACTACAGCACCGACGAACTGGTGACCATCGTCGAGAAGATGTGCACCGCCCATCAGTACCAGGTACCAGAGGACACCCGGAACGCGCTGGCCGTCCACTTCGGACAGATGGAGCGCGGCACGGACTTCGGCAACGGCCGCACGGCGCGCAAGGTGTTCGAGGAAATGGTGGACCGGCAGGCTTTCCGCCTCGCGAGCGATCCGGACGCCGACGACCAGAGCCTGTCGCTCCTGCTGGCCGCCGACGTCCCCGGGGACGCGGGAAAGGCCGTTCAGGGCGGCGACGACGGCGAACTGACGGTCCTGCGGACGAAGCTCGACTCGATGATCGGCCTCACCGGGGTGAAGGACGCGATCAACGACCTGGTGAACCTGATCTCCACCGCGCGGGCCCGGCGGCAGGCCGGGTTGCCGGTACCCGCGATCAGCAACCACCTCGTCTTCGCCGGTGCGCCCGGTACCGGTAAGACCACGGTGGCCCGGCTCTACGGCGAACTGCTCGCCGCGCTGGGCGTCCTGCGCAAGGGACACCTGGTCGAGGTCGCGCGCGCCGACCTGGTGGGCCGCTACGTCGGGCACACCGCGCATCTGACCAGGGAGGCTTTCGACTCCGCCCGCGGCGGCGTGCTGTTCATCGACGAGGCGTACGCGCTGACCCCCGAGGGCGCCACGGGCGGCGACTTCGGCCAGGAAGCCGTCGACACCTTGGTGAAACTGATGGAGGACCACCGTGACGACACCGTCGTGATCGTCGCCGGGTACTCCGCGGAGATGCGCTCGTTCCTCGCCTCCAACGCCGGTCTCGCCTCGCGGTTCTCCAGGCATATCGAGTTCGAGAACTACTCCACCGACGACCTGGTCACCATCGTGCACCGGATGGCGTCGTCGAACGGCTACGAATGCGCCCCGGAGACGGTCATCGCGCTGCGCCGTCACTTCGCGGGCGTCGAACGCGACGAAACCTTCGGCAACGCCCGCTACGCGCGGCAGGTGCTGGAGATCATGATGACCCGGCAGGCGGGAAGGCTCAGCACGAGCGGCGCGCCGACCATCGCGGACCTGCGCCTGCTGTCACCCGCCGACCTTCCCTGAGCTTCCCTCTCGACGAACCGTGACGTTCCGCCGCCGGACGTTCGGCCGTGCCATGGCAGGATTGCCACGGCACGGCCGTCGTTGAGAGGAGTTCCACGCAGCGTGGACAAGACCGCGTTCGGAGACTTCCTCCGCTTCTACCGGCTTCGTGTCCCGATGACGCAGGAGGAACTGGCCGAGCGCACGGGGATCAGCGTGCGCAGCATCAGCGACATGGAGCGCGGACGGGTCCGCACCCCGCAGCGCCGTACCGCGGAACTGCTGGTCGAAGGGCTGGGACTGGCGGACAAGGAGGCGGGCGATTTCGCCGAACTCGCCCGTTCCGGACGCCGTCCGGCGCTGGTTCCGGAAGAGCAGGCACCGGTCGAGGCGCCGCACCCCGTCGCGATCGCCGCCCTGCCGCCCCACCTCACCGAACTGACCGGCCGGAAGGCCGAACGGCGGCTGCTGGACGAGGTCGCGGAGGCCGCCGCCTCCTCGTCCCGCCTCCAGACAGCGGTGCTGCACGGACTTCCGGGGGCGGGCAAGACCGCGCTGGCCGTGGACGCCGGGCACCGGCACGCCCACCGCTTCGCACAGGGCTGCCTGTTCCTCGACCTGCGCGGCATGGATCCCGAACCCCTCACGCCGGACAGGGCCGTGCACCGGCTGCTGCGCGGGCTGGGTCTCGACGAACGCCAGTTCCCCCACGATGCCGAGGACCGGCTCGCGCTCTACCGGTCACTGATGCACGACCGCGAAATCCTGCTGATCCTGGACAACGCCGCCAACGAAGCCCAAGTGCGCCCGCTGCTCGCCACCAGCCCCGGCTCGATGGTGCTGGTGACCAGCCGGAGCACGTTGACGGGGTTGAACGCCCGGCACCGCATCGCCCTCGACGTCCTGCCCGGCGACGAGGCGGTGAACCTGCTCGGCGTGGCCGCCGGAGAGCCGCGGCTGAAGGCCGAACCGGCGGCGGCGCGGCGAGTGGCGGAACTCTGCGGCGGGGTGCCGCTCGCCCTGCTCATCGCGGGCAACCGGCTGGCCAGCCGTCCTCAGTGGACGATCGCGCACCTCGCCGACCAGCTCGAGAACGAGCGGCGGCGGTTGTCCGTGCTGACCGCGGGCGATCTGCAGATCCGCACCGCCTTCGCCCTCTCCTACCACCATCTCGCCCCCGAAACCGCACGGGTGTTCCGGCGGCTGGCGCTGGTCGACGGCCCGGACGTCTCCGTCGAACTCGTCGCGGTCTCCGCCGGAAGTCCCGCCGACGAGGTCGAAGCGGAACTGGAGAAACTGGCCGAAGCCAGTCTGCTCGGCTTCGGCGGCGCTTCGGGGCGGTTCACCACGCTCGATCTGCTGAGGGTGTTCGCCAAAGAGAAGCTCGAAACCACCGAAAGCGCCGAGGACGTCCAGGAGGCGACCGGGCGGGTGCGGCACTGGCTGCTCGCGGTGGCGACGAAAGCGGCGCAGTATTTCGATCACGACCGGACCGAAGTGACCTTCACGGTCGACGGGCCCGATCCGGTGCACGACCGGGAGTCCTCGGCCCGGTGGCTGGCCGAGGAGCAGCACCATTGGCGCGGGGCGCTGCGGGCGGCGTCGGCACACGGCGAGCACGGACAGGTCCTCGAACTGGCCCGGGCCATGCACTGGTACTCGGATCTGCGCGGCACCGGCCCGCTCTGGCGCGAGGTGTTCGGCGCCGGCGCGGCGGCGGCCGAGGCACTGGGTGACGTCCGGTCCGCGGGCGAACAGCTGAATTACGTGTCCTGGGCGCTGTACGCGCTTTGCGGCGATCCGCACGCCGCGAGCGAAGTCCATGAACGCGCGGTGGCCGCGGCGACCGAGGCGGGTGACCTGGTCACCCAGGCCTGGGCCTGGTACTACGGGGCCGCCATCACCCGGCGGCTCGGCTCGCCCCACGAGGCCGTGCTGCGGTGCCGGAAGGCCGTGGACCTGTTCGAGCGGGCGGAGTACCCGAACGGCCACCATCTGGCTCTCTCCCTGCTGGGCTTCATGCTGCACAACGTCGGCGAATTCGACGAAGCCGTTGCCGTGCAACGACAAAGCGAGGCCTACTATCGAGGCTCGGCTACCGCACCGGGTAACGACGAACTACTCTCGATGGTGCTGACCCAGCTCGCCGACAGTGTCGCGGCGACCGGAGCCGTCGCGGACGCGTTGGACCTGCTGGACGAGGCCGAGTCGCTGTTCCGCAAGCACGGCGCGAAGTTCGCGGTGGCGAGGGCACAGCACGCGCGCGGCCAGATCCTGTTCAAGGCGAACCGGCTCGCCGAGGCCGAGGAACAACTGCTGGCCGCCTTCGCCGGAGCACGCTGGTCCGAACCCAAGATCAAGATCCTGATCCAGCTGGCGGAACTGGCCGAAGCGGCGGGAAAACCGGCAGAGGCCGAGGCTCGCCGGGTACACGCCCTCGCCGAATGCGCCCGGTACGACACGCCGCTCGCCAGGAAGATGGGTCGCGAGCTCGCCGCCGAACTCGGCGTCGCGGTGCCCTGATCGGCCCGGGCCGCCGGTCACCAGCCCGCCGCGGTGACCCCGCTGCACGCCAGCACCTCGGTCATGGCGATCGTCGCGTGATGCACCCGGGACTTGACCGTCCCCACCGGCACGCCGATGCTCACGGCGGCCCGCTGCCGGGTGCGGTCGCGCCGGTAGACCTCGTCGAGCGCCTCGCGCTGGATGGGCGTCAGCTGAGCCAAACCCTCTTCGACGAGGCACCGTTCGACGACTTCGTCGGCGAAGTCGGTGTCACCCGGCAGCAGGTCGAAGTCGTCGTCCCCGAACACCACCGGGCGGGCCTTGTCGCGGCGGGCCCAGTCGACGATGAGGTTGCGGGCGACCCTGAACAGCCACGGCCGCGGCGGGATACGCTTCTCGATCAGCGTTTCGCTGTTGCGCCACGCGCGGAACAGACACTCCTGCACGACGTCCTCGGCCCGATGCGGGTCAGCGGGGAGCAAGCTGCGGGTGAACCGCAGCAGATGGTCCCGATGCTCGGCGTGCAACGCCGCCACGAAAGCGTTTCCCTCGGCCGACGGCGCCCTGTCCGCCAGCGAACTCACCTGAGTATCGCGGTGGCCTGCCACGCCGACCTCCCTGACTAGTTGGCGTCCTTGAGCTCAATTCCACCGGCCGGGGCGGCCCGCGACCATGAGGAAGGACCGGCAGAACTCGGTGACGGCGGGTTCTTCCGGTTCGTCTTCCTGCCGGGAAGCGCGCGTAGTTTCTCCTTGTGGGTTCAGGAACGAAACCAGTACGCCGGGTGGTGATCGTCGCGTTCGACGACGCGCAGATCCTTGATGTGGCCTGTCCCAGCGGGGCGCTGGAGATCGCGACCTCGCACGGCGCCGCCCCGCCCTATGTCGTCGAGCTGGCCACGGTCGACGGGCGGACGACGCGGAGTTCGTCGGGGATCATGCTCGCCGGTGCCCGGCGGCTGGCCGAGGTGTCCGGGCGGATCGACACGGTGCTCGTGGTCGGCGGCGCGGGAACGGGGACGGCCGCGGCGGACGAGCGACTGCTGACGCAGGTGCGGCGGCTGGCCGGACGAAGCAGGCGGATCGCCTCGGTGTGCACGGGCACGTTCGTGCTGGCGGCCGCCGGTCTGCTCGACGACCGGCGGGTCACCACGCATTGGGGATACGGCGAGTTGCTCGCCGCGACTTTTCCCGCGGTGACCGTGGATCCGGCGCCGCTCTACATCCGTGACGGCAACGTCTTCACCTCGGCCGGGGTGATCAGCGCACTGGATCTCACCCTCGCGCTGATCGAGGACGACCACGGTCCGACACTGGCCCGCGAGGTCGCCCGCGAGCTGGTGACCTATCTGCACCGCCCGGCCGACCAGGCCCAGATCAGCACGTTCCTGGCCGCCCCGCCGCCCGGCAACCGGGTCGTGCGGGATCTGCTGGGATACATCGCCGCGCACCTCGCCGAAGATCTCAGCCCGCCGGCGCTGGCCGCGCGAGCCGGCGTCACCACCCGGCACCTCAACCGGTTGTTCGGCACCCATCTGGGCAAGACCCCGGCTCGCACGGTGCGAGCGGCCCGGACCGAAGCCGCCGCGCATCTGGTGCGGTCCACCGCCTTGCCGCTCTCCGCGGTCGCGCGGCGGTGCGGGTTCGCCTCGGCGGAAACCCTGCGAACGGCGTTCCGCCAGCACTACGGGCTCACCGGGGACACGCTTCGCAGGATGACGGACATGCCACGCCCCATCGGGACCTGAGCGCCCCAGAATCCGTGGCATGAACAGTGCGGAGACCACGCGCAGAACAGTGTTGACCGGAGTCGCGGCGGCCGCGGCGTTCGGCCTCACCACCGGGACGGCTCAGGCGGAGACCAAAGGCCCGAGGATCGGCATCCTGCTCTACGACGGCTTCAGCCTGCTGGATCCGACCGGCCCGGCCGAGGTGCTGTCCCGGCTGCCCGGGGCGACGGTGACGATGATCGCCGAGCACCGCGGCCCGGTACGCACCGACACCCGGGATGTCGCGGTGCTGGCGGAGCGTTCGGTGGCCGAGGTGCACCGCCTGGACGTGCTGCTGGTCCCCGGAGCGGGTAACCGCGGCACGGTCGCCGCCATGGAGAACCAGGTGCTGCTCGACTGGATCCGCCGCGTTCACCGGCAGACGACCTGGACCACGTCGGTGTGCACCGGGTCGCTGATCCTCGGCGCGGCCGGGCTGCTCCGCGACCGGGCCACCACGTACTGGGCCTCGGCGCCCTATCTGGAAAAGACCTTCGGCGTCCGTTACGTGCCAGAGCGCTACGTTCAGGTCGGCAAGGTCGTCACCGCCGCCGGCGTTTCCGCCGGCATCGATCTCGCGCTCCATCTCGCGTCCCTGCTGGCAGGCGAGGAGATCGCCCGCGGTATCCAGCTCGCGGTCGAATACGACCCGCGACCGCCCTTCGACTCCGGCGACGCCGCGACGGCGAGTCCGGAACTCAAAGCGCTCGCGCTGAAACTGCTCGCCGATTCGCAGGAGTAGCACGGCCGATCTCCGCCGAACGCACCGCGCGGCGCCTCGTGCCCGCCTAGGATCACCACCGCGCAGACCGGGTGTCTCGATCCCCGGCGGAGATCGGCGGAAGGCAAGGCATGTCAGACCTGATGTACACGATCATCGGGATCACTCCACGGGTGTTGCTGCTCGTGGTGGGGCTCCTCGGCCTGATCTTCTCGATCAAAGGACGCGCCAGGGGTGTCTCCGGCCTGATGGTGGGCGCTTTTGTCGTCATGCTCGTCGCCACGGCGGCAGGCATCATCTGGCAGTTCGTGGCGTTGAACGTGCCGTCCTGGGCCGCGTCCGAGCACCTCACCGCCGACGAAATCCGCTTGATCTTCATGGGCGTCGGCGTCCCACTCGACGCCGCCGCGCTGCTCTCCTGGCTTCTGGTCGCGATCGCGGTCCTCAAGAATGGCCGTACGTCCCGGCAACCCGGCGTCGCGCCGTACCCGGCACCGGTCAACTACCCGATGCCGCCCCAGCAGCCGTCGAACTAGATCGCCGCAGGCCTCACTCTGGACGCCACCGGACTTCAGTGTCCACAAGGGACAACACCGGGCGATTGGATATTCGATTGATGTCGCTATGTACGTTTTTGCGTGGGGTCGTGAGTGATAATGAGAGTTATTGAGAGAAAAGGCAAACGTGTCGTGGCATGGTGCCGGTGTCGCTCCTGGGTACGCGTTCTTCTGGTAGTGAAGGCCTCCTTGCCTACTCTGACAGTAGGGAAGGAGGCCTTCACTGCCGTCAGATAGGCGCAGGGTACTGGCAAAGTCGAGAACTTGCAGGTCAGGCGAATATTCCTGCACTGTCACGACCGCGCGCACCGGTGGCGGTGGCGGAGCTTGATTCTGGACACCAGCGGGCTTCAGTGTCCACAAGGGACACCGCCAGCCGATCGAGTGTCCGATTGATGCCGCTATATACGTTTCCGCGCGGGGTCGTGAGTGTTAATGAGGGTTATTGAGGGGTAAGGCAAAGGTGGCGTGGTGGGTGGTAAGTCCGTGAAGGCCTCCTT
>NZ_JBVKAE010000052.1:0-46300 GCF_055598845.1 Amycolatopsis sp. NPDC039088 | reverse complement strand
ACGAAACCAGCCACCACGCGACCGACTACACAACCGGCCGTCAGGTAGCCTGACACCACCTCATCGACCCTGTCCGTCAAAACGGGTCAACCCCACGAGGAATCACTCGCCGACACCGCACTCTGGGCCCGGCTACAACTCCTCCCCTGGCCCACCTCCGACAACACAAGCTATCTGCTCGAAGACGCGGTCGCCGCCGAACGCGGCCGCCGCGGAGCCGCCCGCCACATCAAGGACGGACTCATCGAGTTCCAAGGCACACACGTCACCGGCGAAACCGTGGACGTCGCCGACCTCATCCTCGAGATCACCGACCACGCCCAGCCCACTTGCGACCGCACCCACCTCATCGAACTCTGGCACCAACGAACCTCAGACTTGCTGGAATCACCCGCCGCGAAGATCGCAGCAACGAAAAGCAACGGCCGTTACTCGACCCAGCGACTCAGCAGGTCACTCACCTACCTAGAGGCACAAGGACTCATCGTCCGCACGAAGGTACAGACGAAGCCCAAGATCACGGTCATCAACCGCGCCGCCATGCTCACCCTGCGCCAACTCTGGGACAAAGAGCACTTCCCCCTCGACAACGTCGACGAGTAGAAGCTAAGGGCACCCGGACCAGCACCAGAACTCTGCTCTGCGACAGACTTCTGAACCGCATAGTCGCAGGAGCCTGATGCGACCAGGTCACAGGAATGGCCCGGCAGTGAAGGGGGAGGGACCGCCGGGCCATTACCTAGGTCGCCGCGCGTTCGGCGTGTGTTACCAACGTTCCGGGCCTTCCAAACCTCGCCGGAGACTGCGTTCACCCACCAGCGCAGGATCGGCACCGACCGTGCAGAGCAGGTGCTTCTGCCGGGTAGTCGAGCTCGACGCTAGCAGTGAGGACCCGACCGACCGCCTTACCCTGCTCAGGGCGATTGTTACGACTTGAGCCGTCGCCGTGACCGCCGCAACGTCAGGCTGGGCGAGGACAACAGGGGCAGAGTTCACTCCTCGCGAGGCCGGAGCGCGTACCCCGGTACCCACTGGCCCGCCCGCGCGCCACCGCGCCCCTCATTGATCATGAACTGGACCCAGCCGAACCAGTATCCGGTCGTGCTGACCTTCCACATCGACAGCTCGCCGCGGACCGTCTCCTGGAGGTCGAGCCCGTCCGGGATATCTCCTCTAGGCGGACCGACCGGGAAGAGCTGGCTCAAGTCCACCCAGACTTTCCGAGGCGGCCGGTATCCCCGGAAGGTCTTCTCTCCCGGTGGACCGTCTGACGTGGAGCTATCGAACATGGGTTCGATTATGCATGACGTGAGGTTCGGGGCAACCCAGGCTTCACGCATGTGCTGAGTCACGCTATTTGTCACCTGACCACGACAACTGTCACCTGCGGCAGTTGGTTGGGGATACGAAAATGTGACTGAGCGCCAGAGTTGGCCAGTTGAGCGCGTGTCGAGTGCAAGTGACGTCTTCGATCAGCTGCGGACAGCGTGCGCTGCGCGGTCGCGGGGGTCGTCGACGATCTCCATCGCGCCGTTTTCCAACTGACGAGAGCGTTCATGGATCTCTTGGTCGTGCTCTGCTGGCCAGCTGGTCGATGTGTCCCAGCGGACGCCACTCAAGCGATCGATGTCCAGTTGCATGACAGCGACTAGGTTCGCTCCACGCAGGTCCGCCCCGCTCAGGTCCGCCCCGCTCAGGTACGCCCCGCGCAGGGCCGCCCCGCTCAGGTCCGCCCTGCGCAGGTTTGCCCCGCTCAGGTCCGCCCCGCTCAGGTTCGCCCCGCGCACGTCCGCCTCGTTCAGGTCCGTCTCGCTCAGGTTCGCCCCGCGCAGGTTCGCCTCGTTCAGGTGCGCCCCGATCAGGTTCGCCCCGCGCACCTCCGCCTCGATCAGGTTCGCCTCGTTCAGGTTTGCCCCGGTCAGGTTTGCCCCATGCAGGATTGCCCCACGCAGGTTTGCCCCGGTCAGGTGCGCGCCGGTCAGGCTCGCGCCGGTCAGGTTCGCCTCGGCCAGGTGCGCCTCGGCCAGGTTCGCCGCGCGCAGGTTCGCCCTGCGCAGGTCCACCCTGTTCAGGTGCGCCTCGCCCAGGTCCGCCCCGCTCAGGAACGCCTCGCTCAGGTCCGCCCCGCGCAGGTTCGCCCCGCTCAGGAACGCCTCGATCGGGTCCGCCTCGGTCAGGTACGCCTCGCCCAGGTCCACCCCGCTCAGGAACGCCCCGCGCAGGTTTGCCCCGGTCAGGCTCGCCCCGATCAGGAACGTCCCGCGCAGGATCGCCTCGCGTAGGTCCGCCCCGCTTAGGTCCGCCCCGCTCAGGTCCGCCCCGCTCAGGTTCGCCCCGCTCAGGTTCGTCCCGCTCAGGTTCGCCCCGCTCAGGTTCGCATCGAGCAGGTCCGCCCCGCTCAGGTTCGCCTCGCTTAGGTTCGCCTCGCTTAGGTTCGCCCCGCTCAGGTTCGCCCCGCTCAGGTCCGCCCCGCTCAGATTGATCTTGAACAGGTTTCTCATGGCGAGATTCACCATTGGCAGGTATGCGCCTTGCAGCTGTGCGCCGGGTGAAGCCTGCTCGCCTCGCAGGCGCTTGCTGGGGTCTGTCGCCGCCGGGTCGACACGCGTCGCACTGGCGATGTCGCCGCTGACAGAGGCCGGGGCGGGGGAGGGTTCTGACTGAGTGACGCCACTCTGCGCGAGGGTGGCGACGCGATCTGGGAAGGTGCGGGGCTCGCCGCTTGCCGATTGGAACGCAGGGGTGCGTCGGAACAGCACCGCCAAGATCTGAGTGAGCAAGGGCCAGGGGTGCGTCATCGCTCTCCCCGCTCAACCCGGGTTTGATCCCCCGACGTGTACACGGGTGCGTCCGTAACAACGCCCTCCTGGACGCAGCCGTTATGCGGTATCGACGGGAACTCGCCACGAGCGCTCGGACTTGGTTCTACGTCCGAGGAGGTGTCGGTGCTCGGCGCTGCCGGGATGGGCAGCAGAGCGGTCAGGCGGTCGACCATGACCGGCGCAGCCACCCCGATCGCCACAGCCGCGAGCGGCCCAGAAACCTGGCCAGATGCGGCCGTGGCACCAGCGAGGATCCCGCCGATCACCATCCGAACAACTTCGGCGATCGCGTAGGCCAGGGGCCCGGCCCGCACACCGGGGCCGTGGACACGCCAAGGCCACGCCCCGTGCCGACGCACCGCGGCGTAGAGCTCCAGGCCTTCTACGACGAAGCCGCCGGCCAGCCCCCACAGTCCCGCAATGACCCAACTCACTTCGTCAGCCTAGAACTTCCCAGCGAAGATCGGTATCACCGAGGGTGTCGCAGTCTGTACCTACCGACATAGATTTCTGAACGACAGTGAGGTGAGCGAGGATCTGCCAGAGCGACCAGGTACCTGTGGCATTGGTTCGCTCGATCAGCCCCAAAGAGTCTGTGGCACGGTCTGCGGGCCGGTTGGTGACGCCCTTCAGAAGGCGGTAGGCCCTGCCGGTGACAGAAATCGTGGCCAGCTGGTGACAGAAATGTTGGTCAGCCGCTCTCAAATCTCCTGTTCAGGCTTTGTCTTGATGACAGATGGCGTGGCCAGTCACAACGCATCGCCGAAGGTCGCCGGGTATGCTTCCGTCCACCTAGAGGAGTGGGCGATCCCGCCTGATTGGATCAAAGGTTTGGTTTCAGGGGCCGACAGCCTCCACACAGGGCCGTCGACCCCTGAAACCAAGACTTGATCCAATCAGGCGGGGTCTCGACAACCGTGACCACTGAACCGGTCCACGGTCAACCGCGTTCCGTGTGGCGTCCGTGACGCGCGCCACCGAGGCCGGAACGCGGCGGAGTACCCGCCGATGCCCCGTCGGCCAAAGCTTCAACCCGTACACCACCCTTAACCGGCTGGTAGGGACGCCTCGGCCCCGCTGGCGGTGAGGGCTGTGCGTGGAATTCTTCGCTCGTGTCGCGACATGGTCCGTGTCGAGCCTTTGGGCTCTTGTCTGCTTACTTGCCGTGGTGATCTCCGGCATCTGGCTCGTCACCCGCCTGATCCTCCATAAGGCGAAGCCTGGCGAGCACGTCCGGATCAAGGCACCGTTCTTCTCCATCGAGACCGGCCCGCCAGCGTCGCCGCCGCCTGCCGAAGAGGCTGACGACAAGATCACTAAGAAGCGCCCACCCGCCACGGAAACGCCCAAGCTGGCCGACTTCGACCCACCGAACTGAAGCAGCGGCCTCCACTTCAGGTGTGTTCTCACCCAACCTGGCAGGATTGCAGTCGTGACGGTCTATGCCTTCGACGCAACGCGTCGAGTTCTGATCTGCACCTGGGACACGGGGCTCGGCTGCGTCGCGACCAGCGTCTCCGAACTCTCCGAAGCCGCAGCGCATGAGGACCTGCTCCGGCTCGCCGATACGCTGACAGGCCTGTCCCGCCAGCTATGGCACACGTACACGCATCCGGCCAGCGCCGCGGACAGCCTGGAGGAGAACACTGAAGGGTGGCATCGACAAGGTGAGCGCGACGCGTTCAACTCCGTGATCGCGGCTCTGGCGAAACCCAACCTTCCACAAGACGGCTACATGACCCAGTCCTACAACCGTGTCGAGGAAGCAGCACACCCGGGCAGCGACGCGAGGAACAGGATCGAACTGATCAAGATCCGGTCTCGCAGTCGGGACCGACACCGGCGGCGTGGTCGCACTGGTGCTACCCCGACGCCGCCCATCCAGCCTTGTGGATCATCACAGACTCCGGCATCGCGATCGTGCTCCTCGCACAAGTCAGCACCCGCCGCCCACCACCGGCGAGATCCGGCCTCGCCGCCCCTGCTCGACGATCCTCAGCGGGCTGAGGTCTTCTGACGAGACTGTGATCGATGCCTGCGGTGAAGGCTCCGTGGTCGGGTTAAGTATGTCCGGCGGGTAGCAACCTCGGCGTTGCGTCGGACGTGTAGGCATGTCCTGGAACTTCTGGCGCGAGCCCCGCGGAGGAGCCACCCCGGTCGTGTCGATGATGTTTCGATAATAGGCATTATCAGAACATCGGGTCGCGCCGAAGGGTGCCGATGGCAATAGAGGATGAATCCACCCCGGATTCTTTCGTCACGGTGACGAAAGAATCCGGGGTGGCAGCGCTCGACGCGCAGTGGTAAAGCTTCCCCACTAAGGGTGAGTTCTGGGCTGGCCGGAAGAAATTTCAAGGTCTTTCGCCGGTACCGGTTCTTCATCGCTGTTCGGTTCGGTATGGGAGCAGGAAGGGAGGCCAACAATGGACACAGGCCCCACCAACTCCCCTGACGCAGACTGCATCATGATCCCCCGTCCCCGCTCGGTGATCCGGGCGATCCTGGACGTCGTCACCCTGCGCACCAGGCGAACCATGGCCCGCGACCGCCATGACGCCCTCGTCGACGCCACGCAGGTCCTCAGCGACTCCGGACGCGCCGCCCACCTGATCAGCCGCGACCCGGCCGGCGACGAATGGGCCGTCACTCTCGGCCCGGCCGTACCGACGACCTCGGAGTCCGCATGACGGGCGCCCAACTCACTCCGAGCGGCGATCACGAAAGCCCCGACACGGACCCCGGCGAGTACGAGCATCAGCCGCGGATCCGGTACGACCGGGACGAAGTCCTCCGCGTCCGCGACGCCGGCGTGCCCGGAGCGATCGCCTACGCGACGAAACGCCTTCACGGCGACCACGCGGCCGCCGAGGAGGTCGTGGCCACCGCTTTCCATGAACTTGTCCGTAGGTGGCAGGAACAGGGATCGCTGCGCGAGCCCCGGATTCTCTTGATCCAGATCGTTGAGTTGAGGGTCAAAGACGAGCTACGCAAACAGACGCGGCGTCCGATCCCGAGCACCGAAGAGGACATTTCGGCGGCCCTGCACTGTGATGCGGTGAGGACCAAGGACGCGGCCGAAGACGCCTCGATCCTGCGGGCTACGGCAGCGAACGTCAAGGACAAACCCGACTTCGCAAACGGGCTGTTCACCGACGAACTCCTCGTGAAGGCGCTCCGAACGCTGCCCACCCGGCAACGTCAGGTGCTGATCCGGCTCTACGGCTACGAAGACAGCCTCGACGAGGTCGCGGCGCTTCTCGCAACGACGAAGCCCAGCGTCAAGGCACTCCGCCAGCGTGGCCTCGCCGAACTCAAGGCTTCCCCCCTGCTTGCGCACTACCGCAGTCCCGCACCGGAGGTTCAGCGATGACCCCACCCCCTGTACCCGACGATCTCCGGTTCGACGTCGACCACGTCATGAACCGCGCCCAAGCGGCCAACGACGCCGACATCGCCGAGCACGGCCGCGTGATGCCCACCATGGCCCACGTCGCCGAGATCGCCTACCAGGCCTTCGAAATCGGTATGCAGATGATGACCACCGAGCGATTCGCCGACGCGATCCCCTGGCTCTCCACCGCTGTCGATTACGGCATCGACGACGCCGAGCCGATGCACGCCATCTGCGTCGCGAGTACCGATCCGATCCCGCAGCGACGCGAGGCGCACGCCGACGAGCAAGAGGCGAGCATGGCCACCCAGCTCACGGAGGACGCTACCCCTGCCGAAGACCGGTCCGAGGCGGAGACACCGATCTTCGACCAAGTCGTTGCCGCCCAGCTGAACAACAGCCCCAACGAGTTCACTTCCGCCACGCTGGTGCCGGACGAGAGTCGGGACGTCGTGCTCTTGGGCCGGGCAGGAAGGACCTGGGAGAAAGTCGCACATCGGCTCCTCGCCCACGCGCTAGCAACAGCACATCTAGCGGCGGATATCAAGTTGCGGGTCGTGCGAGATCACCTGGTCGCTCCATCCGACGGCGGTTTCGACTTCGCCTACGTCTCCCAGATGAGCATCTTCGCCGTCGTCGAAACCAAGTGGCACTACAGCTCGGATCCCGTCGACGGGTACGTCCGCGCCGCCAACGCCATCGACACACTCAATCGCGTGGAGGCCCTATCCACTTCCCCGACTCGACGAGTGTCCACCAAGGACCTCACCAAGTTGGTGATGGACGCCAAGGGCGGTCAGCCGCTCGCGGTCCGCGCCCTGCTCGAAGTCATTCGGCCGGCGGTCGTCACGTATTGCCGCGCCCGGCTAAGCGGGCACACGATCTCTTCCGTGACAGCGGACGACGTCGCCCAGGAGGTTTGCATCACGGTCCTCACTGCCCTGCCCCGGTATCACGGCACCGGTGACTCGTTCCTGCGCTTCGTCTACTCGATCGCGAACAACAAGGTCACCGACGTACGTCGCGCAGCTCAACGAGATAGCCGATCCGGACTTGCGCGGCCGCAGGACCCAGCCGGTATTGAGCTGTGCTCACACCACGCTCGTAACGTTCAAAGCCGTCTCTCCGGTTCGCTCGGGGCACTTACCAGAACCCAGCGAGAAGTCATCACCTTGCGGATGATGGTCGGTCTATCGGGCAGAGAAACCGCCGAAGCGCTAGGCCTCCCGCCTGGTGCCGTACGGGTCATACAGCATCAGGCGGTCGCCCGGATGCGCGAACAACTCGACCGGGACGAGTCAACGCCGATGCAGATCGAGACCGTATAGACCGCAGGCCGACGGCCTCGCGCCCCGCACGCCTCGGTTGATAGGTGATCCAGGCTGCATCACCTATCAACCGAGGTGGGTGGGTCACGGTGGATGGGGTTCACGACATCTCCGGCGAGATGGATGGGACCAGGAAGCGGTACTTCACGCCCTTGCGAGAAACGTACGCGCCCCACAGGATGTAACTATCGCCATACTCAGGCAGGCGAAAGAACAGTGAGAGCCGCAGAACAGTTCGGTCTAGGCAACCGACTCTTCAGCTAGGTCCGACGATCCGCACCATTCAGCACGCACCAAACGCGTCAGAGTGCGAGAGCGCTCGGCCCCCACGCCCAAGGCTTTGCGAAGCGCTTCGGCTGAGATCGGCCGCTGGTGTAACTCCCGATGCTGAGCATCCATCAGCTTCGCACGCTCAACCAAGCCGTCGTCGAGCCCTGTTGGATTCGTAATTGATCTATCCGACGAGCCTTCCTTCGCCGAGTTCATAGACACAACGACGGCAGAGGATTGAACATCCTTCCGAAGGTCAGCGAGCGCCTGAAGCAAGCCCGGTCCGACCTCGGACCAGCCGATCAGCAACAACGGCCCTACCGCGTCGAACAGCGCCTTGCCGATCTCGCCAGCAATCAGGGGCTCCGCCACGTTCAACGCCAACGTCACCGCGCTCGAGAGCACAAGGAGCCGTCGCGCCGAGCGCTGCACTTCAGGCGCCGCTCCATACGCCGAGAGGCGGCGGATCGCAACGAGCAGCGCCACGACCGTCAGGTCCACTGCGGGCGCGACCAAGGGCGCGACCCACACTGGAACCCCCAACCGGAGTGCGAGCGCGAAGACATTGCCGAACCCGAAGAGGAACGTCAGGCCGACCACGGTCCCCACCATCGTGCTCACAGCCGACACAACCGGATCGCGCCGATCCTCCACCCTCATCGTCCACACCACCCACCGACGCAGTCCTTCAATGCGGCTGGACCAAGCGACAGAACCCGACATCCACGAGCCCGAGACGAGCCCGAGAGGTCCGAAACAGTCCGACACAACGCGACATACCCCGACACTCCCGATGTGCTGTGACCAGACGAAAAGGTCTTGTTCGACATCACTCGGCACCATCCGACACGGAGTGCAGCTGGCTCTTAACCAGCGGGTTCGGGGTTCGAGTCCCTGATGGCGCACAGTAAGAAAGCAAAGCCCACCAACGGTTTCATCCCGGATTTCCGGATGCCGTTGGCGGGCTTTGCTCGTATGTGCAGGCCGGGTGCGCCGACGTGTCACCCCCGATTCAGTTACCGACCGCCACCGGCCGCGCCCGCGATGACCCGCTGCGCTGTCGGGGCACCACTACCCTGTTGATCTTGGCGCGACGCTGATACCCAGCCCATACCCCGTCTGCCGAACGAGGGCCGCCGCAAGCGACACCGTGCCCTCGCCGTGCCTCACGTCATGAGACCTGATCGACGGCAGGTCGGCCTCACCAAAACAGCGCCCCGAAGGCGTGTGAGCCGCGACTGTCACCGTCGTGTCATACGACAGTGAAATTCCCGACTGGCAGAGCAGGCCGGAAGTCGGGTTCAACCAGGTCGGGAGATTTTCGAGGGAAGCAGGCACGCCTAACCTGATGGTGAAGGAACTCGCCCTGTTTCCGACAAGTCAGCGGCGGCGATGAGCCGGGCCGCAAACCCCAAGGTGACCAGGGCTTCAGCGATCGATACGACGAGCAGGTCTGCTCGCATGCCGTCGGCCGTCCAGTAGAGCAAGATCGATAATAGTGCCGGGACCGCGAACATCAGCAGGTCCACTGCCAGCTGCATGAACTTGTCGAGCCGTCTCAACGGAGCGCAGCGGTGAACAGACTCCCAGGTGAGCACTTGTGCCGAAGGATGGGTGGACGCCACGAGCGAAGGTCCCAGGTGCCGTCCTAGATATCTGCCGATCGCCGAGATCTTCTGGTCATTGACGAAGTAAGTCCAGCCCAGGACCACGCACACCAACGGCAGCAGCAGGAGCAGGTTGGGGCGCCCGGTCGCTTGGACCACCAAGGCCAGCGTCGCCGCCAGCGCGGCCAGTGCCGCATACATCAGCCGGTCCCGCAACACGATCCGTGATGTCTGCTCCGTTTTGAGAGCTTCGTACTCCGCTAACAAGACAGCTCTGGTCGAGTCGTCCGGCATGGTTTCAGCAACTTGGCCTACGTTCATCGGCTTGTCGTCACTCCTTCGGTGTCGATCCAAGACATCCGGCGGGTCCTCCAGGCGCACATGCCCGGAGGACCCGGTCGGGCACCCGTCACTCCGACCAGTTCCGCGACCACATGGTCCGGCGGTCGTTCTCGAAGTCGATCCAGTCGCGCCCTTTGTGTGCCACGGCCTCCAGTATCGGGAGCGCCGCGTCCATCCCGGACGTCGACGCGGCGAGTTGGTTCAGCTCTGCCTCGTCGTCGTCTTCCGTGTCGTTCTCGATGCCGACTCGATCGCTGATGGCGAGGATCTCCACGCCGTCCAGCAGACGAAGCCGGAAATCTCGATTGCGCACCTTGCGTTCAGACTCTTCACGACTTTTGACTGTCTTTTCCCGGACCTTCAGCGAAGCGGACGCGATGCGGTCGTAGCCGAAAACGTTCCAGTCCTCGTTCTTGACCTCTCCGGTGTTGAAGTTCAGATATACACGCGATGCCCGGACACCATGCCGGGTCAACAAGACGACCGTGACCAGGTATGCCTCGTAGCGCGGTGGGCCATGCGGGACCACCCCACGCCGAGCCCCAGGAGCTCGCTCGTTGTGGACGACGTGCGAGACAAGATCCCGTTCGGCGATCTCGCCTTTACGCAACGCTTCTGCCTTGATGTAGGCCTTGTCCAAAGCCAGCCACCAGGCCATGTCAGTGTCCTGCGGGCGATCGGACAGCTCATCCCGCCATCGCACGTACTCGGCCATCTCTTGCTCGAACAGCGCGTCCGCGTCGGCCGAAAGGAGTCGAGTCGCCTTGCGGGCAGCGAAATATTCGATCACCGCGGGCAACACGAACCAGCCACCCGCCGCGATCGGCACGACCTGCCAGCGATAAGCGCCACCCAGCAGGACCAACCCCGACACGGCCACCAAGACGCCGACCACCTGCCTGCTACGGGCCCCGCTTGGGACAGCGGGCTCTGGCTGAGGTTGCGAGTCAAGGCTCGACCACTGCTGGGCAACTCGGCGGGCGTGCCAGTCGAAAAGCCATTTCAGCCGTTTGACGGTCTGACCGTAGTCCTGGTCGTACCTGAGCCGATCGTTGAACCTGCGCCGCAAGTACCAGCGGCGTGCGGCCGAGTGCTCAAGCCAGTCTTGGGCATCCGGCGGGCAGGCGTCACGAAAGCACCGGTCAATGAGCTTGTCGACCTGGCTCGGCTCGGCTGGCACGTCAGCAGGCCGCGCCGCATCACGCCGGGAGGCGAGGTGCAGTACGTGGCCGGTGTACTCGATGCCATAGCGGGTCGTCACGGCACTACCCGCGATCAGCAGGACCAATCCGCCCCAGAAGAGCAGGCTCATCGGCCCGAAGTACAGTCCAGCCAGGGACAGCACCGCGACCGCGCCTCCGATGATTACGGGCCGCCGGTCATTAACGTCCGAAGTGGACGTTCGGATTCGATACCTGGTGGGCTCCGCAGGATCGGGTTCGAAGAACTTCCAGGCCCGCTTCTCACGGGCTCGAGTGAAGCGCTCGATACCGACCTTGTGCTTTCGTTCAGCATCGAGCTGTTGATCCATGACACCGGTGACCAACAGGGCCAGGTGCCGGCTAATCTCGTCCTGCCGCTCGGCCGGAAGATCACCGAACGCCGTCACGGTGGTGAACGACCGGTCAACGGCATCGGACCGGACGAGCTCGACGAGGCTCCGGACAACACGGTGAGCTTGTGACCATTCGTCTTCCGGCAGTGAGACACAGAGTTTTCCTGCTTCGCGAATTCTTCTGACGAGATCCGCCGGTATATCCCCGAAACCACGTTCGCTGAAGACCGCGAGCACGTAGAAGTAGATGCGTTCGGTCGACTGATGACCGTTGAAGACGAGCTCTCCGAACAGTTCTTCGGCACGGCGTGGCAAACCGGCAGTGAGATACGCGAGTGCGACATCGTGCTTGCGCTCGGCGGAATCCTCGTCGGAAACAGTGTAGATAGTCGCGTCGTGGAAGACGCTCTCCACGTTCTGCACACCGATCTGCTGGCCGACCTGGGCGTTGCCGGAAGCGACATTCTCGTTCTCGATGCCCTCGACGATCGTGTCTCCGCTCATCGAAATCCCCGGAAGGAGCCAAAGTTGACGCCGTTCTGCTGCCCCACCCGGGCGTTGCCCCGCGCGATGTTCTTGTTGCGAATGGCGGGGACCGAGGACGGTGGTGACTCGTCGCCTCCGGCGGTGTCCTCGTCAGATTCGAGGGCGGTGATCAACGCGATCGCGAACGCCGCCGCGTTGCGAGCTGCGAGCAGTTGTCCACCTTTACGATCCGCTGCGGCCTTGCCACCGTCCGCGAGATCGCTGATACCACGCACCGCCACGGCGTGGACCTGGTGGCCAAGATGCGCCGCATGCGCGAAACCGGAGCTCTCCATATCGACGGCCACGGCGTCGTTGTACGACTTGTGCAGCCTCTGGGCTAGTTCGGAGACACGGGAGTTGAGGACGACATCGCCCACCGCGACGGCTTCGAAGTAAACCATCGGAGCGCCGCTCTCCGCCTGGTCAGGCAGGAACGAATGCCATGCGTCACCACGCGGCAACCGTCGCGCTTCCTGGTCGAGCCGATGCGAGACAGACCAAGCAGAGGGGCGCACCAGGAACTCGTCGTCCTCAATGCGGCCGCCCTGATAGGAGTAGATCTTGGTGGCCACGACCACATCGCCGGTCATAAGCCAGTCACGCAGCCCTCCCGCGACGCCGACGAATACCATGGCCGCCGGGGCGAACTCGACATTGGCCCGCTCGGTGAGGGTGGCGGCGGTCGTGGTGCCCGCGCCGGTCTCGACCACCGCGACGCGGTGTCCCGGATGACCCGCGACAGTGCCGACATCGAACACGGTGCCCGACCTGTGCCGATGCGGGTGCACGTCCACAAGGTGCTCCAGCACGGCGGCGTGTTCCACGGGCAAAGCAGTCATGATCACATTCACTGATTTCCACTCCAACACGGTCAGGGTGTTTCAGGAACGGACTCCCCCACAAGGCGTCCGACGAGATCGACGTGGCCCGGCAACGGCACTGGACCGAAGTCCCACCACCACGCTTATTGTCAGAGTGACACGAATCGACGAGTAGGGCAAGCCCTAAACAGAGCCAATAGTCATCGTGACAAAAACCGCCTCAAGCCCCGAAGCGCGACCGCATCATCGGGGGAACCAGCTCAGCCGCCTCGCCCGCACGATAGAGGGCAGCAGGCCTGCCGGTGAGGGAAGATCGCTTGTCGCCGGTAGGCACGACAAAGCCGTCGGCATCGGTGACTTTGCGATGAAAATTCGGCTTGTCCAGCACGACACCCCACACGGCCTCGTAGACCTCGCGCAGGTCGGCGATGGTGAACTCGGGGCCGCAGAAGGCCGTGGCGATGGTGCTGAACTGCAACAACGTACGCGCCAGCTCTACCGCGTCGGCCAAAATACGATCGTGATCGAAGGCCAGGCCCACATCAACGGCCTCGTCGACTGGCAGCCACCGAGCAGTTCGTGCGTCTGACCCGGCGACCGGCACCGGCAGGTTCGGCGCGATCGCAAGGTAGGCGCAAGTTACGACCCGCGGACGCCGGGGATCCCGATCCGGCGCGGAGTACACACCCACCTGCTGTAGCTTTAACGCTCCGGCATCGAGTCCTGTCTCCTCGGCCAACTCCCGCGCAGCGGTCTCCTCCAGCGACTCGTCACCACGCAGGAATCCGCCCGGCAACGCCATGCGACCCCGGAACGGCTCATTCTTCCGCTCCACGAGCAGGACGCACAGCACACCACCTCGAATGGTCAGAATGACCAGGTCAGCGGTGAGGGTTACTGTCTGCCGGGCGCGGCTCATGGGCGAAGACTACCTACTAACGTCCCTATCCCTCGCCCGGTCGCCGCCGACCGGGCAGCGTCGCCCTCTGACCTCAGTTCACGGGCGAGGCCGACAGTCTCCACAGCCGCCTTACCGTCCGGCAAGACCGTTGTCAGGGCAGAGCCTTCGCGAGTGCGCGGCCGGCCGCTCTGCCGGAGAAAATGCAGCCGCCGAGGAAGGTGCCTTCGAGCGCGTTGTGGCCGTGCACCCCGCCTCCGCCGAAGCCGGCGACCTCGCCAGCCGCGTAAAGCCCCGGCACCGGGTCCCCGCCCGCCCGCAGGACGCGACTGTCCAAATCGGTCTCCAGCCCGCCGAGTGTCTTGCGGGAGAGGATGTTCAGCCGGACCGCGATCAGCGGCCCGTGCGCCGGGTCGAGGATCTTGTGCGGTTTGGCGACCCGGACCAGCTTGTCCGAACGGGAGCGGCGGGCGTTGTGGATCGCCATCAGCTGGAGGTCCTTGCCGAACGGGTTGTCCAGCTCGCGATCCCGCGCCACGATCTGCCGTTCGAGGTCCTCCAGGACCAGTTCGGGCCCGCGGGTGATCTTGTTCATGCGAGCGACCAGGTCGGCCAAGTTGTCGGCGACGACGAAGTCCTCGCCGTGCCGGACGAACTTCTCGACCGGGCCAGGCGCGCCCTTGCCCAGCTTCGCGCGCAGCAGGTCCTTGACGTCCTTGCCGGTGACATCGGGGTTCTGTTCGGAACCCGACAGCATGAACTCCTTCTCCAGGATCGTCTGGGTGAGCACGAACCACGAGTAGTCGTATCCGGTGGCCAGGATCTGTTTCATGCTCCCGATCGAGTCCGCGCCCGGGACACCGGACATCCCCCGCAGCCGGTGACCGTTCGCGTCGAACCACAGTGACGACGGTCCGGGCAGAATCCGGATCGCGTGGTCGGGCCAGATCGGATCCCAGTTGTGGACGCCTTCGACGTAGGCCCACATCCGGTCGCGGTTAACGACCCGGCCGCCCGCCTGTTCGGTGATCGCGAGCATCCGGCCGTCCACATGCGCGGGTACGCCGCTGATCAGGTGTTCCGGCGCCGGGCCCACCCGCTCGGCCGGCCAGTTCGCCCGCATGAGGTCGTGGTTGTGGCCGATGCCGCCGGAGGTCACCACGACGGCCGCGGCGCGCTTCTCGAACTCACCGGTCTTCCGTCGTGACGAGGCGATACCGCGCGACCGGTCGCTTTCTTCCAGCAGCGTGCCGCGCACGCCGGTGACGCGGCCGTCCTCGACGAGGAGTTCGTCGACCTGATGCCGGAAGCCGAACCTGACGAGGCCGCGCTGTTCGGCACGCTGCACCGGCTCGGCGAACACCCGCACCACCTCGGGGCCGGTGCCCCAGGTCAGATGGAACCGCGGGACCGAGTTCCCGTGCCCGTCGGCGCTGCCGTCGCCGCGTTCGGCCCAGCCGACCGCCGGCAGCACCCGCAGGCCGAGGTCCCTCAGGTACTGGCGCTTTTCCGTGGTGGCGAACCGCACATACGCCTCGGCCCACTTCCTCGGCCAAACGTCTTCATCGCCGAGCCGGTCGAAGGCTGCCGAACCGAGCCAGTCCTGCAACGCCAGTTCGTAGGAGTCCTTGATGCCGAGCCTGCGCTGCTCGGGACTGTCCACAAAGAACAGTCCGCCCAGCGACCAGAACGCCTGCCCACCGAGATTGGCCCGGTTCTCCTGGTCGAGCACCAGCACCCGGCGGCCCGCCAGTGCGAGTTCGTGCGTCGCGACCAATCCGGCCAGGCCCGCGCCCACCACGATGACATCGGGTTCGAATTCGGTCATGAGCGGATCTCCGGTTCAGAGTCGGCGCTAAAGGATTGGTAAGCCAATCCGATTGGTTGTTGTATCGTGAGCGGTACTGCCACCGCTGTCAAGTCGAGAGGGAGGGCGCCGTGCCGAAGGGACCGACCAAACGGCGACCGCAAACGCTCGCCCGCCTGCTCGACGCGGCCTTCGACGCCTTCGCCGAACTCGGCTTCCACGCCGCCACGATCCCGGAGATCTGCCGCCGGGCCGGCTACACCCACGGCGCCTTCTACTCCAACTTCGCCAGCAAGAACGAGCTGTTTTTCGCCCTCTTCGACCGGCACGCGGCCAAGGAGATCGACCGGCTGACCGCGATCACCACCGATCTCGAAGCGCGAACGCTCGACGAACTCGCGGCCCTCATCGCGCACACCGACGAGGAGGAACGTAGCTGGTACCTGGTCAGCACCGAGTTCACCCTCCACGCCATCCGCGACCCCGAAGCCGCGGCACGGCTCGCCGAGCACGACGCCCGCATCCGCGCCGAGATCGTCCGCGTCCTGGAGGCCCTGCTCAACAGGACCGGCCGGACCACCGAAGTCGACCTGGAGCAGCTCGCCCGGCTGTTCATCGCCATCCGGGAAGGTGGCCTGGCGCAGAGCTATGTCGAACCCGGCAAGCTGCCCCCGGGCAGCCTCGACCGGGCGTTCCTCCCCCTCATCTTCGACGCCGTCGCTTCCGGCCCTTCCCGAGAAGATCGATGAGCAAACGGATGTGCGTATTTCCACTCCGCGCTTTCGTATACACATAACAAAAACACCTTTCTTTCACTTTTTACGCGCCCCGGGTTGGACACGGATTTCGATGGCGCTACGCTCTCGTCGCGTCGCCTGATCAGGCCACACTTTCTTTGCCTGCTCGTCAATTCTCACCGTTCAGGGATTGGGATGTATGGAAAGCAGTGATGTCGCCTACCCTCGGCCGCGAAACCGTCGCCGGGCGCGAATCCTCGGTTTCGCCTCGCTGATCGTTCTGCTGGCCGCGGGCTGCGGCAGCGAACCGGCACTCCCGGCCCCGGCAGCGGTCGGTCAAGAGGATCTGACCCAGCTACCCGAGGCCACCACGTTCGGCACGCTCGCCGACGCGGCCAAGGACTCCGGCGGCGCGGCCACCGGCAAGGTCGTGCACCCCAAGGACGACCTCGTCGTCTACCAGAGCATCGGCGGCAAGGCCGTCGCCAAGCTCCCGTCGATCCAGGTCGGCTCCCCCACCTGGGTCCCGGTGATCGCAGAACAGGGCCCGTGGGCGGAGATCCTGCTCCCGACCAGGCCCAACGCTTCCGCGGGCTGGATACACCTCGACCCGGCCCAGATCGAAATCGCCCAGAACGACTACACCATCAACGTCGACCGGGCGGCCTTCTCACTCGAGCTCACGCGTTCCGGCGAGGCACTGGGCAAGTGGACCATCGGCACCGGGAAACCGGAATATCCGACCCCGCGAGGCCGGGCATTCCTCTTGGCGTCCATCGAAGAAACCGTGAACAAGTACAGCCCGATAGTCCTGCCGCTGAGTGCGCATTCGGAATCACACGAGACTTTCGGCGGCGGTCCCGGCACGGTCGGCATCCACACCTGGCCGGATGACAGTTTCCTCGGGCAAGCGAATAGCGACGGCTGTATCCGCGTCCCGAAGGCGGCGCTCGACGAGCTCGCGAAGGTTCCTTTGGGCGCCATTGTCAACATCGTCTGAACAATTCTTGAAAGGGTAATGATTTGTTCACCAGAAAAGCTCTCGTCGGCGGAGTCGCCCTCAGCGTGGTGGCGCTCACCGCCATCGCGCCCGCGGCAGGCGCCACCGGCCACGGCAGCTCGGCGTTCGCCTTGTCCGCCTCCGGTCTGCTGAAGATCGACCCGGTCCCCGCGGTCGACGGCTCGGACGGCTTCCAGCAGAAGTCGCTCGCGGAGTTCTCGCTGCCGATGCAGCTGGTCAAGCTCAACCTGCTCAACGCGCGGGCGAGCGAGGACAGTGCCAAGGCCAGTATCAAGGAAGTCAGCGTGAACCCCGGCGGGCTCATCGGCAAACAGGGCAAGCCGCTGGTCAGCGCATCGGCCATCGAAGCGGAGTGCAAGAACGGCAAGGGCAGCTCGTCGCTCGCCAAGGCGTCCATCGGCGCCACCAAGCTCGACGTCGCCGCCGCACCGAACACCGCCGTCGGCGTCGAGGGACTGGCCTCGGTCACGCTGAACAAGCAGGTCAAGCACAAGGACGGCTCGCTCACCGTCACCGCGCTGTCGATCAGTGTCGACGGAATCCAGACGCTCGACCTCGCCTCGGTGACCTGCGCCGCGGGCAACGGAGACGGCGACGGCTCGACCACCGAGCCGCCTTCCGGCAAGCCGACCCACGCCAAGCCGACCACCTCCAAGCCGGGCACCCCGGCGACCTCGACCACCACGAAGCCCGCCGGCGACAGGCCCACCGCCGACGGCAAGGCACCCACCCCCACCCCGGCCAAGGCCCACCTCGACGTCACCGGCTGACCTCTCCCTGCGAAGTCCGTGAAGGCCTCCTTCCCTACTTTGAGAGTAGGGAAGGAGGCCTTCACGGACCTTCCGCCTGAATGGTCTCAGCGCCGGGCGAGCACTCGCTTCGCCAGCCATCCGGCGTAAACGGCCAGCCCGGCGGCACCGGCCTTCCGCGTGGGCCGGGCCGCGATCGCCAGTCCGATGGCGAGTTCGGTGGCGCCATTGCGATAGGTCCAGTTACGGACGTCGTCCGCGAACGCCATCCGCGTCACGGGTTCGAAGGCCGCCGGGGCGGCGAAGTGGGCGAGACCGGTCGCGGCGATGGTGAGGCCGAGGACCTGGCCGGTACGTGCGGACATGGGCTACCTTCCTGGGTTTTGCGTTCAGTCGAGGACGCCTGCGCGTCGCCACAGCCGACGGCTGGGGCCACCGATGAGGCCGATTTCGGTGAAGTGGTCGACGGCCTTGGCCGCCCACGTCGCCTTGGTCCGGCGCCAGTGCGGGTTCGCGGCGGCGACCTGGCGGGCTTCGCGGGGGTCCAGTCCGACAGAGGTGTATGCCTTGGGGTGCAACAACTCCGACGTCGCGACATAGGCCATGGCGGCGATCGCCCATCGGATCAGTTCGCGGCCGACGCGGCCGTGGCGGGCCCAGGCCCTGCCCAATTCGTCCTTGGCGAAGCTGATGTGCCGAGCTTCTTCGAGGACGTGGATACGCGAGATCATCCGGATCATCGGTTGCAGGTCGGAGTCACGCATCATCTCGCGCTGCATGCCGTCGGCGAGTTCTTCGACGTAGATGGCTCCGGCGAACAGCAACGCCGGGCCGCAGAGGGCGCCGAACACCTTGCCCGCCCGGTGCGCCGACCGGCTGGGGCGCCGGACGACGCCGCCGGTCTTCGCGATCGAGCGGGCGAACATGGTGCTGTGACGGCATTCGTCGGCGATCTCGGTGAGCGCGTACTGGGCGTTGTGCGTGGTCGGGTCGCTGTTGTACACGTGCCGTACCAGGCCTTGCATCAGGATCAGCTCGAACCAGATCCCCGACGCCGCCGCGGCCGCGGCCTCCTGACGGCTCAGTTCGCCTCGCTGGTCTTCGTCGAGGCGTTCCCACAATTCGGTGCCGTACAAGGAACAGCGTTCCGGCGCTTTGCCGTACGCGCCTTCGACCAGCGGTGCCTGCCAGTCGACGTCGATGTCCGGATCGTAGGAAAGCCGCGCGGAGGAACGTTGCAGGCGTTCGGCGACCCGTTCGCTTTCGGTGTTCGCGGTCATGACGACCTCCTCGAATCGGTACTGTCCGGCAGCGGTCCGCCGCCGTCCGGGATGACCTGTCCGGAATCGCGGTAGGCCACCGCCTCGTGGAAACCGTCGCGTTCGGCGAACTCGCGGAACCAGCGGCCTTCCGGGGTGTGCCGGGTGACGCCGTCGAAGAAGGTCGCGAGGGTCTGGGTGCCGGAGAGTCCCATGTTGTCGTAGGCCTGGTTGATCATCAGCTTCTGCATCACCAGCTGGTTCGTCGGCACGCCCGCCATGCGGTCGGCGAGTTCCTCGACAGCGGCTTCGAGCCGATCGGGTTCCACCGCGTCGAGCGCGAGCCCCCAGTCCGCAGCGGTGGTGCCGTCGATGGTGTCGCCGGTGAGCAGCATCCGCTTCGCGCGCTGGGCACCGACGCGGTAGACCCACATGCAGATCGTGGGTTTCAGCGATCGCCACAGGCTGAAGAAGTCGTCGGTGTTGCGCTTCATCACCCGGTAGTCCTTGACCGGATCCCAGACCGGGCCTTGATTCCAGCGGCCTTCGCGGTCTCCCTCGGCGAACTGCTTGAGGTCGGGCATCACGTCGTTGATCGCGTTGAGCCGCTCGGGGCGGTTCAACGTCAGGTAGGCCTTGCGGTCTTCGACGCGATAAGTGAGCGTCTCAAAGGCCATCGGAGCCTCCCAGCGCGCGGAGGGTGAAGGTGACCAGATGCGGGATCGTGTCCGGGCCGCCGTCCCCGGCTAGCGGGCCGACGAGCATTTCGGCGCCCGCGCCGACCAGCGCCGCGGCGGTCGCCTCCGCGTCCTGCGAGGGCAGTAATCCCCTGGCCACGCCGTCGGCGATGTTCCTGGCGATGACCTCGCGGAACGCGCGGCGGAACACCAGCCGTTCGGCCTCCACCACGGCGTCGACGGGCTCGGCAAGCAACGCGTACGCCAGCCTCGGCGCCTTCAATGCCCGGCCGGCGAACGTCTCGATCACCGCGACCACCCGTTCCCGGACGTCGCCTCGGGACGCGGCGGCCTCGACGGCGGTGACCTCCCGGGAGACCACTTCGCGGAAGACCTCGACGACCAGGTCTGCCTTGGACGGGAACTGCCGGTAGACGCTGCCGGTGCCGACGCCCGCCCGTGCGGCGACCGCGGCCATGGAGCAGCCCGCGTAGCCGGTCTCGGCCAGCAACGCGATGGCGGCGGCCAGGATCTCCCCTCGCTGGGAGTCCAGCCTGGCCTGCGTCTTCGGGGTACGTCGGTACGGCACGCAAGGAGTGAAGCACGGATTCCGCACTTCAGCAACGCCGCGTTTCGTCGGTAAATCGCGTGACCGGCCGGAAACACACTGCTAACGTCCGGCCCGGCCAGGTGTTTTCAAGAGAAGGAGAACGGCGTGCGGTGCGCTGTCGAGTCCCCGAGTCGTACGGACCTTTCGACAGCCCTGGAGCCGTTCATCCATGGAACACCTGAACATCGGAATTCTCGCCCATGTCGACGCCGGTAAGACGAGCCTGACGGAGCGCCTGCTCCATCACACCGGTGCCATCGGCACCCTCGGCCGCGTCGACGCCGGGGACACGCGCACCGACACGATGGAACTGGAACGCCGCCGCGGCATCACCATCCGCTCGGCCGTGGTCGCCTTCCGCGTCGGTGACCTGCGGGTCAACCTGATCGACACCCCCGGGCACCCCGACTTCATCGCCGAGGTCGAGCGCGCGCTCCGGGTGCTCGACGCCGTCGTCCTCGTCGTTTCCGCCGTCGAGGGGGTGCAGGCGCAGACCCGCGTACTCATGCGAGCCCTCGCCCGGCTGCGGCTCCCCGTGGTGATCTTCGCCAACAAGATCGACCGCGCCGGCGCCCGCTACGACGGGCTCCTCGCCGACCTCACCGAACGCCTCGGCGTCGCGTGCGTGCCGATGTCCGACGTCGACGACCTCGGCACGGCGGCCGCGAGGACCCGGCCGCGACCGCTCTCACCGTCGGCCGCGCTCGCCGAAACGCTGGCCGAGCACAGCGACGACTTCCTGTCCGCGTACCTCGACGGCATGCCGACCGCCGAGGATTACCGGGCCGAAGTCGTCCGTCAGACCCGGCGCGGTGTCGTCTCCCCGGTCTTCTTCGGATCCGCGCACAGCGGCGAGGGGATCGCCGAGCTGACCGACGGCATCCGCGAATTCCTCGCGGAGACGGCGAAACCCGCGATCGACGACCGGCTGCGGGCCACCGTGTTCAAGATCGAACGCGGCCGAGCCCACGAGAAGATCGCCTATCTCCGCGTGTTCTCCGGCGAGATCGGCGCGCGGGACGTCGTCCGGTTCCATCGCCGAAGCCCGGGCGGGGCGATCACGACGGAGGCGAAGGTGAGCGCGGTGCGTGTCTTCGAGATCGGCGACGGCACCGTGGAGGCCCGCGCCAGTGCCGGGCGGATCGCCAAGGTCACCGGCCTCAAGGAGATCCGGATCGGCGACCAGGTCGGTGTCTTCGACGCCCAGGGGGCCGCGGCCCAGTTCCCGCCGCCCGCGTTGGAGACCGTGGTCGTTCCCGCCCGGCCCGGGGAAACGCCTTCGGTCTTCGCCGCCCTGCAGGAACTGGCGGAACAGGATCCGCTGATCTCCGTCCGGCAGGACGACGAGACACGCCAGATCTCCGTACGGCTCTACGGCGAGGTACAGAAGGAGATCATCGCGGAGACACTCTCCGGACAGCACGGCCTCGACGTCGGGTTCGCCGCCACGCGGACGATCTGTGTCGAGCGGCCGGTCGGCACCGGATCCTCGCGGTGGGAGATCACCGAGCCGCGGAACCCGTACTTCGCGACGCTCGGCCTCCGTGTGGAACCCGGCGCTCCCGGGTCGGGACTGACCTTCGGCCTCGACGTCGAACTCGGCTCCCTCCCCCTCGCCTTCCACAAGGCCATCGAGGAGGCGGTCGAGGCGGCGCTGCGGCACGGGCCGTCCGGCTGGGAGGTCGTCGACTGCGCGGTGACCGTGACCCACACCGGCTACTTCAGCCCGGTCAGCGCGGCGGGCGACTTCCGCAAGGTCGCTCCGCTCGCGTTGCGGGAGGCACTGGAGGAGGCGGGGACGGAGGTACTGGAACCGATCAGCCGCGTCGAACTGGAACTACCCGCCGATGTGGTGAACGTGACACTGTCCGGGCTGATCGAACTCGGCGGGGTCGTCACCGGTTCGGTGCTCCGCGGCGACCGGGCCGAACTGACCGGAATTCTCCCGACCGGGCAGGTCACCCGGTTCGAACGGCGACTTCCCGGGCTTTCCCACGGCGAGGGTCTGTTGACCACTGAGCCGGGCGGCCACCGGCCGATGGTTAGGCCGAATCGTGCAATGCCCCCGGACCCGGACCGGGTAGGTTCGGAAGGCTGGCGCAACCGGGCCGGCCATGGGAAAGGGACATGATGGATCAGTTTCGCGACACCACTTCGGCGTTGCGAGAGCTCACCGAGTCGATCCGGCTCGACGAGTCCCGCGACGAACTGCTGGTGCGGGTGGCGAAGAAGGTGGTCGACCTGCTGCCCGAAGCGGACGCGGCCACCGTCACGCTCTACGAGAACGACGAACCGAGCACCATCGCCGCCACCGACGAGTCCCTGCTCCCCTTGGACAAGACCCAGTACAGCGCCGACGAGGGGCCGTGCCTGACTGCGGCCGAAACCGGGACGATCGTCCGCACCCGGCTGGAGACCGCGTCCGTCCGCTGGCCCGATTTCGCGGCCGCCGCCGAGCAACTCGGTGTCCGGACCGCACTGGCCTGCCCGTTGTTCCTCCCCGACGACGGCCACGGCTACCGGCGGCGTGACACCGAGCCGCTCTCGGGCGCGCTCAACATCTGGAGCTATACCGAGGACGCGTTCGCCCCGGTCGAGTCTGCGTTGATCGCGATGTTCACCTCGGCGATCTCGGCGATCGTCCTGACCGCGTCCCGCTGGGCCGCCGCCGAAAAGCAGGCGGAGACCCTGGTCGCCGCGCTGGAGACCAGGGACGCCATCGCCACCGCGAAGGGCATCGTGATGGCGCGTCTGGGACTGAACGCCGACGAGGCGTTCCGCTGGCTCACGGAGGCGTCACAGCACACGAACCGGAAGATCCGGGAGATCTCGGGGCTGATCGCCGAAGACCCTGACGCCGTGTTCGGTCGCTAGACCAGCGAGATCCGGCGGTTCTCCCGTGACGACTCGAGGCCTGCCTCCGCGAGCCGGATGCCGCGTACGCCCGCCATGAAGTCGTAGGGATGCGGTGCGTCCTCCACGACGTGCCGGATGAACTGCTCCCACTGTGCGCGGAAGCCGTTGCCGAACTCCTCGTTGTCCGGCACCTCCTGCCACTGGGAGCGGTACGACTGGGTCTCGGCCAGGTCGGGGTTCCACACCGGCTTCGGCGTGGCCTCCCTCGGCTGGATGACGCACCGGTGCAGCCCCGCGACCGCGCTCCCGCGCGTGCCGTCGACCTGGAACTCCACCAGTTCGTCGCGGTGGACCCGCACGCACCAGGACGAGTTGAGCTGGGCGATGACGCCGCCTTCGAGCTCGAAGATCGCGTACGCGGCGTCGTCGGCGGTGGCCGTGTACCGCTCGCCCTTCTCGTCGACGCGCTCCGGGATGTGGGTGACGGCCTTCGCGGTCACGGCGTTGACGGCGCCGAAGAGGTTCTCCAGCACGTAGTTCCAGTGGCAGAACATGTCGACGACGATGCCGCCGCCGTCTTCGGCACGGTAGTTCCAGCTCGGCCGCTGCGCGCTCTGCCAGTCGCCCTCGAAGACCCAGTACCCGAACTCGCCGCGCACGGAGAGCACCTGGCCGAAGAAGCCGCTGTCGAGCAGCCGCTTCAGCTTGAGCAGCCCGGGCAGGTACAGCTTGTCGTGGACGACGCCGTTCTTGACCCCGGCCGCCTCCGCGTGCCGTGCCAGGGCGAGCGCGCCTTCGACCGATTCCGCGACCGGCTTCTCGGTGTAGATGTGCTTGCCCGCGTCGATGGCGCGGACGATCGACTTCTCCCGGACGGCGGTCAGCTGCGCGTCGAAGTAGAGCGGGAGGTCGTCGTCGCCGAGCGCCGCGTCGAGGTCGGTGGTCCAGCGGGTCAGCCCGTGCCGCGTGGCGATCTCTTCGAGCTTGTCCGCGTTGCGGCCCACCAGTACCGGCTCCAGCCGGACCCGCGACCCGTCGGACAGTTCGACCCCGCCCGCCTCGTTGATCGCCAGGACCGAGCGCACCAGATGCTGCCGGTAGCCCATCCGCCCGGTGACGCCGTTCATCAAGACGCCGAGTGTCCGCGTGGTCATCCGTTCTCCTTTGAAAGCGCTTTCTCACTGTCGAGACTCAAGAACCAGGTGGCGGCCGCGCGCAACGGCGCGACCACCGGCGCGATGTCCGGGTACCACGCCTTCTCCCACTCCAGGGAGATCCAGCCCGCCCAATCCCGCAGCAGTCCGGCGCATTCGCCGAGCGGGACCGCGCCTTCCCCCGGCGGGACGGGTGTCGTGTCCACGGCCGAGACGGCGTCCTTGACCTGGAAATATCCGAGATGATCGCCGAGCGCCGCCCGGGTTTCGGCGGGTGTCTCGCCGGAACGCCACGGGTGCAGCGCGTCCCACAGCACCGCGACGCGGGCGGGGTCGCCGAACGGTTCGACCAGCCCCATCGCGGCCTTGCCGGTCGGATGGGAGTCGTGCGTCTCGACCAGCAGGCGGACGCCGGCGGACGCCAGTTCGTCCAGCACCGCGGCGATCCGGTCGTACGAAGGGCCGTCACCGCCGGGGAAGACCCGGATGGAGGGGGCACCGAGACCGTGCGCGAGTTCGATCAGCGCGCGCAGTTCGGCGATCACCGGCTCGTCCGGGCCGGGAGCGCACACCTTCGCGTACCCGGCCAGGCAGGCCACTTCCAGACCGGCGTCGGCGATCAGCGCCCGTACCTGCGCCGTTCCGCGTTCGGAAAGTCCACTATGGACGGCTTCGTCGGGGTGTGCCCGCAGTTCGATCCCGTGGCAGCCGTTGGCGGCGGCGACCTCGGCCGCCATGGCCACGGGCACACCGGGCATCCCCAGTGTGCTCACGGCGAACCGTCGGTTCACATACCCTCCCTCGACCGGTGCCGCTCAATCTTGAAAGCGCTTTCTCATGGTGTCAAGTGAGGGACTGGTCACCTCGATCGGGTCGAAGGTGACCCGGGTGACGAAGGCGTCGGGCCAGCGGACCTCGAAACCGGCCGGTCCGGTGACGACCTCGACGTCCTCCGGCTGTTCGGCGGAAAGAGCCGCGAGGGCGACGTAGATCTTGGTGCCTTCGGCCTCCGCGGTCAGCCGCGGGACCACGGCCCACCGGGTGAACGCCGTGCCCTGTGGCGCGCGGAGTTCGTCCTGCCCGGTCCAGCCGAGCAGCGGCCGCAGCACCGACTCGCCAGGGTCGGTGGCCCAGCCGGTGAGTTCGACCTTGGCCCCGGGCGGCGCGCCGAGGACGCGGTGCGCCCGCAGTTCGTACCGGCCTCGCGCGACCGTCACGCTCTCGACCCGCAGGCCGGGGACCATCGGCGGACCGGATACGAAAACCGGCTTGTGCCACGACGCCGCCCAACCCCAGCCGTCCCCGTTCCCGGCTCCGAGCGGCTGGATCCGGCGCCGGGCACTGCGCACACCGCCGAGGACGACGGCGAAATGGTTGTCGCGGACATTGCCCACCGCCGTCGGCCCCGTCCTGGTCGAGTAGGCGTGCCGCGCGTACAGCGGGTCTTCGCCCTCGGCGGAGTCCGGCTCGTACGGGCGGACGTGATCGCTGCCGTGGTTGTACAGCCGGACGACCCCGTCGGCGCGCGTCGTCTGCACCAGAAAACCGGCGGACGGCACGGCGAGCACCGTATCCGGCCCCTCGCTCGGCGCTCTGCCTTCGACCTCTGTCCACAAAGGATCATGCGGTGGTGCCAGCAGGCAGACGAACGCCTTCGACGCCCAATACGGGGAGCCCGGCCCCGAGTAGTGCTGCAACGACGCGTCGTGCGGGCCGTGCCAGCCGAGGCTCAGCAGCCCGTCTTCCCCCACCGAACCACGATCGAGGAAGTACTTCAGTGTCCCGCTCATCAGGCGCCGGGAGACACCGGGATCGAGCGGCGTATGCCCGGTGAGCGCCCCGAGACCGATCGCCGAGGCCGCGGCGAACCGGTAGACCATCGACCGTCCGAAGTAGACAGGCGCGCCGTCGCCGCCGAAGAGCAGCCGGGAACCCTCGAGATGCTCACGCAGCCGTTGCCCGTGGACCGACGTCTCCCCCGCCAGATACCCGTCGAGCACCGGATACAGATGCAAGGCCCAGCCGTTGTACTGATCGAACGCGCGGCCGTCGCCGTCCGCGTACCAGCCGTCGCCGCGATACCAGGTCTCCAGCAGGGTCAGCGCCCGTTCGCGGACGCGGGCGGTTTCGGCGTCACCCCGGCCGACCGCCTCCAGGAACCCCGCCACGGCGTACGGGAAGAGGTACCAGTTGTTCGGCGCGGGCACATGCCGCAGCGCGCCCCGCAGCCAGTGTTCGACGCGGTCCCGGACGCCCGAGTCGAGCCGGTCCCACAGCCATTCCCTGGTCAGTCGCAGCCCCAGGGCGACTGACGCGGATTCCACCATCGGCTGTCCCTGGACGTCGTGGTTCAGGATGAGCGGCCACGATTCGGCGTCTTCGCGGCCGGGTTCGCGGGTACCCGCGGCGATCCCCTCGGCGTAGCGGCCGAGCCAGCCGTGCGGATCGTCGCCCTTGGCACCGGCCACCCGGAACGCCGCGGCGAGGAAGGTGCGCGCGTACCCCTCCAGCCCGTCCGAGCGGACGCCGCTGCCCGACGGTCTGCCCGGCAGATCGAGGAACGCGCCGCCCGGGCTCGCCCAGCGCCACGCCGCCGCGAGCAGACCGTCCGCAGCCGCCTCCCAATGCCGTCGCGTGTACCCGGTGTGCGGGCTCAGTTCCCTGTCTTCAGCGGGGAGCTTCATGCGATCCTTCCGAGCCTTTCGCGCTTGACCGGATGGGCGAAGCCCTCACCCGAAGCCCAGCGTGCGACCTCGGCGACGGCGAGATCGGCCAGCCGCCGCCATTCGTTGCCCTGCGATCCGGCCAGATGCGGGGTGATCAAGACGTTCTCGATGGTCCACAAAGGATGGTCACTAGGCAGCACCTCGGGATCGGTGACGTCGAGGACGGCCCTGATCCGGCCGTCGGCGGTGACGTCGGCGAGGGCGTCCTGGTCGACGACCGCCCCGCGCGCGGTGTTGATCAGGACGGCGTCGGGGCGCATCGCGGTGAGCAGCTCCCGGCTCACCAGGCCACGGGTCTCGGGCAGGAGCGGGGTGTGCACGCTGACGACGTCGCCGCGCGCGAACAGCTCGGCGAGCCCGACCCGCTCCACGCCGAGCGCCGCCGCGTCCGCGTCGGTCACGTAGGGATCGTGCAGCAGGATCCGGAGGTCGAACGGCCGCAGCAGGTCGATCACCCGGCGGCCGATCAGCGAGGCCGACAGGATCCCCACGGTACGGCCGAAATTCCCGACGTCGGCCGGAGTCGAAAGCCAGTCTTTCCGCTCTCGGGTCCGCCGGTACTCACGGGCGCTTTCGAACACGCGCTTGCCGGTCAGGAGGATCATCGACACCGTGTACTCGGCCACCGGGAGCGCGTTGGCCGACGCCGCGGACGACACCTCGATCCCCCGGTCCCAGCAATCGCCGGTGACATGCCCGTGCACGGATCCGGCGGTGTGGACGACCGCGCGCAGCCGGGGCGCGGCCGCCAGCGCGGCAGCGTCGAGCGGCGGACAGCCCCAGCCGGTGACCAGTACCTCGACGTCCCGCAGCACGTCGAGCGCTTCGGGGGTGGTGAAGTCGTCGAGCACCGGGTCCGCGACGAGGTCGCAGACCCGGCCCAGTTCGGCCAGTGGTGCGGGGGTGAGCACGGCGGTCGCGGCCTCCTTGCTCATCGCCAGCGCGGCGCGAACGGTCACTTGACCGCCCCCGCGGTGAGCCCGGATCGCCAGAACCGTTGCAGCATCGCGAAAGCGACGATGAGCGGGATGACGGCGAGCAGAGAACCCATGATCACCACCGGATAGTACTCGGGCGAGACCGACGCGGAACTGTTCCAGGAGTAGAGGCCGAGGCTGACCGGGTACAGCTTCTGGTCGGAAAGCATGACCATCGGCAGGAAGAAGTTGTTCCAGATCGCGGTGAGCTGGAAGAGGAAGACGGTGACCACGCCGGGCGCCAGCATGCGCAGGGCGACCGTCCAGTACATCTTCAGCTCGCTCGCGCCGTCGATCCGCGCGGCTTCCAGCACCTCGTCGGGTACGTAGCCCTGGCTGAAGATCCGGCCGAGGTACACGCCGAACGGGTTGAACAGCACCGGGATGAACACCGCCCAGAAGGTGTTGACCACACCCGCTTCCGAAGCCATCAGGTACAGCGGCAGCGCGAGCACCGTCTGCGGCACCATCACCGCGGCCAGCACCAGGCCGAAGAGTTTCTCCTTGTGCCGGAACCGGTATTTGTCGAAGGCGTAGCCGCAGGCGACGCTCACCAGCGAACCGACCGCGGCGCCGACGACGGCGTAGAGCAGGCTGTTGGCGTACCAGCGGCCGTAGATCCCGCCGTCCATCGCGAACAGGTCGCCCACGTTCTGCATGAACGAGAAACCCTTGGCGGAAAAGAGATCGCTGCCGAAGAGCGCGTCGCGATCCTTCGACGCGGCGAGCACCAGCCACAGCATCGGCAGCACGGTGTACAGCACGGAGACGCCGACTACGACGTTGACGGCCGACCGGCCGAGCAGACGCGGCCTCAAGGCGGGAGCGGTCATCGGCTTTTCTCTCCCCGGTCTCGGTTGGACCAGCGCGTCACGCCGTAGGACAGCGCGATGGTGCAGGCCAGAAGGATCACCGACGCCGCCGCGGCGAGCCCGTAGTTGTTGCGGGTGAAGGCCGCGTCGTAGATGTACATGCTCGGCGAGAAGCGGGCACCGACCATCGGCGTCGACTGACTGAGCAGCATCGGTTCGGTGAACAACTGCAGTGCCCAGATCAGGGCGAACAGCACGACCATGACCACCGAGGACCGGATGAGCGGCGCCTTGATGCGCACCGCCGTCCGGACCGGGCCGGCGCCGTCCACCACCGCGGCCTCGATCACCTCACGCGGGATCGCCTGCAGCGCGGCGTAGAAGACCACCATGTAGTAGCCGAGGTTGCTCCACAGCGCGATGTTCACGATCGACGGGAGGACACCGTGCACCCCGAGGAAGTTCACCTCGATGTCGGCCTTGCCCAGCAGCTCCACCACCGGGCTGAGTCCCGGTGTGTAGAGGTAGACCCAGATCAGCGCGGCGATGATGCCGGGGATGGCGTGCGGCATGAACAAGGCGAGCTGCGCCGACGCGCGCAGCCGTGCCGCGCCGGAATCCAGCAGCAGCGCCAGCACGAGCGAGCCGAGGACCAATAGCGGGATGTAGATCAAGCAGTACAGGGCGACCACGCCGAGTCCGCTGAGGAACGTCGGATCGGACAGGACTGCGGCGTAGCTGCGGAACCCGGCGAACACCGTGGCCTCCGGGCCGAAACCGAGCCCTGGCTGGTCGTCGCCGAAGAAACTCAGCCAGACGGCGGTGCCGACCGGGATCAGGAAGATCGTCACGAGCAGGACGAAGAACGGTGTCATCAGCACACCGGCGGCGAAATGCTCGCGGCGTCGCGATTTCACGCGTGGCCCGTTCTTCGCGGGCGGCCGCGCGACTGGTGGGGACAGGGTCGCGGTCATCGAGGGGGCACCACCTTTCTCTTCCGGCGGTTCAGGAACCGAGTTCGGTGATGGCAAGGCCGAGTGCCTTGAGGTCCGGCATCGTGCCGTCGTGCGCGTCGCGGACGGCGTCGAGGATCGTCCTGTCGCCGCCTGCCGCCTTCGCGAAACCGTCCTGCATGACCCGGTTCGTCGCGGACATCCGCGGCCCCCAGGTCCAGCCGTCCCGGACCTTGCCCGCTTCCTCGGAGAACAGGCTGTAGATGTCCTGGCCGCCGTAGTAGGCGCGGTCGAAGGCCTGCCTGCCGACGTCGATGAGCGCGGGCGCCACCGGGTACTGGCTGCTGGCACCGCTGGAGAGCCTGGCGCGCAGGGCGTCGGGATGCGAGACCTGCCACTCGATGAATTCCATGGCGGCTTCGGGATGTCGGCTGTCCTTGGTGATGGCGAACGTCGAACCACCATGCGTGCCGACGGCCGGGTTCGCCGGATCCCATTGGGGCATCGGCGCGATCCGCCACTTTCCCTTTTGGCCCGGCCGTGACTTCATCTGCGCACCCGCGTCCCAGGCACCGCTGAGCTTGGTGAGCACCAGGTTCTGGGCGAGCTGGGCGTCGTACTGTCTGCCGGAGGCGGCGTTGATGAACACGTCGCCACGTTCGACCAGGCTTTGCCAGAAGTCCGCGACCTTACGGGTCGGCGCGTCGGCGATCGAGACGTTCCACGCGCCTTGACGGGTGTCGAACCACTGGGCGCCGGCCTGCCAGGAGAACGCCGCGAACTGTGTCGCGCCGTCCGTGGGGAACACACCCACCCGGGAGGCGGGCAGCTTCTCGCGGATCTTGCGGCTCAAGGCCGCGTATTCGTCCCAAGTGCGCGGCACCGCGAAGCCGAACTGGTCGAACAAATCCTTGCGGTAGTGCAAGACCATGGGCTCGATGTCGAGCGGAACGGTGAACACCCTGCCCGCGAACGTGGTCAGGTTCAGCGCCTGCGGCAGCAGTTTCGCGCGCAGGGAATCACTGACGAGATCGGTGATATCCCTTGCCACGCCGTCGATCGCGAACCCGGGCACCTGCGGGTATTCGATCGTCGCGACGTCGGGGGCGTTACCGGCGCGGGCGGCGTTGCTCAGTTTCGCGTAGCCGCCGAAGTCGGCCGACGGGATCTGCTGGAAGACGACCTGGATGCGGTTCTGCGCCTTGTTGAACGCGTCGACGACCTGCTGGCTGCCGCGCAGCGCGGACCAGAAGACGATCCTGGTCGCCCGTCCCGAGGCCGGTGTGGGCGCCGCCGTCGACGTACAGGCCCCTAGTGCCGCTCCGAGTGGGAGCGCCAAACTCGCGGCGAGAACGGACCGTCGGCTCGGTCGACCAGGCATCGATGCCTCCTGCGATTCGGATAGCGCATTCTGATCGCCTGAGCGTTTTACGGTCAATAGTTTCGGTTAACACGGTCAAACGATCAGATCGCCCTGGTGGAGCCCCTGATCTTCAGTTCCGGCATCAGCTGGACGCGCCGAGGACGGCCGCCGACGGCCAGCCTGCGGAGCAGCTGTTCGGCGGCCACCCGCCCGACCTCGGCTTTCGGCGGCGCGACGGCGGTGAGCGGAGTGCTGCCGAGCGCCGCGACGACGTCGTCGTAGGCCACCACCGAATAGTCCCGCGGCACGTGGAGACCGGCTTCGGCCAGCCGCTCGACGAGCATCAACGCGTCGACGTCCCCGTGCAGGACGGCGCCGGTGAACCCGCCCTCGCCGACGAGTTCCGCGAGTTCCCGCTCGTCACGCGGTGACGCCGGATGGCCGGGCCCGGCGTCCGGAGCACTGAGGATCACGGTGCTCTCTTCGATCTCCGGCCTGACCGCGATCTCGGCGAACGCGGTCCGCAAGGCGCGCGCGGTCGGGCTGTCGTCGCGGGCGGCGAGGACGATCCGCTTGTGCCCCAAGGAAATGAGGTGATCGACCGCGAGATGGACGCCGTACCAGTGATCGGTGCAGACCGAATCCGTCGCGTGCAGAACGCTGCCGGGGCGCGGCCGCCGCTCCATCACCACGGTGGGTACCGGCATTTCCGCGATCCAGCCGTAGTCCGCCTCTTCCGCTTCGACGGTGAGCCAGCGGGGCGCGATCAGCAGGCCGCGCACGTCGTCCGCCAGCACCCGCTCGACGATCGAGTGTTCGGCGCCGCCTTCGATCCGGGGCGCGATGTGCAGGACGACCCGCATCCCGGCCTCTTCGAGCGCGGACCTCGCGCCGTGCACGGCCTCGTTCAGGTACGCGTGCCGCTCCGGGACCACCAGCGCGACCGTGCCACTGCCGTCCTCGCGCGCCGGTTGCGCCACGACATGCGGCACCAGCGCCCTCGCCACCCCATGCCCGCGCCGGAGCCTGCCCTCGCGCGCGAGTCCTTCGACGTCACGGCGCACCGTGACCACGGAGACCTCGAGTTCGGCGGCGAGATCGACCACCCGCGCCTCTCCGCGCGCTTCGACGGCCGCCAGAATCCTCCGGCGCCGGTCGCCACCCAGCTCTCGCATCGCTCCGCCTGTTCGTTTGACCGTTTCAGCTGAGAATAACGATCAACGATGGTCCGTCAAGAAACGGCGGGGTCGTAGGCTCGGACGGCGTCGAGGTACTCGGTGATGGCGTCCCGGTTGCGGAGCAGGCATTCGGCGCGCCGGGTCATCCGGTCGCGTTCGGCCTCCAGGGTTTCGAGCATTTCCGGGGTCGCGTCGGGGAAGTAGATCTGCCGGGGCTTGTCGAGGCACGGCAGGATCTGCTTGATGATCCGCGTCGGCAGCCCGGCGTCGAGCAGGCCGCGGACCTGGATGACCCGGTCGACGGACGACTCGTCGTAATCCCGGTAGCCGTTGGCCTGCCGTTGCGAGACGATCAGCCCCTGTTCTTCGTAGTACCGCAGCAAACGACGCGACGTCCCCGTCCGCTCCGCAAGCTCTCCGATCCGCATGTGCGCCACCTCACCCCGGCCGACTTGACCTTCACATCTATGTGATGGTTCGAGCATACGGATCATGACTCCGAAACTCCCGCTCGGCGCGCTTCTCGCGCTGACCACCGCGGCGTTCGTCACCGTTCTCACCGAAGCCCTGCCCGCGGGCGTGCTTCCCGCGATGAGCGCCGGTCTCGGCGTGAGCGAAGCCGCGACCGGCCAGCTCGTGACGGTGTACGCGATCGGCACCGCGCTCACCGCGATCCCCCTGTCCGCGGCCACGTCGGGCTGGCGGCGCAAACGCTTGCTGTTGACCGGAGTGGCCGGGTTCGCAGTCGCCAACACGGTCACGGCACTGTCCACGAACTACCCGCTGACCCTCGGTGCGCGCTTCGTCGCCGGTGTCGCCGCAGGCGTCGTCTGGGCGCTGCTGGCCGGTTACGCGCGACGGCTCGCGCCGGAGCCGGTGCAGGGCAAGGCGATCGCCGTCGTGATGACGGGTATCCCGCTCGCGCTCTCGCTCGGCATTCCCGCCGGCACGTTCCTGGGTGGTGCTTTCGGCTGGCAGGTGACGTTCTCGATCATGTCGGTGATCGCGCTCGGCCTGCTCGGCTGGATCGCGCTGGCCGTGCCCGACTTCCCGGGACAGGGCAAGGGCGGCAGGCTCCCCGTGCGGGCGACCCTCGCCGTGCCCGGTGTGGCCGCGGTTCTCTTCGTGACGCTGACTTTCGTACTGGCGCACAACGTCCTCTACACCTACATCGCCACCTTCCTCGAATCCGTGTCGATGGGTGGCGCGGTCGATCGGATCCTGCTGGTGTTCGGCCTGGCTTCGATGGTCAGCATCTGGGTCGTCGGGCTCTTCATCGACCGGCGGCTGCGCTTCCTGACCGTCGCGAGCACCCTCCTCTTCGCCCTCGGCGCGACGATTTTGGCTCTGCTGGGCGAAAGTCCGGTTCTGGTTTATGTCGCGGTGACGTTGTGGGGGCTCGGCTGGGGCGGCGTCCCGACGCTGCTGCAGACCGCGGCCGCGCAGGCAGGCGACAAAGGCGGCGCGGCGGACATCGCGCAAGCCATGCTCGTCACCCTGTGGAACGCCGCGATGGCGGGTGGCGGGATCGCCGGCGGTGTCCTCCTCGACGGCTTCGGCGCCGGGGCGTTCCCCTGGAGCGTGCTGGTACTGCTGGTACCGACGCTGGCCGTGGTCCTGCTCGCACGGCGGAACGGGTTCACAGCGGCAGTTCCGGATGACTCCGGATCGCCTCGAGAACCAGGTCGACAGCGGCGCGAGGCGCGGACCCGCGCCTGATCGCCGCGGTGATGGAGCGGGTGACCGGCGTCGCGAGCTCGCGAGTGGCGACACGGTAGCGCTTGTCGACGGCGAGGCCGGGCAGCAATGCGATCGCGAGCCCGGCCTCGACGTGCTGCAACGTCAGCATGTAATTGCTGAACCGGCACACCACCCGCGGCTCGAACCCGGCTTCACGGCAGAGCCGGGTGGCGAGGTTCGCCATGTACGACTGGGGGATGTCGAACGCCCAGGGTTCATTCGCGTAGGCGGAAAGGTCGGCAGGACCACGGCCGGCGGCCGGATGACCGGGCGGGACCACGAGGACGATCGGATCGGTCGCGATCGGCACGAGGTCGACGTCCGGCCCCAGCGGCTGCTCGACGAAGTCCGTGGTGGTGATGATGACGTCGGCGTCGCCCACCCGGAGGGCGGGCAGGCTGGCGTGCGGTTCGAGTTCGAGCAGTTCGATGTCCAGTTGCGGGTGCGAGCGCGCCAGCCGGGTCACCGCGGGGACGGCGATGGTGTGGATCGCGCTCTGGAAGGCACCGAGGCGGACCAGCCCCGCCGGTGCTTCACCGAGGCTGCGCAACTCGGCCTCGACGGTCTCCATATGGTCGAGGATCGCTCTCGCCCGGCGGGCCAGCATCAGCCCGGCCGGAGTGAGCCGGACGCGTCGGCCGGTGCGCTCCAGCAGTTGCGTGCGCGTCTCGGCTTCGAGGACCGCGAGCTGCTGGGACACGCTGGACGCGCTCAGGTTGGCCGCCTTCGCCACCGCGCGGACGGTGCCGAGGGTGTCCAGCCGGCTCAGCAGGCTGAGCCTCCACGGGTTGAGCATCGCACCATTGTTGTACGGATCAGCCGAACAGCCCAGCCGGAATTGTGAGCTGGACGTGTCGCTCGGCCGCGCCTTACCGTCGAGACATGGCTGCTCCGACCACCGACCTGTCCACCGCCGACCGTTTCTGGGCCGACGCCGACCGGCACCTCGTGCGCTACGCCGGGGCCGGCGACTTCACCCGCGAGATCATCGACCACGCCGCCGGGAGCTATCTGTTCACCGAATCCGGGCGGCGGATCCTCGACTTCACGTCCGGGCAGATGAGCGCGATCCTCGGCCATTCGCATCCCGAGATCGTCGCCACCGTGCGGCGCCAGATCGGCTCGCTCGACCACCTCTTCAGCGGGATGCTGAGCCGTCCCGTCGTCGACCTCGCCCGACGGCTGGCCGAGACTGTGCCGTCACCGCTGGAAAAAGCGCTGCTGCTGACCACCGGGGCGGAATCGAACGAGGCCGCGATCCGGATGGCCAAGCTGGTGACGGGGAAACACGAGATCGTCTCGTTCGCCCGGTCGTGGCACGGGATGACGCACGCGGCGGCGAGCGCTACCTACAGCGCGGGCCGCAAGGGTTACGGACCCTCGGCGCCGGGCAACTTCGCGATCCCCGCACCGAATTCCTACCGTCCGGACTTCGTGGACAGTGACGGCGGGCTCGACTGGAGGCGCCAGCTGGACTTCGGGTTCGAAATGATCGACGCCCAGTCCGTCGGCAGTCTCGCGGCGTGCGTCGTCGAACCGATCCTCAGTTCGGGCGGGATCGTCGAACCGCCTGTGGGGTATTTCGCCGCTCTGCAGGAGAAGTGCCGAGAACGCGGGATGCTGCTGATCCTCGACGAAGCCCAGACCGGCTTGTGCCGCACGGGAAACTGGTACGCCTTCGAACGCGACGGCGTCGTCCCCGACATCCTGACCCTGTCCAAGACACTGGGCGCCGGACTCCCGCTGGCGGCGGTGATCACGAGCGCGGAGATCGAACAGGAGGCGCACGACCGCGGCTACCTCTTCTTCACCACGCACGTCGCGGACCCACTGGTGGCGGCCGTCGGGAACACCGTGCTCGACGTCCTCACCCGCGACCGTCTCGACGAACGCGCCACCGAACTGGGCGCCTTCCTCCGCCGAGGCCTCGACGACCTCGCCGTCCGTCATCCCGTCATCGGCGACATCCGCGGTCGAGGCCTGCTGGTCGGCGTCGAACTCGTCGTGGACCGCGAGACGAAGCGGAGTTCGGACGAGCTGGGCGCACTGGTGACGCGACGGTGCTTGGAACTGGGGCTGCACATGAACATCGTGCAGCTGCCGGGGATGGGCGGGGTGTTCCGGATCGCTCCGCCGTTGACGGCGACGGAAGAGGAACTGGCGGAGGGGATCGCCGTGCTGGATGAGGCCATCGGGGACGCCTGCGTTCAATTCGGCCTTTGAGTCTTGAATGTTGTGTCCGCTGACTCCGCATTTATTTGAGGGGTAAGTCAAACGTGTCGTGTCGCGGGCTGTGGTCGCTGCTGCCTACGCGTTTCCCTGGTGGTGAAGGCTTCCTTGCCTACGCTGACGGTAGTGAAGGAGCCCTTCACTACCGTCAGGCGTGATCCCTGGTGACAGTGGGACGGCTGTGACATCAACGTCCCGTCTTGAAGTCCGTGAAGGCCTCCTTGAGGGACCCAGAGTCCCTCAAGGAGGCCTTCACGGACTTACCACCCACCACGCCACCCTCGCCTTACCCCTCAATAAATGCGGACTACTCATGTCGTGCTTCTCGCGACCTTTGTGCGGCACGTGGGCATAGCGAGGGGCCCGTCGCCTACGTGGCTGGCGGGCTCCTCGGGTGACGCGGGGTTAAGCGGCGGCGCGATGAAGGATGTTGCGCCGGGGTCTTCGTAGCGGATCCAGATACTGCGGTGGCGTGAACTCCGGTAGTCCGTCGGGGGCCATGCGGACTTCCCAGTCGCCGTGGTGGATCAGCCGGTGGTGAGTCGGCGGCGGGAACTTCCCCCGCCGCCGCTCTCAGAACCGTGCGTGACACTCTCGCGTCACACGGCTCCCGTTGTCGAACCTGCCGGGAGTGCACCATGTCGCCAATGCACGAACATGCTCCGGTATTGCGTAGCAATCTGGGCGATCCGCTTCCGGGCTTTCGATGGCCACCGGTGCAGGTGTTTGAATTTCCGCATTGCCCACCGGACCAGATGAGGATTGATCCGGTTACCGAGGAAGCTGATCAACTCCGATTTGTAGAAGCGCCCATAGTAGTTGATCCAGCCCGCCACAACGCGGTTGATCATCGCGGCGATCTCTCTGAAGGTCAAGTCGGTGCGGCGCCCGAGTCGCCACCCACGAATCACAGCCGCCATCGACTTCTTGGCGGACTTGCTCACCGCGGGTAAGAACCCGGATTTCCAGCGACCGTCCCGTAGTCGAGCGTATCGGGGCCGGAATGTGTATCCCAGGAAGGTGAATTCCACACCATACTGCGCGCGGTCTCTGCCTTCTTGAACGCACTGCACAATCTTGGTTTTCTCTGGATGTAACTCCAGCCCAAGCCGTGCCAGCCTTTCCTTGATCGACCTGAGGATGTAGTGAGCCTGTTTCTCGGTCACACAATGCACGATCGCGTCATCGCAGTACCGTTCGAACCTGACCAACGGCTGCATCCGAGCTAACCAATCATCGAATGCGTAGTGCATGAACAGGTTCGACAACAACGGCGAGATCGCGGACCCCTGAGGAGTCCCCCGATCCCGGGTTTCCAGGGTTCCGTCAGCCCGCTGGACCGGTGCCGTGAGCCACCGCTGAACATACAACAGAACCCACGGTTTATCCGTGTGCTTCCCGACCGCACGCAGGATCGGAACATGCGGCACGTTGTCAAAGAAACCCCGGATGTCGAGATCGATCACCCATGGACTTCGCCAACATCGGTCCCGGCATACCGCGACCGCGTCCAACGCTGACCGCCCCGGGCGGTAGCCATAGGAATCGTCGTGGAACACGGGTTCCACCAACGGTTCCAACGCCATGGCCACCACCGTCTGGGCGATCCGGTCAGCTACGGTCGGCACGCCGAGCACCCGCACCCCTCCGCCTGCTTTCGGGATCTCCACGGCCCGGACCGGCGGCGGGAAATAGCTTCCCGACGACATCCGGTTCCAGATCTTGTACAGGTTCTTCTTCTCATCCCGCGCAAAATCCGCCAGCGACTGCCGATCCACCCCAGCAGCACCCTTGTTGGCCCTCACCTTCAGATATGCTTCCCATACCAGCGTTTTCGGAATATCAAACGCCTTACCCGACGATCCTGATGTGACGATCTGACTCATCCCAACCTGTGGTTGATCAACGACATTCACATCTGACAACCCGACCCCTTCGCTCCACACCCATTACAGGCACTTCATCGCTACTACGAGCCGGTCCGCCTCCCTGCCCGACAACCGGTACTCATACGTCTCTCACAGCTCTTCACCACTTGAGACTCTCCCTCTCGTCATCGACACAACCAGCCGATCACTGTTTCCGGGCGAGGGATTCTCTCGTTCCATATCGAAGCCTGATTCCGGGCTCGCGCCACCTATACGCCGGACACCGCCAGGCCAATAAACAGGCACCCGCCTGGCTCATCCCGGGAAAACCACCAATCCCCGGTTTTGATGTCATCTCATGCATTACGACGCGTCGTCGATGGTTCACTGTCGTTCGCCTTCCCGGACCGCACCTGCCACATCATTGCGTGACGTTTCCCTGACGCTCACCACCACAACTCATTCACCGCAGCAGCTCAGGGCGGTTTGACATCATCCCCTGCAGAACGATGCCGAAGGACCTACCTTCATCTTCGACACAGCATTGCTTTCAAGCGACTCTGGCTTCTACATCAGAACCTCTCAATCGCATTCGAGACACACGGTGGGAACCGCACAGCAAGGTGAGATTCCGCAGATCGGTGGGCACAGGACGAACTCGATGCCATCGCGGACGAGCTCAACGACCGGCCGCGGCAAACACTGGGATGGCTTAAACCGATCGAAGCGTTCAGTAAAGTGTTGCTGGACTAGAGGTGGTGCACTCACCAGTTGAAACCACCCAATAATACCAAATCTGCTCGAACATGTATTCGTAATTTTACGCGACAACGAAGGAGCATGAATACCACTCCCGAGTGATTCACTCCACCAGAATGACCACTATCTATTACAAGAGACCGAGAACTCCTTGAGCAATCGAGCCACCTCACCGGGCCGGTCCAAAAACGGAGAATGCCCCGCACCCTCCACGATCTCCACCCGAGCCCCCACCGCCGAATACCGGGCAGCAGTCCTTTCACAGTCGTAAAAACGGTCTCGCCGCCCGAGAACGACCAAACACGGCAACCCGAGCTCGACGATCTGCGCATCCAAGGGCCGCGCCGCCAGCAATCGTGCCCGGTCCACGAGAACGACCCTGGCCATGGCGGGCGCCGTGACGGCGTGATCGACCAGATCCTGCGCGGGATCGTCGAACAAGACCCCGCGCCGGAACCTCACCGCGAACCGGGCCCATCGCCGATGAGCGATCATCCGTACCACCGCGCTCGCCATCGGCAACAGCACCGAACTGCCCGGCGGGAAGGACGCGTAGCTGTAGTCCGGCGCCTGGGCGATGACGACGATTCCGCGCACGCGCGGCGAAATCCCGGCGAGCGCGAGGGCGACGTCCGCGCCGAATGAATGGCCGGCCACCAGAACGTCGTCGACGCCCAGCAAGTCGAGAACGTCCGCCACCATGCGTGCCTGCGATACCGCGTCAAGCCCGGAAGAACCACCGGTACAACCATGGCCCAGCAGATCCACCCGGATCACGCGATGCTCCGAGAACAGGTCCCGCGTGAGCCGGTCGAACCAGTGCACCGAGCCGCAATAGCCGTGCAGCAGCACCAGCGGCGCGCCCGCTCCGTCCTGTCGGACGTGGACGGCGACGCCGTTCGCGTCGAGGATGTCGCCGATCGGGAAACGTCGCACGCCCCAAAGTAACTCAGACCGGCGCGCGCTCCGGGCTGCGGGACAACAGGAAGGCGGCGATCCCGGCGGGGAAGAACATGAGCACGCCGTAGATCCCGGCGGGTACGGCCATCGCCTCGTCGCCGAGCACGGAGATCGCCACCGCGATCGCGAGGGTGGCGTTGTGGATGCCGATCTCCATGGCGGACGCGATCGACTGCCCACGGTCCACCCGGAACAGCCTGGGCACGAAATACCCAATCGCGAGGCTGAGCACGGACAGCGCCAGCGCCACCGGTCCGAGCGTCCCGATGTTGTCCAGCAGGGTCTGGAATTCCTGCGCGATCGCGGCCGCTATCACCAGCACGAGCACCACGGCGGAGGCGATCTTGACCGGTTTGCGCATCCGCTCCGCCCAGTCGGTGAACCGGGCCCGCACCGCCATCCCGAGCACGACCGGGATCAGCACGATCGCGAACACCTGCACGAATTTCGCCGGTTGGAGGCCGAGCGACGCGTCGCCGTCGAGGAATACGGCCATCGAAAGACCGACTACCAGGGGCAAGGTGAACACGGCCAGCACGGAGTTGATCGCGGTGAGCGTGACGTTGAGGGCGACGTCGCCGCCCGCCAGGTGACTGAACAGGTTCGCCGACGTCCCGCCGGGTGAGGCGACGAGCAGCATCATCCCGACCGCGAGCACCCCGTCGAGGCCGAAAAGCACGATGAGGCCGACGCAGATGGCCGGCAGCAAGATCATTTGGCAGACCAGTGCGACCACGGCCGCTTTCGGATATTTCAGCACCCGGGTGAAGTCGCGGACGGTCAGGGTCAGCCCCAGTCCGAACATGACCAGCGCCAGCGCTATCGGCAGGAGGATCGAGAACATCGCCGAACCCATCAGGGGGCCTCCGTCCGATATGCCCTTTTCGGCGCTCATCCTGTCAAGCGGCGACAGGGCCGTCAAGACGCCGAAATCCCGGAGCCGCAGGAGCGCCGCTGAGCCGGGTCGCGCTCACGCCGTAAGAGATCGGTAATCGCGCCAACCAGGCATTCCGGACGCCGCTCACGGTTGAATGACGGCCATGAATCGCAAGCGGGTGCTCACCGTCCTGGCGGCCGGACTGGTAGTGGTGGTGGCGGCGGGGCTGTACTGGTTCCAGCCTTGGAAGCTCTGGGTGAACGAGACGGTCCAGGAGGCGCTGCCCGCCGTCCAGACCGCCACCCCGCCTTCCGCCAGTGCCGCTCCCGCACAGAAAGAGCCCGCCGTCGTCGCGACCGGCGAACTGATCAGTCACGAGCACGCGACCAGCGGCAGCGTCAGGATCCTGCGCGCGGCCGACGGATCACTGGTGCTGCGCCTCGAGAACCTCGACACGAGCAACGGCCCGGATCTGCGGGTCTGGCTCACCGACGCGCCGGTCCGGCCTGGCAAGGACGGCTGGTCCGTGTTCGACGACGGCGCGTACGTGAGCGCGGGGAAACTCAAGGGCAACAAGGGAAGCCAGAACTACACCCTGCCGTCGGGCACCGATCTGGCGCGCTATTCGAGCGTGACCATCTGGTGTGAGCGGTTCAGCGTCTCTTTCGGTGCGGCGTCGCTGACGAAGAACGTCTAGGCCGCCAGCCGGTCCACGGCGTATTCCATCTCCGCGCGAACGGCGCGCAGATCGATACCGCCCGGATCGATGATCGAGGCCACGGCGATCCCCCGCAGCTGCCCGACCAGCGCCGCCGAGTACGCGTCGGGATCGCGGACGCCCGAGATCGATCCGTCCGCGATCCCGGCCGCGACGGTCTGCGCGATGGCGAACCGGTAGCGGCGATCGGCCTCGGTCATCGCCGACCGCACCGCCGGATCACCGACGGTCGCGTCCGTCCACAGCACCACGAACGCCCGGTTCAGCGGCGGCATGTCGGTGAGCAGCTCGAAAAAGATGTCCAGCAGCGCGCGCAGCATGTCCATCGGGCTCGGCGTCAGACCGCCGGTCCTCGTGGCGACGGCGGCGCTGAACGCGTCGGCGAACTTCTCCGCGGCGAACTCGACGAGCCGCTGCACCAGCGTCTCCTTCGAGCCGAACAGCTGGTAGACGACACCGCTGGGATAACCGGTCCTGGCGCAGATCATGCCGATTTTGAGCCGGGCGAATCCGCCCTCGCCGATGAGGCGGGCGGCGGTGTCGAGAATCCGCCTCCTCGCGATCTCCTGATCGCGCTGGACCTGGTGCTCCTCGGCAGACGAGTCCACGTCGCGATCCTCCCACGAGTTCCGGTTCGTCACCTGTCGACGCGGCGTACGATCCGGGCATGAAGATCGCCTTCGCGGCCGACGACCGGAACTCGACCACGGACGCCGTCCGGGCCTTCCTCGCCGAGGCCGGTCACGAGGTGCTCCTGCCGGTGACGTCGGAGGCTTGGCCGGAACTCGGCGCGGCGGTGGGCAAGGCGGTCGCCGACGGCGAGGCCGATTACGGCATCGTCATGTGCTGGACGGGGACAGGCACGGCCATCGCGGCCAACAAGGTTCCCGGCGTCCGCGCGGCGCTGGCCTGGGACACCTGGATCGCCGCGGGCGCGCGCAAATGGAACGACGCCAATGTGCTGGCGCTGAGCCTCAAACGGCTCGCCCCCGATGTGGCCGTCGAAATCACCGACGTGTTCCTTTCCGGGATCACGCCGGATCCCGACGAATCGGCGAATATCGCCCGGCTCGGGGAAATGGACGAACCTCGCCGATAACGGCACCGAACCAGTGAACGACTAACGCTGTCGAACGTATTAGGCCGTTCGCAGGAAAATCACCACTCTCCGTAGTGTCGCTTCCCATATTGGTCCAGACCACGTACCGTCTCCGGCAACAAAGCGTTCCGCCATGGAGGTGGTCGATGAAGACGCATCCCCGCCTGCCCGGCTTCGGCCGAGGCAACGCGATGTCGCTGATTTCGCATTGACGAAATCCTCTCCAAGATCATTTCCCTGCACCGGGTTGTAAGGAGTGAAATGTCGAGAAAAAGATGGCATCTGATCGGCCTGTTCACGGCCGTCGCCGCGCTGGCCGTCGGTCTGGTGACCGTCCCGGCGAACGCGGCGGGCGGGGTCGGCGCCACACTCACCAAGGGGTCGGACTGGGGGTCCGGCTGGGAGGGCAAATACACGATCACCAACAACTCGGGGGCCGCCCTCACCTCCTGGACCCTTGAATTCGACCTCGCCAGCGGACACTCGATCGCTTCGCTGTGGGACGGCAGCTACACCGTCTCCGGCCAGCACGTGACCGTGAAGAACACCTGGAACGGCAACCTTTCCAACGGCGGTTCCACCAGCTTCGGCTTCAACGTCAAGTACTCCGGCGCCTACACCGCGCCCGCCAACTGCAAGATCAACGGCGGCTCCTGTGACCCGGGCGGCGGCACCCCGACCACGACGCCGACCACACCGACCACCACTGTGCCCACCACGTCGAATCCCCCGACGTCGACGAGCACGAGCAACCCGCCGACCACGACGACTTCGAACCCGAACCCGGGCGCGAAGAAGAACCTCGGCTACTTCGTGCAGTGGGGCGTCTACGGCCGCAACTACCACGTGAAGAACATCCACACCTCCGGTTCCGCGGCCAAGCTGACGCATATCAACTACGCGTTCGGCAACGTCACCAACGGCTCCTGCAGCGCGAACGACGACACCTACGCCGACTACGACAAGTTCTACGACGCCGGGTCCAGTGTGGACGGTGTCGCGGACACCTGGGACGCGGGCGCGCTGCGCGGCAACTTCAACCAGCTGCGCAAGCTGAAGAAGATGTACCCGGGCCTGAAGGTGCTGTGGTCGTTCGGTGGCTGGACCTGGTCCGGCGGCTTCGGCCAGGCGTCGAAGAACCCGGCCGCCTTCGCGGAATCCTGCTACAAGCTGATCAAGGACCCGCGCTGGGCCGATGTCTTCGACGGTATCGACATCGACTGGGAGTACCCGAACGCCTGCGGGCTCACCTGTGACACCAGCGGCCCCGGCGCGATCAAGAACGTGGCGCAGGCGCTGCGCACCAAGTTCGGCTCCTCGTTCCTGATCACCGCCGCGATCACCGCGGACGCCAGCGGTGGCGGCAAGATCGACGCCGCCGACTACGGCCCCGCGTCGGCGTACTTCGACTGGTACAACGTCATGACGTACGACTTCTTCGGCGCGTGGGCGGCGCAGGGTCCGACGGCCCCGCACTCGCCGCTGACCGCGTACCCCGGCATCCCGCAGCAGGGCTTCAACTCCGACGAAGCCATCCAGAAGCTCAAGGCCAAGGGCGTTCCGGCGAACAAACTGTTGCTGGGCATCGGTTTCTACGGCCGCGGCTGGACCGGCGTCACGCAGGACGCCCCGGGCGGCACCGCGACCGGCGCGGCACCGGGCACTTACGAGGCGGGCATCGAGGACTACAAGATCCTGAAGAACAGCTGCCCGTCGACCGGCACGATCGCGGGCACCGCGTACGCGAAGTGCGGCAACAACTGGTGGAGCTACGACACTCCCGCGACCATCAACGGAAAGATGGGCTGGACCAAGAACCAGGGTCTCGGCGGCGCGTTCTTCTGGGAGCTCAGTGGCGACACCTCCAACGGTGAACTCGTAACGGCCATGCGCAACGGCCTGAACTGAGAGGTTTGACAGTGGGCAAGCGGACTTGGATCCAGGCCGTCGGCCTGGCCGCCGCTGCCGCAACGGTCGGCGCGGTCCTCGTGATCGCGCCGGCCTCCGCGGCCGGTGGTATCGGTGCGGCCTTCAGCAAGGGTTCCGACTGGGGCTCAGGCTGGGAAGGCAAGTACACGATCAGCAACAACTCGGGATCGAGCCTTCCCGCGTGGACGGTCGAATTCGATCTCCCCTCGGGACATTCGATCGCTTCGCTGTGGGACGGCAGCTATTCCGTCTCCGGCCAGCACGTGACCGTGAAGAACACCTGGAACGGCAACCTTTCCAACGGCGGTTCCACCAGCTTCGGCTTCAACGTCAAGTACTCCGGGGGTTACGTCGCCCCGGCGAACTGCAAGATCAACGGTGGTTCCTGCGATCCGGGTGGCGGCACCCCGACCACGACGCCGACCACACCGACCACCACGACGTCGAACCCGCCCACGACGACCACGAGCAACCCGCCGCTGCCCGGCGGCCGTGGCGCGCCGTATCTGTACATGGGCTGGGGCAGCCCGCCGAACCCGCAGACGGTCATGAACGCGACCGGGATCAAGTGGTTCACGATGGCGTTCATCCTGTCGTCCGGCGGCTGCAATCCCGCTTGGGACGGCAGCAGGCCGTTGCAGGGCGGCGTCGACGCGAACGCGATCGCGCAGATCAAAGCCGCGGGTGGGCAGATCGTGCCGTCCTTCGGCGGGTGGAGCGGCAACAAGCTCGGCCCGAACTGCTCGACGCCGGAAGCGCTCGCCGGTGCTTACCAAAAGGTGATCGACGCCTACGGTCTCAAGGCGATCGACATCGACATCGAGAACACCGACGAGTTCGAGAACGCGACCGTGCAGGATCGCGTCCTGAACGCGCTGAAGATCGTGAAGGCGAACAACCCCGGTATCCAGACCATTCTCACCTTCGGCACGACGACCAGCGGCCCGAACTCCTGGGGCAACCGGCTCATCGACCAGTCGAAGGCACTGAACGCCGGGATCGACGTCTACACGATCATGCCGTTCGACTTCGGTGGCGGCGCGGACATGTACGGCAACACCATCAAGGCCGCGAACGGCCTGCGGGACAAGCTGAAGTCGACGTTCGGGTGGACCGACGCCACGGCGTACAGCCACCTGGGCATCAGCGGGATGAACGGTCTGTCGGACCAGCAGGAGCTGACGAGTCTCGACACCTGGACCAAGATCACCAACTGGTCCAAGACGAACAAGATCGCCAGGCTCGCGTTCTGGTCGACCAACCGTGACCGGCCTTGTCCCGGTGGCGGCGTCGCCGAGAACTGCAGTGGTATCGCACAGAACGACTGGGACTTCACGCGGATCACCGCGGGCTTCTGACGTCCCTCCCCCGAAGTATCCCCGAACTGCGGGCCCGCACCGAAGCTGCACGGTGCGGGCCCGCTCCACGTCTTCCCTCCCGCATTCAGAGGGTTATTGAGCGGTAAGTCAAACGTGCCGTGGTGGAGTTGACGGGAGCGGGCAGCGGCTGGGCTGTGAGGCCATCACCAGCCTCGACAGCACCACCAGTCGCGATGGGGGCGCCAGCAAGGTCGTCGGTCCAGGTGGTCGTGAGTGGCGATTCGGGTTATTGATCCGTAAGGCAAATGTGGCATGATCGGGTGATGGTGGCGAGGGTTCGGGTGACGGATGCGCGGCGGCT
>NZ_JBVKAE010000051.1:0-47247 GCF_055598845.1 Amycolatopsis sp. NPDC039088 | reverse complement strand
ACCCGCTCGCGAAACCACGCATACCGCCCAAGTTGGACACTTACCCGTGCAAATAGGGTCCTTTGTGGACAGACCAGTCGCCGTCCCCGCTCCCGCCAGCCGGTCCGGACCCACGCCGGGGCACGCCACGTTTGGGTTACCTCTCAATAACCCGAATCGCCACTCACGACCACCTCGACCCAAGCGCTCCGGAGGCTTCAAAGGCTCCCGAGGATGTCCTTCGTCGAGGTGACCGTGGCGAACCCGCCGCCGTGCAGGTTCGTCGCGGTCGCCTTGGCCAGTTCGTCAGCGGTGAGGACGCTCCCGTCCGGACCGGCGAGGTCGAAGGTGAAGGTGGCGTCGAGGGCGAAAGTGACGTCGTAGCCGAGGTTTCCGCCGATCCGCGCGGTGGTCTCGCAGCAGAAGTTCGTCTGGATGCCGGCGAGCACGAACGAGGTGATGCCGCGCGTCTTCAGCCACCCGTCGAGGTCGATGTCGCCGTGGAAGGCCGAGTTGACCTTCTTGCCGAACACGAGATCCGCGCGGACGCCGTCGAGTTCGGGCTTGAAGTGGTTGCCCTCCTGGCCGGGCCGCAGCGACGAGCCGGGTTTGACGGAGTCGTGGTGCACCAGCACGATCGGCAGTCCCCGTTCCTGCCAGGCGTCCACGAGCGCCTTGATGTTGGCTTCCGCGCCCGGGTTGTTGCGCGGTCCCCAGACCGGCTTGTCGAAGCCACGCTGGACGTCGATCACGAGCAGGGCCTTGGTTTCAGTGGTCATGGCTTCGAGTTTCACGCGTTCCGTCGCGAGAGGGGAGTGGCAGAAGAAGCGCGATGCGGTACTTTTCTGCCATGCAAACCGTGGGTGTGCTCCTCCTGCCGGGCAGCCGGTCCTTCGACCTCGGCGTGATCGGCGAGGTCTGGGGTGTGGACCGGACCGACAGCGGCATCGGCCCCTTCGAGGTCCGGCTGTGTTCGCCGAGCCGCGCGACGGTCGCCACTCGCCCGTTCGGCCAGATCGAGGCGACCCATGGGCTGAGCGGGCTCGACGGCTGCGATCTCCTCCTCGTACCCGGCCGGGTCGATCCGCACGCCGAGGTGCCCGCGGTCGCCATCGCCGCGCTGCTCAAGGCACACCGGAACGGGATCACCGTGGCGTCGCTCTGTTCCGGAGCCTTCACCCTGGCCGCTGCCGGGTTGCTCGACGGCCGATCGGTCACCACGCATTGGCGGTTGCTGGACGACCTGGAGACCGCCGCTCGCGACGCCGTCGTCCAGCGGGACGTCCTGTTCACCGACGAGGGTGACGTGCTGACGTCCGCCGGTGTCGTCGGCGGGTTGGATCTCTGCCTGCACCTGGTGCGACGCGATCATGGCGCCGAGGTCGCGGCCGCGCTCGCCCGGCGGCTGGTGATGCCGCCCGCGAGGGAGGGTGGTCAGCGGCAATATGTCGACAATCCGTTGCCGTCCAAGCCGTCGCGACCGAGTGTTTCGTCCACAATGGACTGGGCGCTCGAGCGGCTCGCCGACGACATCGGTGTCGACGATCTCGTCGGGCACGCCGGACTGAGCGAGCGGACGTTCCACCGCGAGTTCGCGGCGGCCACCGGCGTCACGCCGGGACGCTGGCTGCGCGCGCAACGCGTCCGGCTCGCCCGGCGGCTGCTGGAGACGACCGAACTCCCGGTCGAGCGGGTCGCGCAGCGGTCCGGCCTCGGCACCGCCGCCAACCTGCGGCGACGGCTGCGGGCCGAGGTCGGCGTCGGACCCGATTCGTATCGCCGGACGTTCCGGTCGGTTACCGTCGAAGCATGGCCGAGTACGAGCACATCCTCGTGAAGCGGGACGGCGACACCGTCACCATCACCATGAACCGCGCCGCACGGCGGAACTCGCTGTCAGCGGACCACCTGGCCGAACTCCTCGCGGCGTTCCGCGAGGCCGGACGGACCGACGCCACCGGCATCGTCCTGGCGGGCGCCGGACCGGTGTTCTCGGCGGGTCACGACTTCGGAGACGTCGCCGCGCGTGACCTGATGGGCGTGCGCGAACTGCTGCGGCTGTGCACGGACCTGATGGGCACGATGCAGTCGGTGCCGCAGGTCGTCGTCGCGCGGGTGCACGGCCTCGCGACCGCCGCCGGCTGCCAGCTGGTGGCCTCGTGCGACCTCGCCGTCGCCGCCGAATCCGCCGGATTCGCCCTGCCGGGTGGCAAGGGCGGCTGGTTCTGCCACACCCCCGCGGTACCGGTGGCCCGTTCGATCGGGCGAAAACGACTGATGGAACTGGCCCTCACCGGCGACGTCATCGACGCGGCGACCGCCCTGGACTGGGGGCTGGTGAACCGCGTCGTCCCGGACGACTCACTGGACGAAGCCGTCGCTTCGCTGCTGGAGCGCGCTACGCGGGGCAGCCGGGCGAGCAAGGCGATGGGGAAGCAGACGCTCTACGCGCAGCTGGACCGGCCCGAGGCCGACGCCTACGCGCTGGCGCTGGAAGTGATGGCGTCGGCGTCGCAGCTGCCTGGGGCGCGCGAGGGGATGGCGGCCTTCCTGGAGAAGCGCTCCCCGGTCTGGCCGGACTGACTCGGCGAGTCCCGGTCAAGAGCGTTCGCGCAGCAACAGGAGCGTGTAGGCGGCCAGCGTCTGCGCGTCGGTGATGTCCCCCGAAGTGATCATCTTCTCGAACTCGTCGCGCTCGAACCACGCCGTCCGCATGTCCTGCTCCTCGACCTCACGCTGGGCCTCACCCTGCGTGAGCTCCGTGGCGAGGAACACCCGACCGCGCTGGCTCGAGATACCGGGGGCGATGTCGGTGTGGCCGAGGTCGGTCATCGACCCCGCGATCAGCCCGGTCTCCTCGCGCAGTTCGCGGGCGGCGAGTTCGAGCGGCGGGAGGTCGGCGAGGTCGGGGGCGGTGCCCATGGGGAACTCCCAGCGCCGCCGGCCCACCGGGTAGCGGAACTGCTCGACCAGGTGAAACCTGGCGCCGTCGAAGGGGATCACCACGGCGCAGGTGGGTTTGTCGACGACGGCGTAGATCCCTTCGGAACCATCGAGCCGCCTGATGGCGTCTTCGCGCACGGTCATCCAGTTGTTCCGGTACACCTCACGCGAGCTGACACGCTGAACGGGGTCCATGCGACCAGTATGGCGACGCTTGTCCTACCCTCGCGGGGTGCGCCTAGTGATCGCTCGTTGCCAGGTCGACTACGCCGGCCGTCTGACCGCCCATCTGCCGATGGCCACGCGGCTGCTGCTCGTGAAGGCCGACGGTTCGGTGTCCGTGCACTCGGACGACCGTGCCTACAAGCCGCTGAACTGGATGAGTCCGCCGTGCTGGCTGATCGAGGACGGCAAGCTGTGGATCGTCGAGAACAAGCAGGGGGAGAAGCTCGTCATCACGATCGACGAGATCTTCCACGACCACGCCCAGGAACTCGGCGCGGAACCGGGCCTGCAGAAGGACGGCGTCGAGGCGCACCTGCAGGAACTGCTCGCCGAGCACATCAAGACCCTCGGTGAGGGCTACACCCTGGTCCGGCGGGAGTTCCCGACCGCGATCGGGCCGGTCGACATCATGGCGCGTGACGCCGACGGCGCCAGCGTCGCCGTGGAGATCAAGCGGCGCGGCGAGATCGACGGCGTCGAGCAGCTGACGCGGTACCTCGAACTGCTCAACCGCGACCCGCTGCTGGCGCCGGTGCAGGGCGTCTTCGCGGCACAGATCATCAAACCGCAGGCGCGAGTGCTGGCCGAGGACCGGGGGATCCGGTGCCTCACGCTGGACTACGACGCGCTGCGCGGCATCGAGTCGGACGAGTTCCGCCTCTTCTGACGCCCTCCACCCCGCGGAGCGACCGGGGCGTTGAAAGGCCGATATCGAATCGAGTCCTTGACTCGGTATCTGCATTCTTTCGGGCGCCACGGAATGCCCGAAAGTGCGCGGGAAATTAACGAACTCGAATCGACTCGCAAAAGAACCAGCTATTTCTGAGTCATTCGGGTGAACGCCGGAATCCTCGGTCTCGCGCTGTGTCACACTCGATTTCCGCGAGGGGAAGCGCCGAAATTCGGTGGTCGCGGGGTGCAGGGGTGATGGACATGGCTGATTCTCCGAAGCACGTCGATCTGGTGCTGGAAGGCGGCGGCGTCAAAGGCATCGGGTTGCTGGGCGCGGTGCTGGAGTTGCACGAAGCCGGTTACTCGTTCCCGCGGGTCGCCGGGACGAGCGCCGGCGCGATCGTCGCGACACTGGTCGCCGCTTATCAGAAGGCCGGGAAGGATCTCGGCGGGCTCGAAGCGGTGATGAACGACATGGACTGCCGCCGGTTCCAGGATCAGTCCCTGCTCGACAAGGTCACCGGTCCGATCGGCGACGGCGTCGATCTGCTCCTGCACGACGGGATGCACACCGGTGACTATCTCGCCGAATGGCTCGCGCCGTTGCTGGACGAGGTCGGCGTGTGTACCTTCGCCGACCTCGCCATCGACGATCCCGAAGGTACTTTGCTTGCGTACCAACGGTATTCCCTGGTCGTGCACGTCAGTGACCTGACCCGCCGGGTGCTCGTCCGGTTGCCTTGGGATTATTCCCAGTACGGCCGCGATCCCGGTGCGGAGAAGATCGTCGACGCCGTCCGCGCCTCGATGTCCATTCCGTTCTACTTCCGGCCGGTGCAGTTCGACGTCCGCCCCGAGGGCTCGGTCACCTGGGTCGACGGCGGCCTGTTGTCGAACTTCCCGATCACCGTCTTCGACCGGACCGACTCGAAGCCCGCGCGCTGGCCGACCTGGGGCGTGAAGCTTTCCGGGGAACCGGTCGGCGGCCGGGACAAACCGGTGAAGAGTGCGTTGCGGATCGCCATCAGTTCGCTCGAAACCCTGATGTCGGACTGGAATCGTTACCGCTTGCACGAGGAGGGTGTGAACCGGCGGACGGTGTACGTCGATACGACCGGTGTTTCCGCCGTCGACTTCGGGCTCGGCGAAGAGGAGAAGAAGCGCCTCTTCGAAAGCGGGCGGGAGGCCGCGCGGCGGTTTCTGGAAAAGATTGTGCCGCAGTGAACTCGCCGGCGGTATTCCGGTGGGATGAGGGATAGGAGGATCCCATGCGTTATCGCCCGATCGGCAGCGAACCGGCGGATGATCGCCTCGGCCGGTTCATCCCGGACGACTGGCGTCACGTCGAGCGCTTTCCGCTGACCGCGCTGGCCACCGAGGACCGGCCCACCCGGTCACCGGTCGTCATCGGTGTCAACTGGTACAAGGAATTCGACGTCCCGGAAAAGGACGAGAAGTCCGGCGAGTTCTTCGTCGCGAAGGGCGGCGCGAAATCGCTCACCCGGATCCGCGGCGGGCACTGTGTCTGCCTCGAACCCGGCGAATCGACCGACGGCGAGACCCAGTACGCCTTCTACGACCAGGGCAGAGAGGGTGCCTGCGTCGGATTCGGCTGGTCGCGCTGCATGACGATGTTCAACAACGAGCTCTACGCCGCGCGCTGGCTGTGGGATCAGGCGAAGCTCCGCGACGAATGGGGCGAGACCAACCCCGGTGACAACAACGGCACGTCCGTCCGCGCGGCGGCCGAGGTGCTGCTCGAACTGGGGCACGTCCCGTGGTCGGAGAGCTACGCCGACGACGACCACGTCAAGCGGGCCGCCTACACGCCCGACGTGAAGAACGGCATCCAGGCCTTCCGCTGGGCGAAGAGCGTCGAGGAGGTGCACGAGGTACTGGGCAACCCGCGCGCCGACGAACTCGGCGCGGTCCCGTTCCTGAACTCGTGGGGCCCGGGCTATCCGCATCGCACGTACATGCCGGACGACGTCCTCGCCCGGTTGCTCAAGGAGGACGGCGAAGTCGGCCTGCCAACGGACCGGTAAACCCCCACCGGTCGCGGGGAAGGGCCGTTCCAGGCGCAAGCCGGAGCGGCCCTTTCGCCGGTGACAGGACAGGAATTGTCAAAAAACTGCCCGTTCGGACACGTCCGAGCAGACCTCGCCCTCCCGCGCTGCCGCTCCTGAATCCATGCAGTATGGTCCGCGATTGACGCGTTACCGGCGTTTCTCGTGGACATTTTCACTATGGAGGTGGGTCGGTTGCACGTGCTGGCCGATGCGAACCTGCGGCTGGACGCAAGTCCTATCGACTACGTCCTGCTCGCCTTCTATTTCGCACTGGTACTCGGCATCGGGTACATGGCGCGAAGGTCGGTCTCGAGCAGCCTGGACTTCTTCCTCTCCGGCCGCTCACTGCCCGCTTGGGTCACCGGCCTCGCCTTCATCTCGGCGAACCTCGGTGCGGTCGAGATCATGGGCATGTCGGCCAACGGCGTGCTCTACGGCCTGCCGACCGTCCATTACTTCTGGATCGGCGCGATCCCGGCGATGCTGTTCCTCGGCATCGTGATGATGCCGTTCTATTACGGCTCGAAGGTCCGCAGTGTCCCGGAGTTCATGCTCCGCCGGTTCGGCAAACCCGCGCACCTGGTCAACGGCATCAGCTTCGCGAGCGCGCAGATCCTCATCGCGGGCGCGAACCTGTTCCTGCTCGCCAGCGTGGTGAACCTCCTGCTCGGCTGGCCGCTGTGGGTGTCGATCATCGTCGCGGCCGCGGTGGTGCTCTCCTACACCGCGCTCGGCGGCCTTTCCGCCGCGATCTACAACGAGGTCCTGCAGTTCTTCGTGATCGTCGCGGCGCTGCTGCCGCTGACCATCGTCGGCCTGGTGAAGGTCGGTGGCTGGCAGGGCCTGGTCGACAAGGTCACCGCGAGCCCCGGCGGCGAGGCGCAGCTGCACTCGTGGCCGGGTGACAACCTCACCGGCTTCGGCAACAGCTTCCTTTCGGTACTCGGCCTCGTGTTCGGTCTCGGTTTCGTGCTGTCCTTCGGTTACTGGACGACGAACTTCGTCGAGGTCCAGCGCGCCATGGCGTCGAAGAGCATGTCGGCCGCGCGGCGGACGCCGATCATCGGCGCGTTCCCGAAGATGCTGGTCCCGTTCATCGTGATCATCCCCGGCATGATCGCCGCGGTCACCGTGTCCGAGTACGTCCAGGACAAGCAGGTTCTGCTCGAAGGCGGCGACGCGCCCAGCGGGGTCACCGCGAACAACGCGATCCTGCTGCTGATGCGCGACCTGCTGCCCAACGGCATGCTCGGCGTCGCGCTCGCCGGTCTGCTCGCGTCCTTCATGGCCGGTATGGCCGCGAACCTGAGTTCCTTCAACACCGTCTTCACCTACGACATCTGGCAGTCGTACGTGAAGAAGAACGAGTCGGACGGCTACTACCTCCGCCTCGGCCGCATGGTCACCGCCATCGGCACCGTGCTCGCGATCGGGACGGCGTTCATCGCGTCGAACTCCGGGAACATCCTGACCTACCTGCAGGACCTGTTCTCCTTCTTCAACGCGCCGCTGTTCGCCACCTTCATCCTCGGTATGTTCTGGAAGCGGATGACGCCGACGGCGGGCTGGGTCGGCCTGGTGTGCGGTACCGCGTCCGCGATCACCGTGTGGCTGCTGTCGCAGGCCGGGGTCCTCGGGCTCACCGGGCAGGGCATCAGCTTCGTGGCCGCCGGTACGGCGTTCGTCGTCGACATCGTGGTCAGCGTCGGGGTCTCGCTCGCCACCGCGCCGAAACCGGAGGCCCAGTTGGTCGGCCTCGTCTACTCCCTCACCCCGAAGGAGTCGCTGAAGCACGACGAAACCGGCGACGACGCGGGCTGGTACCGCAAGCCGGGCCTGCTCGCCGGCATCGTGCTGATCCTGACCATCGCGCTCAACATCATCTTCTAGGAGGCCGGAGATGGCTGCTTCCCAAGCTCCCAAGAAGGCCGGCGTCTTCGACATCCGGCTGATCATCGCCCTGCTCATCGGCGGCTACGGCCTGGTGCTCACGATCATGGGCATCTGGTTCACCACCGCCGAGGAGCGCGCCAAGGCCGCCGACGTCAACATCAACCTGTGGGCGGGCATCGGCATGCTGGTGTTCGCGGCGCTGTTCATGCTGTGGGCGAAGCTGCGGCCCATCGTGGTGCCGCCCACGCCGGAGACCGGCGAGGGCGGCGAATAGCCGGGTTGTCCGGACAGCGGCGAGGCGGTCCGGCTACCGTGCACGTCGTGCTGCTCAACGCTCGACGTCGCCGGATCGCGTCCGCGCTGGCCCTGGTCGCCGCGCTCGGCGCGCTGTCGGCCTGCGGACAGAACCTCGGCAAGTCCAACTTCGCCCGTACCACCGTCGCCGCCGAAGCCGGTTCCGGCGGTGAGGTGCCGAGCGGGGACATCAACGATCCGGCGGTCACCCCCGCGGTGATGCGCACGATCGATCCGTGCCCGCTGGTGGGCAAGGAGGTCGTGAGCAGCCTCGGCACCCCGGAAGACCCGCGGCCGTCGTCGACCTCGTTCGGCTCCTGCCGGACGAAGGTGACCGACGCCGGCGGCAAGCAGCTCTCGGTCAGCGTCGATATCGGCGCGTCGACCTACGTCTCCAGCCAAGGCGTGACCGTGACGGCGGTCGAGGGGCTGCCGCAGGTGGAGCGGAAGAGCAAGGACGGCAAGAGCTGCGACGTCGGCATCATGACGCTGCGCAAGCCGGAGCGCGGGCTCGGCTTCTCGGTCACCTACGACGGCGGCGACCCGTGCGCGGCCGCTCGCGCCGTGGCCGCGAAGGCCGTGAAGAGCCTGCACTCGTCGCCCGCGAAGTACCCCTCCAGCGCGGGCACGCTGACAGCCGTCGATCCGTGCACCATCGCCGACACCGCCGTTCTCGGCGAAGTCGTGCCGCATGGCGCCACCACGCTGACCAGCTTCCACAGCTGCGACTGGACCCCGGGTTCCAACCCGCGGATCTCCATCGGCTTCCGCACCGGCCTGCCGCCCGAGGAACGCGACGGGACCAAGAAGATCGAGATCGACGGCGTCGCGGTGTACCAGAAGGCGGGTACCGTCAGTTCGGCCGAGTGCAAGATCGAGTGGCAGCACAAGCCGTGGGTCGACGAAGACGTCGAGATCGTCGGCGTGATCTACAAGAACTACGACGAGAAGAAGGACGAAGCGGCGTCCTGCGAGAAGGCGGCCAAGGTCGCCAAATCGGTGCTCTCCAAGCTGCCGAAGCCCTAGGTGCTGGCGGCATCCGGCCGCGGGCGGTAGGAAGGGGACACCCCACCCGCCGACGTGTCGGAGGTCACCTTGAAGAAGATCATCAACGACCCGAAGACGGTGGTCGCGGAATCCTTGCGCGGACTCGCCGCGGCGCACGCGGACGTCCTGCGCGTGGAGGACGATCCCGCGATCGTGGTGCGGGTGGACGCACCCGTGGCGGGCAGGGTCGCGGTGATCTCCGGCGGCGGTTCCGGGCACGAACCTCTGCACGGTGGCTTCGTCGGGCAGGGCATGCTGACGGCCGCCGTGCCCGGCGCGGTGTTCACCTCGCCGACGCCGGACGCCGTCGAGGCCGCGGTCAAGGCCACCACCGGGGACGCGGGCGCCCTGCTGATCGTGAAGAACTACACCGGGGACGTGCTCAACTTCGAGACCGCCGCGGAACTCGCCGCCGCCGAAGGGCTGGACGTGCGCAGCGTGGTCATCGACGACGACGTCGCGGTCAAGGACTCGACCTACACCGCCGGTCGCCGCGGTGTCGGCGGAACGGTGCTGCTGGAGAAGATCACTGGCGCCGCCGCCGAACGCGGCGACTCGCTCGACGCGGTGGAGGCCTTGGCACGCAAGCTGATCGGCCAGGTCCGCTCGATCGGCGTCGCGCTCACCGCGCCGACCGTGCCACACGCGGGCGAGCCGAGTTTCGACCTCGCCGACGACGAGATCGAGTTCGGCATCGGGATCCACGGTGAACCCGGTATCGAGCGGACAGCCGTGGTGACGGCCGACGAACTCGTCGCGCGCATGGTCGAAGCGGTGGTGACGGACCTGCCGTTCACCGCGGGTGACAAGGTCCTGCTGTTCACGAACTCGATGGGCGGCACCCCGCTGGTCGAGCTGTATCTGGCGCACGGGATCGCCGAGCGGCTGCTGGCCGAGCGTGGGATCGTGGTCGAACGGCGCCTGGTGGGGCCGTACATCACCAGTCTCGAGATGCAGGGGATGAGCCTGACTTTGCTGAAACTGGACGACGAGCTGACCGAGTTGTGGGACGCGCCGGTGCACACCCCGGCACTGAGGTGGGGAGTCTGAGATGAGGGGTGCGAAAGGTGAGTCCTGCACCGCCGAGACGCTCGCCGCCGCCTTGCGGGCGGCGGCCGCGGTGATCGCCGAGCATCGGGTCGAACTGATCGACCTCGACCGTGCCATCGGCGACGCCGACCACGGCGAGAACCTGGACCGGGGGTTCACCGCGATCGTGTCCGCTTTGGACACCGCGACGCCCGAAACCCCGGCCGCGGTCGCGAAACTCGCCGCCACGACGTTGATCTCGAAGGTCGGCGGGGCCGCGGGCCCGCTGTACGGCACGGCTTTCCTGCGCGCGTCGGTCAAGCTGGGCGACGCGGCCGAAGTGGACGGTCATCTGCTCGTCGAGGCACTGCGCGCGGCGCTCGAAGGAGTGCAGGCGCGCGGCAAGGCCGTCGGTGGCGACGCGACCATGGTCGACGCGCTGATCCCCGCCGTGTCCGCCGCCGAGGAGGCGGCGGATTCGGATATCGCGGCGATCCTGACCGCCGCGGCCGATGCCGCCGACAAGGGCGCCGAGTCCACTGTGGACCTCATACCGCGCAAGGGGCGCGCTTCCTACCTCGGCGAGCGCGCGAAGGGGCATATGGATCCCGGCGCCCGTTCGACGGCGCTGCTGCTGCGTGCCTTCGCGGAGGCCGCCAAGTGAGCGTCGGAATCGTGCTGGTCTCCCACAGTGCCAAAGTCGCCGAAGGGCTCGCCGAACTCGCCGCGCAGATGGCGCCGGACGTCACCATCGCGGCGGCAGGCGGGCTGTCGGAAGGCGGAATCGGGACGGATTACGACGAGGTCGTCGCGGCGACGCAGCGTGCCGACTCCGGCGCGGGCGTCGTCCTGCTGTACGACCTCGGCAGCGCGCAGATGACCGCGGACCTCGCCGTCGAATCGCTGGCCGATCCGTCGGCGGCGGTCGTCGTGGACGCTCCGCTCGTCGAGGGCGCGATCGCCGCGGCCGTCGCGGCGCAGGGCGGCGCGGACCGCAAGGCCGTCGCCGAAGCCGCCGCGTCGGCGGGCGCGCCGCCGGATCTGACGTTCGACAGCGGCGCGCAGGACGGCGAGAGCAGCGTCGAACTCACGTTGCGGAACGACGTCGGACTGCACGCGCGGCCGGCCGCGGTACTGGTCCGGAGCATCGCGGGGCTGGACGCCGAGGTCACCGTGCGGCTCGGCGAGGAGACCGCGGACGCCAACAGCGTGCTCGCGCTGATGGCCCTCGGCGCACGTCAGGGCGACCGGATCGAGGTCCGCGCACGGGGAGCGCAGGCCGAAGAAGCGCTCACCAAGGTCAAAGACCTCGTCGACCAGAACTTCGGCGAGTGACACTGAGGGTCTCGTGCCGTGAAGGCCTCCTTGCCTACCGTGAAGGTAGTGAAGGAGGCCTTCACTACCTCGGCTCCCGGTAGGGCGATAGCAAAGGTCCCGTCCGACCTCGTCCGCGGGTGACACTTACTCGATTAGGAGGGTGACAGCCGCTGCTTTCCGCGCCCCGGCATGGCACGATCGGAGAAACTACCAGCGAGTAACCTCCGGAGGCCGGTTGTGGCGCGGGAAATCTCGAGTGTGGGAGTCATCGGTCTCGGCACCATGGGTGCCGGGATCGCCGAGGTGCTCGCGCGAAGCGGTGTGTCCGTGGTCGCGGTGGAGATCGACGACGACGGGGTGAACCGGGGCCGGGGCCATCTGGAGCATTCGACCGAACGGGCGGTGTCCGGCGGCAAGCTCGACGCCGAGGGCCGGAGCGCGCTGCTGGACCGGATCCGCTACACGACGTCGCCGGCAGAACTGTCCGATGTGGACTTGGTGATCGAGGCGATCCCGGAGAACCTCGAAGCCAAGACCGACGTGTTCGCGGCGCTGGACAAGATCACCGGCCCGGACACGATCTTCGTGTCCAACACCTCTTCGTTGTCGATCACCGAGATCGGAGTGCACACCGCGCGGCCGGGCAAGGTCGTCGGGATGCACTTCTTCAACCCGGCGCCGATCCTCAAGCTGGTCGAGATCGTCCGCACGGTGGTCACCGAGCCCGACGTCGTCACCGACGTCGTCGCGTTCGCCGAACGGCTCGGCAAGACGCCGGTGGTGATCGGCGACCGCGCCGGGTTCATCGCGAACGCCCTGCTCTTCGGGTATCTCAACCACGCCGTGCGGATGTACGAACAGCGCTACGCCACACGCGAGGATCTCGACGCCGCGATGCGATTCGGCTGCGGATATCCCATGGGGCCCTTGGCCTTGCTCGACCTCATCGGGCTGGACACCGCGTACGAGATCCTCGACACGATGTACCACCAGTCGCGCAACCGGCTTCACGCGCCGGCGCCGCTGCTGAAGCAGATGATCACCGCCGGTCTGCTCGGCCGGAAGACGGGGCAGGGTTTCTACACCTACGACGAACCCGATTCGCCGACGGTGACCGACGCGGTCACGGCGTCCACAGTGGACACTGTGGCGCCGCGAGAGGTGCGCAAGGTCGGCGTCGTCGGGACCGGGACCATGGCGACAGGCATCGTCGAGGTGTTCGCGAAACGCGGTTACGAAGTCATCCTGCGGGCGCGAAGCGCGGAGAAGGCCGCGGCTTCGGTCGCGCGGGTGAAGAAGTCTCTGGACAAGGCCGTCGTCAAGGGCAAACTGTCCGAAGAGGACGCAGCCGCCGCGCTCGGCCGGATCTCGCCCGCGGTGGACTTCGACGAGTTGGCTGACGTCGACCTCGTCGTCGAAGCGGTGGCCGAGGATCTGGCCGTCAAGCAGGCCGTCTTCGCCGCGCTCGACGACGTCGTGAAGCCGGGCGCGGTTTTGGCGACGACCACTTCGTCGTTGCCCGTGATCGAATGCGCGGCCGCCACCTCGCGGCCTTCGGACGTGGTCGGCGTGCACTTCTTCAACCCGGCGCCGGTGATGAAACTCGTCGAGGTCGTCTCGACGATCGCCACCGCGCCGGACGTCGTCGCGACCGTGGACGCCGTTTGCGCGGCGGTGGGCAAGCACCCGGTGCACTGCGGCGATCGGGCCGGGTTCATCGTGAACGCGCTGCTGTTCCCGTACCTCAACGACGCGGTGAAGATGCTCGAGGCGCACTATGCCGAGGCCGACGACATCGACACCGCGATGAAGGTGGGCTGCGGGTTGCCGATGGGCCCGTTCGAGCTGCTCGACGTCGTCGGGCTGGACGTCTCGCTGGCGATCCAGCGGACCCTGTTCAACGAGTTCCGGGAAGAGGGTTTCGCGCCCGCGCCGCTGCTGGAGCACCTCGTGACGGCGGGGCGGCTCGGGCGGAAGACGGGGAAGGGCTTCAAGGACTACTCGGCCAGGTAGGTCCTCGTGAGTGGCCGGTAGTTTGGACGGTATGCCGGTTTCCTCTGGGGTCAGGAAGCGGATCAAGGACTTTCTCGATCCGGACGACGAGATCCACTACGTGTTCCCTGCCGACATCTCCGGCAGTACCAATCCCAGCGTGTTCTTCGCGGTGACCCGCAAGTCGATCACGGTGCTGACGACGGGGTACTGGTCGAGGACGACGCCGAAACGGGTCATCGCGACGTCCCTGCGCACCCTGCGGATCGGTCCGGTGTGGACCGAGACCACTCCGTGGTTCAAGTTCAACGGCGTCGACTACGAGATCGACGACGAGTACGTCCCGGTCGTGCACGCCGCCGACGCGGAGATCATGCGGGACGTGGCGAAACCTGAAGATCCGCTGCCGGACCTCTAAGCTCGCCGGGTGCGTCAGCTGACTTACGACGGGGTACCGATCCCCGGCCTGAACGACCTGGTCCGGACCGCGATTCGCCTGCACCCCGCGCCGGGCGAACCAGGTCCGGACGAGAGCCACTTCGGCGGCCCGTTGCTCTGGCCGTCGGACGAACCGTGGCCGGAGTGCCCGGTGACCTGGCCGCCCGATCCGGACGCCTCCGACGACGCCTGGAACGGCGGGCATCCGCTCGACGGCCCGGTCCCGGTGATGGTCAGCGCGGCGCAGCTCTTCCGCGACGACTTCCCGGAGCTGCAGTTCCCGGAAGGCGCCGACGTCCTGCAGATCCTGCTCTGCCCGCTGACGCACGACAGCCCGTACCACCAGGGGCCCGCGGTCCGGCTGGTGTGGCGCGATTCCGGTGAGGTGGGGGACATCGCGGATCCACCACCGGCTCCCGACGGCGCCGAGGCCGGATACCTGCCGCGGCCCTGTGTGTTCGAGCCGTGCTCGATCGACGAGCTGCCCCGGCTCTGCGACTTCCCGGCGGAGACCCGTGCCGCGCTCGGCATCCCCGAAGGCGCGAGTGACGATCCGGACGGCTGGCCGGAGCTGGGGCAGTACTCGAAGATCGGCGGCTGGACGGCCTGGTCCGCGACCGATCGCATCGACCTGGGCTGCCGTGAGTGCGGCGCGGAGCTGCGGCAGACGATCGCGCTGGCCACGGAGGAACACGAGGTCGGCTGCGGCTGCGAGGTCGCCGAAGACGGCCCGGCCGGCTGGTCGTTCGGCGCGCGGGGGGTGCTGAACGTCTTCACCTGCCCGGCCGACGGCACGCATCCGTTCAAGGTCCGTATCGTCTGACCTGCGCTTCGGACGGATCCGGCCGTTCCCGGACGGACCCGGACGCCCTCTTGCCTTTTCTCCTCCCGCCGCCGCGGCCAGGCTCGGCGCGGTCGGTTCAGTTCGGTACGAGGGAGGACGAGATGAGGATGCTTCACCGATCACGGACGGCACGCGCCACGATGGTGCTCGTGTCGGCACCTGGCGTTGACCGGGGCGGGGGCTGTCCAGGCGAACGCCGCGGAGGCCGCGACGGACCGGGTCGCCGCGCCGCCGTGCGACACCTGGAACAAGGACCGGGTGCCGACCGGCCGCCACTCGGGGTGGTGCGACGGCAAGGGGCCGGCCAGCTACCGGTTCCGCGTCACCTGCCAGGGCGGCGGCGAGACCCCGGGGCAGTGGCACTGGCTGGGTGACCGGCGTGGCTCGACCGCCTACTGCCCCAACAACCGGCGGGGCATCGGGTTCTCGATCGAGTTCGATTAGCCGGGGGTACCGGATCGTCCGGGCACGCCCCGGGCGATCCGCTCAGCCGGGCGGGAGCAAAGGTCCCCCGCTCCAGTGCTGGAAGACCAGGTTCGTGTGCACCCTGGCGACCTCGTCGCGAGCGGTCAGCTCGTCGAGCACCAGCCGCTGCAGTTCGGTCGCGGACGCGGTGGCGACGTGCGCGAGGAAGTCGTCTGGTCCGGTCAGGTGGTAGACGGCGCGGACCTCGGGCAGGGCGAGCAGATGCTCGACGAACGAGTCCACCAGCGCCCGCCGGTGGGGGCGGACCTGGACGAACAGGAGCGCTTCGAGCGGGCGGCCGAGTTTGGCGGCGTCCACCTCCGCGCGCTGGCCGATGATCACCCCGGTTTCGCGAAGCCGGTTGACGCGGTCGAGGCAGGTCGAGGGTGCGATGCCGACCGCGGCGGCCAGATCCTTGTTCGAGATCCGGGCGTCGTTCTGCAGCAGCCGCAGAATACGAAGATCAACCGTGCTCAGTTCGACGGAATCCGACATCGGCGAATGATATCCGAAGATATTGCGGATGATCCGGAGAAAATCGCACCATCTGGAGTATGACCGCAACGCTGCGCACCCGAGCCGTCCACGCCGGCCGTGACGATCTCACGGACCTCGGCGTCCACGCCGCCCCGCTCGATCTGTCCACGACCTACCCGTCACGGGACAGCGTCGAGGAGGCCGGCCGCATCGACGAGTTCGCCGCCACCGGCGCACTGTCGGGCCTGCCGGTCTACGGGCGGCTGAGCAACCCGACCGTCGAACGGTTCGAGAAGGCGCTGGCCGAACTCGAAGGTTTCGACGACGCCGTCGCGTTCGCCACCGGCATGGCCGCGGTGTCGGCTTCGCTGCTCGTGGCCGTCGCGCGAGGCAAACGGCATATCGTGGCCGTCCGACCGGTATACGGCTGCACCGATCACATGCTCACGTCCGGTCTGCTCGGCACCGAGGTGACCTGGGCCGATCCGGAAGGTGTCGCCTCGGCGCTGCGCCCCGACACCGGTCTGGTGCTGCTCGAAACGCCCGCGAACCCGACCCTGCGCGAAGTCGACATCGCGGAGATCGTCCGCGCCGCGGGTGAGGTTCCGGTGCTGGTCGACAACACCTTCGCGACACCGGTCCTCCAGCGCCCGGGACGGCACGGCGCCCGGTTCGTCCTGCACAGCGCGACCAAGTTCCTCGGCGGACATGGCGACGTCATGGGCGGCGTGATCGCTTGCGGTGCCGAAGACGCCGGGATGCTGCGGCAGATCCGCTTCGCCACCGGCGGGGTGCTGCACCCGCTAGCCGGGTACATGCTGCTTCGCGGCCTTTCGACCCTTCCGCTGCGGGTCAACGCCGCGTCCGCGACGGCAGCCGAACTCGTCGAGCGGCTGCGCGGGCACGCGAACGTCGGCGCGGTGCACTACCCGAGCCTCGGCGGTCCGCTGATCGCGTTCGAGGTCGACGGCGATCCGCACGCGCTCATCGGCGCGGTCCGGCTGATCACCCCGGCCGTCAGCCTCGGCAGCGTGGACTCGCTCATCCAGCATCCCGCGTCGATCAGCCACCGGATCGTCGCCGAGGACGACCGGCGCGGCGCGGGCGTCACCGACCGGCTCATCCGGATGTCGGTGGGCCTGGAGGACGTCGAGGACCTGTGGCACGACCTCGACCAGGCGCTCAAGGCCTGCTGAGCGAGATCGTGGTCACGAGGATGTCGACAAATCGTCCCGCGTCGCTAACCTGGGCGGGTGAAAGATCTGGTTTCGTCCTGGGTGGAATCTTCGGCTCGTAGCACGCTTTCGCGGCTCCACGAGCAGATCGGCGTCGCCGGGCTCGCCGCGGCGGCGGCCCTTCCCGGGCTGTCGGCCGTCTTCGATCAGCACTCCGCAGCGGTGCGGGACATCCTCGCGGCGGGGGTCGAAGGTTCGGCGGCTGTCGCCGGGGTGGTGCTTCTCGCGGGGTACACGCGAGGCCTGCTCGACGAGGCCAGGACCAAGGGCTGGACGTTTCGTGCCCCGGCCGATCTGACGGCCTGGAACACCAGCGACTGGCTGACCGCTCGTCTGGTCGGCGTGTGTTCGCTGGCCGCCACGATGGACGACAGGCGACCGCAGCCGACGGGGAACGGATAGGGCGGCCGGACACCCTATCCGTTCCCGTTCTAGGTCAGCGGTACTCCGGCGGAGGGGGCATTGACCCACCGGGGGGCCGCTGGCCGGGATCCTGATGCGGAGGCATCTGTCCCTGGCTCGGCGGGAACTGCTGGTGCGGGGCGGGCGAACCGCCACCGGTCTGCATTCCGCCACCGGCCTGCTGCGTCCGGGTCGGATCGGCGGCGTGGTGCCCGGCGGACACCGGCTGATGGACGGTCGTCTGCTCGGTCGGCACGTCACCCGAACGACGGGCGTCCTCCCGGCCTCGCTGGTAGGCCTCGGCCTGCGCCTTCGCGGCGGGGATCTCCGCCTCGGCCCGGCCGAGCCAGGTCTCCCAGCGCTGCTGCATCGGCTTGATCAGGCCACCGCCGACACCGACGACGGCGATCCCGCCGATGGTGGCGAGCACGGTGATCAGCACCGGCAGCGTGACCGCGGTGGCCACCCCGATCTGGTTCAGCGCGGCGATCGCACCGAGACCCCAGATGAACACCGAGGCGATGGTGGCCAGCACCTTGCCGTAGGAAACGCCGCTGAGCGCGTTGCCGACCAGGTCCTTGACCGCCTTGGCGATCGCACCGGCGATCACCACGATGACGATCGCGACGATGGCGCGCGGCAGCCAGGCGACGATCTCGTTCAGCAGCGAACTCACCGGGTTCGGGCCGAACACGCCGAACGCGAACTGCAGGGCGATCAGCAGGATGGCGTAGTAGACGATCTTGCTGATGATGTTCGACGCGTCGAACTGGCTTCGGGCCAGCATCTGCTTGAAGCCGCCTCGGTCGATGAGGCGGTTGAACCCGACCTTTTCGAGCACCATGCTCACGGCCTTGGCGAGCGCCTTGGCGATCAGCCAGCCGATGAACAGGATGACCAGGAACGCGAGCAGTTTGGGGACGAAGGTGGCGACCGAACTCCAGGCGCTGGACACGCCTTGACCGAAATCGACGGCCGCCAGTGCTGATGTGGCCACTGGACTTGCTCCCTTCCACCACTGGAGGTTCCAGACTGGTGGAGGGGGAATACCCGATGATTACTTCGTCACACGTACACCCACCCGATCGGGTGGGTCAGCCGCAGCAGCCGCCTCCGCAGCAGCCGCCCCCACCTGCGGGAACGGGGGCCGGTCCGGACGCCGACCCGGTCAGCGCGACGGTCGTCAGCAGTTTGACGGTGTCCTGGTGGCCCTCCGGGCACGGCGCGGGCGCGCCGGACTCGCTCATCGGCCGCAGCAGTTCGAAGGTCCCGGCGCACTCGCGGCAGCGGTAGGCGTAAGTCGGCATACCCGGCATTATCCCATCTCCTTTCGTCCACCGGGATGGCAAGCTGTCCGGGTGGAACTGCCTGTCGCGGCGCAAGTGCCGCACCTCGGCCAAGTCGTCCCGTCCGTCCTCTCCGCACTCGGCGCCGCGGAGTTCGCCAACTCGCTGAGCATCGCCGAGGCGTCCAGTGCGGGTGTCCTGCTCATCGACGGTCTCGGCTGGGAACTGCTCGCCGAGCACGCCGCCGACGCGCCCGTGCTCACGCAGCTGGCGAAGTCGCCGCTGCGGGTCGGCTTCCCGTCGACGACCGCGGCCGGACTCGGCGCGATCGGCACGGGGCTGGCGTCGGGGGAGCACGGGCTGATCGGCTACAGCTTCGAGGTCCCGGGCGCGGGCGTGCTGAACGCGTTGCGCTGGACCAGCCACGAGGACGGCGGCGACCTCCGGGGGAAGCTGCCTCCGCGCGAGGTGCAGCCCCTGCCGACGACGTTCGAGCGCGCGGCGGCCGCGGGCATCACCACCAGCGTCGTCTCGTCGGCGAAATTCGCCGACACCGCGCTCACCCGCGCGACCCAGTCCGGCGGCCGGTACGTCGGCGTCCACGCGCTCGGCGACCTGGCGGCGGGCATCCTGCAGTGCCTCCAGACGCGGCCCGCGTTCTGCTGGGGCTATCACAGCGAACTCGACATGCTCGGCCACGTCTACGGACCGGGTTCGTCGCCGTGGCGGATGCAGCTTAGGCAGGTCGACAGGCTGGTCGAGTCGATTGTGGACGGTCTGCCGCCCGGTGCGCTCCTCGCCGTCGTCGCCGATCACGGCATGGTGACCGTCGAGGGCGCGCTCGACATCGACGACACGCCCGCGCTGCTCGGCGGCGTCCGGACCATCGGGGGCGAGGTCCGGGCGCGGCACGTCTACAGCGAACCGGGTGCCGAGGCCGACGTGCTCGCGGCCTGGCGCGAGGTGGTCGGCGACCGGGCGTGGATCCTCTCGCGCGACGAGGCCGTCGAGGCGGGCTGGTTCGGGCCGGTCTCGGATCGCGTCCGGCCGCGGATCGGTGACGTCGTCGCCGCGTCGAAGGGGCGCTTCGGACTGGTGCGGGAACTGGCCGAGGCCGTCGAGTCCTCTTTGGTCGGTCAGCACGGTTCGCTGACCCCGGCCGAACAGCTCGTCCCGTTGGTCCTCGCCCGCGGCTGACCGAGCGCGTTTAGCCCGCTAAACGCGATCAGTGGGGCTTCCGGGCGGAGAACCGCACAGAGCGTTTCGGGACGTGATCGACCTCGATGTCGGTGAAGCCGGCGCCGGTGAGCCGGGGCCAGACCGAAACCGGGTCGAGCGCGTTCATGGTGTCGCCGAGGTGAAGGAGCCGGAACGGGGCGTTCGCCAGGTTGTCGATCGCACGCAGGACGCCGCCGGGGCGAAGGACGCGGAACGCTTCGGCGAAGATCGCGTCCTGCAACGCTGTCGTCGGCACGTGATGCAGCATCGTGAAGCACACGACGGCCGAGAACTCGCCGTCCTCGAAGGGCATCGCGGCGCCGTCTCCCTGGACGATCCGCACGCGGCCGTCGAACTCCCGCTTGAGCAGTTCCGCCGACGTCTCGTCGATTTCGACGGCGGTGAGGCGGGGGACGAGCCTGACGAGCGCCCGGGTGGTCGCGCCGTAGCCGGGGCCGATCTCGAGTACGGAGTCGCCGAGGTCGAAGCCGGCGACGTTGCCCGGCATCTCGGCGGCGACGGCTTTCGCCCACAACGCGGAACTGCAGAGTTTGCGGTGCACCAGGTTCATCGGCATGAATCCGAAGCTAGCCGTGACCGATAGGCGATAGGCTGCCAACCGATGTCGAGAATCGGACTCCTGCCGCCGATACCGACGGCGATGGTGCTCGGCGAGATGGATCTGCCCGCCGGCACCTGGTTCCCGTGGCACGAGCACGACGGCCACCAACTCGCCTGGGCGGCACGGGGAATCCTGAGCGTGAACGTCGGCGAGCAGTACTGGGTGCTGCCCCCGACCAGGGCGTTGTGGATCCCGGCCGGGGTCCGTCACCGCACCGGCGCCACCGCCCGCACGGTCCTGCGGGGGATCTACGCCGCGCCGGAGCGGTGCCCGCTGCGCTGGCCGTCGCCGACCCTCGTCGCCGTCCGGCCGCTGCTACGGGAGCTGCTGGAACACCTCGGCTCGGCCGACCTCGGCGACGACGCGCGCCGCCGGGCCGAAGCCGTCGCTTTCGACCTGCTCGAATCGGTGGACGTCGTCCCGATCAGCGTGCCGATGCCGTCCGACGAGCGCGCGCTGACCGTCGCGCGGGCGGTGATCGCCGATCCGGCCGACCGGCGCGGCCTGACTGATCTCGCCCGCGACGCGGGCGCGAGTGAACGCACCCTCGCGCGGCTGTTCCTCACCGAGTGCCGGACGACGTTCGGCGCGTGGCGGGTGCAGGCCAGGCTCCGCGCCTCGTTGCCGCTGCTGGCCGAGGGCATGCCACTGACGGCGGTCTCCCGCCGGATCGGCTATTCCTCGCCGAGCGCGTTCGTCGTCGCCTTCCGACGGGCTGTCGGTGTGACGCCGGGCGCCTACTTCGGCGGCTGAGCCGGGACTCCATATACCGTTTCGGCGTGCCTCGACGTAACCGGCCCGATCGCGGTGGACGCCCAGACCTCGGCGCGTCGACCGGCTGGGCGCGCTCCGAGTCGGCCAAGGACGGGGAGTGGCTGGTCCGGACCGTGCCCGGCGCGCAAGCCACCAAGGACTACCGCTGCCCCGGCTGCGACCACGAGATCCGGCCAGGGACCCCGCATCTGGTCGTCTGGCCAGCCGACGACACCGGCGGGGTCGCCGACCGCCGCCATTGGCACAAGCCCTGCTGGGACGCGCGGGCCCGGCGCCGCCCCGGCCGGTGGTGATCAGCGCCGCAGGTGCAGTGACGGCGCTCCCTCGAATTCCTCCTCGGTGTGGATCTTGAAGCCGAGCCGCTCGGCGACCCGGATCGACGGTTCGTTGGCCACCATGATGTCGGCGATCACCGGGACCTCCGGGATTTCCCGTTCCGCCCATTCGACGACGGCGGCCGCCATCTCCGTCGCGTAGCCCTTGCCCCAGGCGAACGGCCAGAAGCGGTACGCGAGGTTCAGCACGCGCTCACCGTTCCATTCGCGATACCGGACGCCGCCGAAGCCGACGATCACCTCCGGATCGTCCAAAACGGACACCGCGAGATAGCCGAAGCCCTGCTCCTCCCAATGCCGCATCCAGACGTCGTACAGTTCCCGCGCGCCCTCGACGGTGTGCGGTACCGGGTTGAAATTGTTCGTCTCCGGATCGGCCTGCAGCGCGACGATGTTCTCGCGATCCGCCTCGCGCAGCCGCCGCAACAGCAGCCTCTCCGTTTTGATCTCTGTCAGCACACATCTGACGGTAGCCCCGGGGTGCGACAGAATTATCGCCATGACGGATCTCCCGCTGGTACTGCTGCACGCCTTCCCGGTCGACGCCCGCATGTGGGACGCGGTGCGCGCGCCGCTCTCGGAGCGCCTCCGGCTGATCACCCCCGACCAGCGCGGTCTCGGCCGCAGCCCGTTGCCGGAGACCGACCGGGAACCGAACTTGGCGGACGCCGCCCGCGACGTCGTGGCCCTGCTCGATCGGCTCGAACTCGACAAGGTCGTCCTGGGCGGCTGCTCGATGGGCGGCTACCTGACGATGGCGGTGCTGCGCGCCGCGCCGGAACGGGTGGGCGGGCTCGTGTTCATCGACACGAAGGCGACGGCCGACACCCCTGAAGCCGCGCAGGCCCGGCACGACCTCGCGGCCCGGGTCGAGACTGAAGGTGCCGCCTGGCTGCCCGAAACGGTCACGCCCGGTCTGCTCGCCGAGAAAACCCGCGCGGACCGGCCGGAAGTCGCGGAGCGGCTCGGTGAACTGATCGCCGCGCAGCCGCCGTCCGGCATCGCGTGGGCGGCCCGTGCGATGGCGGCACGGCCCGATTCGGTGGAAACACTGCGCTCGGTGGACGTGCCTGCGCTGGTCGTGGTCGGCGAAGAGGACGGCCTGACCCCGCTGGACGCGGCGAACACCCTGGTGGAGACGCTGCCGAACGCGACACTGGTCGTCTTGCCGGAGGCCGGACATCTGACGCCGCTGGAGGATCCGGCCGGAGTCGTCGAAGCGATCTTGGGCTGGTACCCCGCGTAAAAGCGTTTCCCTCGCCCCTTTAAAGGTATAGCGGACAGGGGGACTTGCGGCAAGCCCCCATTCCCGGTCCACAATTCGGCCTTCACGTTTTTGCCGAAGGGGGATTTCCCATGCGCGTACTCCTGTCCACGATCGGGACAAGGGGCGAGGTACAACCGCTGGTGGCGCTGGCGACGCGGTTGCGGGAACTCGGCCAGGACGTCCGGCTCTGCGCGCCGCCGGATTTCCGTGAATGGGCCGAAGGACTCGGGATCTCCTTCGCGCCGCTCGGACCTGAGCTGCGACCGACCGCGAAACCGGATTCCGCGATGACCAAGGCGATGGCTTCCCCCGAGGGGCGGCGTGCGATGGCCGAGGCCATGGTCGTGAACCAGTTCGAGACCATGCCGGAGGCGGCCGAGGGCTGTGACGCCGTCGTCGCGGGAATGGCCTTGAACATCGCCACCCATTCGGTGGCCGAATGGAAAGGAATTCCCTATTTCTTCACCGCTTATTGCCCGATAACGCTGCCTTCGCTGCACCATCGTCCGCCCGTTTTCCCGGGATGGGCACCGAAGAATCCCGATGCCGCCATCCCGTCCTTGTGGGCCGAAGACGCGGAACGGTGGAACGAGCGATGGGGCGGGGTGCTCAACACGCGGCGGAAGCTGCTGGGCCTGCCGCCGGTCGACGACGTCCGCGGGCATGTCTTCACCGAGGAGCCGTGGCTGGCGGCCGATCCGGTACTGGCGCCATGGCGGGGACCGTCGGCGCTGGACGTACACCAGACCGGTGCCTGGATCCTGCCGGACCACAGCCCGTTGTCCCCGGAACTGGATGCGTTCCTCGGCGACGGGGAACCGCCGGTCTACTTCGGATTCGGGAGCATCCGCGCGCCGGAAGAGATCGCGAAGGCGATGATCGGCGCGGCGAGGGCGCACGGACGGCGGGCGATCGTGTTCCGCGGCTGGACCGGACTGTCACCGATCGACGACGAACCCGACTGCCTCGCCATCGGGGAGGTCAATCAGCAGGTGCTCTTCCCGCGCGTCGCGGCGGTCGTGCACCACGGCGGTGCCGGCACGACCACGGCTGCGACCAGGGCCGGGGTACCGCAGGTGCTCGTTCCGCAGATGTTCGACCAGCCCTACTTCGCGCAGCGCGTCCGCGATCTCGGCCTCGGGACTTCGATCACCGGGGAACCAAGCGCGGAGTCGCTGACCCTCGCGCTCTCCGAGGTGCTGCGACCGGAGGTGACCGAGCGAGCGCGTCGGGTCGGTGGTGAGGTGCGGGTCGATGGGGCCGACGTCGCCGCGCGCTCGCTGATGGCGGCCGTCTAGCCTACGCGCTGGAAGTAGCGCTCCAGAGCCGCCTCGGCCTCCCCGCGCCGCTCGGGAAACCGCTGGGCGATCACGAACCGCCAGGGAACCTCGAACAATCGACGCAACGCGAGGAACGGCTCAAGTGACGAAGGTGAGATATCGGCCGGGTACGCGGAGAGAGCCGAAGCGCCAAGGTCCGCGTAGAGAACGGCGAGGTCCCAGCCGAGCGGTCCGCGCCAGGTGTCCTCGAAGTCGAGCCAGCACGGCCCGGCCGCCGTCGCGATCACGTTCCCCCGATGGGCGTCACCGTGCAGCGGACGGCCCTCGCCCGCCGGGAGGGCCGCCGCGACCCGTTCGAGTTCTTCACGCAGCCGGGACACCGCGCCGCCCATCGCGTGACCATGCCGGTCGAGCAGGATCCGAAGGTCATGGACCGGCCCCAGTTCGGGCAGCTCACCGGGGTAGTCGGCGAGCGTGGCGTGTACTCGGGCGAGTGACATCGCCACCTCCCGTGGCGACAGGGTGTCGCCCGGTTCATGGGGCGTGTAATGCCAGAGAGTGACCGGAAGGCCGTCGGCGAAATGCGGGCCTGCCGGGGGATCCGCCGTGGGTGAGACGACGAGCACACCACGTTCCGTGAGGTACCTGGACAGCGCGACATCGCGCGCGAGCCAGTCCTCGGGGGACCGCCGGGCGAGGCGCGTCGTGCCCGGCACCCGCGCCACCACCGGACCCAGTCTCACCAGCACGTTCGACTTGAAATGCAGGACATCGGGGCTGCCTGTCGGCAGCCCGTACCGGTCACCGACGGCGATCGCCGCGGCCACCCCCGCACGCGTGTGTTCGTCGGCCACGGCGCGATCTTGCCAGCCGGTGCGCGCGACTGTCGGTAGTGAGGGCTACGATCCCCACTAGCCGTCGGAGAGGGTCGGAGAACCCGCCCCGGCGACCGGAAATTGACCACCACAAGGTTTGAGTGTTGGAGGCAGGAGTGACGGCCGTAGCCCCCAAGCCGATCGCCACGCGCCCGTATCCCGCGCGGGAGTCGGTTAAGGGTTCGTACCTGCTGCGGTTGTTCCGCACGACGGACCACAAGCAAATCGGCATCATGTACCTGGTCACGTCGTTCGCCTTCTTCATGGTGGGCGGCGCGATGGCGATGCTGATCCGCTCCGAGCTGGCGCGTCCCGGGCAGCAGTTCCTTTCGCAGGAGCAGTACAACCAGCTGTTCACGATGCACGGCACGATCATGCTGCTGCTGTACGCGACGCCGATCCTCTTCGGCTTCGCGAACTTCGTGCTGCCGCTGCAGATCGGTTCGCCCGACGTCGCCTTCCCGCGGCTGAACGCGTTCTCGTACTGGCTGTACCTCTTCGGCGGCCTGATCGTGATGTCCGGCTTCCTGACCCCGGGTGGCGCCGCCGACTTTGGCTGGTTCGCCTACACCCCGCTTTCGGACGCCATCCACTCGCCCGGCGTCGGCGCCGACCTGTGGATCTCCGGTCTGGTCGTGTCCGGTCTCGGCACCATCCTCGGTGGCGTCAACATGATCACCACGGTGGTCTGCCTGCGCGCCCCCGGTATGACGATGTACCGGATGCCGATCTTCACCTGGAACATCCTGGTCACCAGCATCCTGATCCTGCTGGCGTTCCCGATCCTGACCGCGGCCCTGATGGGCCTGCTGGCGGACCGGCATCTCGGGGCGCATGTGTTCGACCCCGCGAACGGCGGCGTGATCCTCTGGCAGCACCTGTTCTGGTTCTTCGGCCATCCAGAGGTCTATATCGTCGCTCTACCGTTCTTCGGGATCGTGTCGGAGATCTTCCCGGTCTTCAGCCGCAAGCCGATCTTCGGTTACAAGGGCCTGGTCTGGGCGACGCTGGCGATCGCCGCGCTGTCGGTGGCGGTGTGGGCGCACCACATGTACGCGACCGGTGCCGTGCTGCTGCCGTTCTTCTCCTTCATGACCTTCCTGATCGCGGTCCCGACCGGCGTGAAGTTCTTCAACTGGATCGGCACGATGTGGAAGGGCCAGCTGTCCTTCGAGACGCCGATGATCTTCTCGATGGGCTTCATCGTCACGTTCCTCTTCGGCGGTCTGACCGGCATCATGCTGGCCGCGCCGGCGATCGACTTCCACGTGTCCGACAGTTACTTCGTCGTCGCGCACTTCCACTACGTGCTCTACGGCACGATCGTGTTCGCCACCTTCGCCGGGATCTACTTCTGGTTCCCGAAGATCACCGGCCGCATGATGGACGAGAAGCTCGGCAAGTGGCACTTCTGGACCACGTTCATCGGCTTCCACGCCACGTTCCTGGTGCAGCACTGGCTGGGCGCCGAAGGTATGCCGCGGCGGTACGCGGACTACCTGCAGTCCGACGGCTTCACCACGCTGAACACGATCTCCACGATCGGCGCGTACATCCTCGGTGCCTCGACGCTGCCGTTCATCTGGAACGTCTTCAAGAGCTACCGGTACGGCGAGATCGTCACGGTGGACGACCCGTGGGGCTACGGCAACTCGCTCGAATGGGCGACGTCCTGCCCGCCGCCGCGGCACAACTTCACCGAGCTGCCGCGGATCCGCTCCGAGCGCCCGGCGTTCGAGCTGCACTACCCGCATATGGTCGAGCGCATCCACAAGGAGGGTGAGATCGGCTTCTTCGGGAAGCAGAAGGTCAACACCCACCGCGCGCCGTCCCAGGTGCTCACCGAGGCGGCCATGCCGGGTGATCACTCGAAGGACAACTCCAGCGAGAAGTGACCCGATAAGCGGAATCGGCGCGTGCCTTGCCTCACACAGGGGCAAGGCACGCGCCTTTTTCATACTCGGCTGAGAGAGACTGAGCCCGTGACGCAGACACCAGTTCTCATCACCACCACCGGCCCCGACAAGCCGGGGGTCTCCTCGGTCCTGTTCGCCGTGCTCTCCCGGCACGACGTCGACATCCTCGACGTCGAGCAGGTGGTCATCCGCGGCCAGCTGGTGCTCGGCGTGCTCGCCGGGGTGTACCGCGACCCCGAGGGCCTGCAGGAATACGTCGAGCAGGCGATGGCGTCGGTCGGGATGCAGGTCGAGGTGAAGATCGGCTCGGCCATCGGCGCCGACCCGTTCGCCAGCGGCCAGAAGGATTCGACGCACGTCCTGCTGATGCTCGGCCGTCCGGTGACCGCGCGGTCGTTCTCCGACGTGGCGCGCCGTCTCGCCGCGCTGGACGTCAACATCGACTCGATCCGCAGTGTCGCCGACTACCCGGTCACCGGGCTGGAGCTCTACGCCTCGCTCGCGCAGGACACGCCGGAAGCCGACGCGGCCTTGCGGACCGCGCTGGCCGACGCCGCCGTGGAGGCCGGGATCGACATCTCGGTCGAGCGGGCCGGGCTCGCCCGGCGGGCCAAGCGCCTGGTCGTCTTCGACGTCGACTCCACGCTCATCCAGGGCGAGGTCATCGAGATGCTCGGCGCGCACGCCGGCGTCGAACCCCAGGTTCGTGAGATCACCGAAGCCGCGATGCGCGGCGAGCTGAACTTCGGCGAGTCTCTGGAGCGCCGGGTCGCGCTGCTGGAAGGTCTCCCGGAGACGGTGCTCGACGAGGTCGCCGCGTCGATCGAGCTCACCCCCGGCGCGCGCACGACCATCCGCACGCTGAAGCGGATGGGTTTCCGCTGCGGGGTCGTCTCCGGCGGGTTCACCAGGATCATCCAGTCCCTTGTGGACGATCTCGGCCTCGACTTCGCCGCCGCGAACGAACTCGAAGTGGTCGACGGCAAGCTCACCGGCCGGGTGGTCGGGGAGATCGTCGACCGCGCGGGCAAGGCGACGGCGCTGCGCCGGTTCGCCGAGGAGTACGAGATCTCGTTGCAGCAGTGCGTCGCGGTCGGCGACGGGGCGAACGACATCGACATGCTGTCGGTCGCCGGGATGGGTGTCGCCTTCAACGCGAAGCCCGCGCTGCGCGAGGTCGCCGACACGGCGCTTTCGCACCCGTACCTCGACGCCGTGCTGTTCCTGCTCGGGGTCACGAGGGCCGAGATCGAGGCGGCCGACGCGGCCGACGGTCTCGAGCTTTCCCGGCCATGAGCGAGCTTGCGAGCGAATCATTCAACACAGGGCCCGCTCATGCGACGCAAAGCGACCCACTACGAGGAGTAGGCATGAGCGTGCTGGAGCCGCTGGCGGCGCGCTACGCGTACTGGCTCGGCCTCCCCGCGGAAAGCACGGTGGACACCTCCGACGAGGATCCCGCCGAAGTCCGGGCCATGCCGGTCATCCTGCGGATGGAACGCGCCGAACCGCCGTCCCGGACCGCTTTGCTGGAAGCCGCCGCGGCGGCCGCGATCGCGGTCTGTCTCGACGAGCGCGCCGAGCCCGAAGGCGAATGGCACGAGCCGCTCAAGGCGTGGGTCGACGGCCGGATCCGCAAGGTCGCCCGCCGCGCGCGGGGCGCGCATTGGCAGGCGGTGCAGGAACTGCCGGGCATCACGATCGAGGTCGACGGCGCCGAGGCGCGGGTGTTGCTGCCCGGCCGGGTCGTCGATGCCCCGAAAGAGGTCTCGCGGCTGCAGATCTCCGGCAGCGAACTCCCGGCCGACGAGCCGGGGCCCGCGCCGGACGGGATCCCGCGGTTGCTGCTGAACCCCGAGGTCTCGATGACCGTGGGCAAGGGCGCCGCCCAGGTCGGGCACGCGACGATGATCCTGGCCTCGCTGCTGGACGAAGCCGAACAGGCCGCTTGGGCCGAGACCGGATTCCGGTGCTCGGTGCGGACGCCGCCGGTCGCGGTCTGGAAGGCGCTGTGCCCGATCGAGGACCCGGAGGGTTCTTGGCGGCGCGACGGTGTCGTCGCGGTCCGGGACGCGGGGTTCACCGAGGTGGACCCGGGGACGGTCACCGTCATCGCCCAGCGCGGTTGAGACCTGAGTATGGTGCCGGGCATGGCTTCCGGCATTACTGCAAAAGCTCCTGTCCGGGTATCCCGCGAGATGGCCGAGGCCGCCGGTGATTGTCCTGCGCTGGCCTCTGTTCAGGTGCTGGCCGAATGGATCGGGACCGGCAAACCGGTCACTACGAGGGGTGTGCTGAAACCGGCCTTGGCGGTCGAAGCGTGCGACAAGCTGGGGATCGAGCTGTCGACCCGCAAGCCGCGCAGCGCGCTGGACATCGAGCAGTTGATGCTGGTGTGGACGACGGCGCTGGACGCCGGATTCATCGAGGTGTTTCGCGATCAGGTGGGGCCAGGGCAGAATCTCGAGGAGTGGTTGGGCGGGAACCCGGAGAACGTGCTGGAAATCTGGGCCCAATGCTCGTTCAAGTCTCTCGGGCTCTCCGGCGAGGCCGGAGAACAGATCGATTTGGAAAACCTTGCCGTACTGGCCGATCTTCACGGACGTGGTGGTTCCGCGTCGCTCGGCGACCTGCGCGGAGTCATCGAGGAGATGACCGTCGGCAATCCCGTGGCATGCGAGTGCCCCGGTTGCGTGTCCGGTGGTCTGGGGAGCGAGTTCGACTTCTCCGACGGCTTCGGCGCGGATGAGTCCTACGCTGCGGACCTCGTGGAGATACTGGGTGAATTCGGTATCGCGATCCTGCGTGACGGTACTGCCGAGCTGACCTCCCTCGGACACTGGCTGACCGACTTCATGTTCCGGGAAAGCGCTCCCGCGCCGGAGGTGGATGGGGCGACGCTGCTCGGTGAGCTGGCCGCGGTGCCGCCGGCGGTCGCCTCGGTGATGTCCCGGCCTTGGCAGGCCGCCCGTACGCCTGCCCAGGCCGTCCATGAATTGCTCGCGGCCGGCGAATCCGCGTCCGGGCAACAGCGTCTGTTGGCCGTGACCCTGGCCGGGGAGTACGGTCCGGAGGCCTTGCCCGTCTGGCGTGAATGGGCGGCCAAGGACGGGTTCGGCGCGTATGCCCGAATCGTGCTGGCGGAGGAGGAAGGAACCGTTCCGTCCGAAGCCGACGAGGCGTGGATCACCGCCGACACTCTCACCATCATGCTGGAGGCGTTACCGCCCGACCTGCCGGCCGATCTGCTTCCCGGGTTACTTCAGGATCAGGCGGGAGGCGACCTGGCCGCGGCTCTGTCCTTGCTCGAGAACAGCGGGCATCCGGGCGCGCCGAGGCTGGTCTCGTTGCTGACTCCCGCTCGCCCTGAGATCAGGATCGTGCCGCCGGGTGAGTGGCGGATGCCTGTGGCGCGCACCGAAGTTTCGGTACCAGGCGCCCGGTATCGGATCAAGGTTCAGCTGCGGGGGGCGACGAAACCGCCGGTGTGGCGGCGCCTCGAGGTCCCCGCCGCACTCACCCTCGGCCAGTTCCACTTTGTCATCCAGGACGCGATGGGCTGGGAAAACTGCCATATGCACGTTTTCACCGACGGTGCCTACGAATACGGCTTACCCGACCCCGGGCTCGGTCATCGGGACGAATCGGCGGTACGCCTGTCCGACGTTCTTGTCGGAGTCGGCGCCAAGCTCGGCTATACCTACGACTTCGGCGACGACTGGGAACACACCATCACGTTGGAGAAGGCTCTTCCCGCGGACCCCGGAATGACCGGCGTCGTCTGCACCGCGGGCAAGGGGACATGCCCGCCCGAGGACTGTGGCGGCGTGTGGGGGTACCAGCGGTTGCGGGAGATCCTCGCCGATCCAGACGCTGACGAGCACGATGACATGCTCGAGTGGCTGGGCCTGAATACGGGTGACGAGTTCGATCCACACGAGTTCTCCGTTGAGGAAGTCAATCAGATCTTCACCGGCGACAACCTCTGAAAGGGACACCGTGACCCTGGAAGTCCAACGCGACGGCGAGCACGCGTTCATTGGCCGCAACGAACGCGGCGCCGAAGTCCGCATCGGGCGCAAAGGTGCCGAGGGCGCCTTCTCTCCGGCCGAACTGCTGCAGATCGCGGCGGCGGGCTGCTCGGCCGTCACCGCCGAGAACCTCATCACGCGCCGGATCGGCGAAGACTCGACCTTCCGGGTCGGCGTGACCGCGGATCGGCGTGACGACGCTCCAGAGCTCGACGGCGTCCACGTCGCTTTCGACGTCGACGTGTCCTCGCTCGCCGCGGAGGACCGGGAGGCGCTCGCGGCGGCGGTGGACCGCGCCATCGAGCGGTTGTGCACGGTGAGCCGGACGCTGAAGAAGGGCATCCCGGTCACGGAAAGCTTCCCGGTCGAGTAAGTGCCCGGATGCTATGAAAGGTCCTTTCCTTGCAAATTTTGCAAGGAAAGGACCTTTCACAGCGCTTGGCTCTAGTGTTTGGCGGCGTGGCCTTCCGCGCTCCAGACCACGTACGCCTCGTCGGCGTCGGTGGTCATGGCCTCGATGAACTTCTCGTTGTCGAAGCCGGGCAGCGTCTGCAGCCGCTCGATCAGCGCGTCGGCGGCCGGGTCGCCGCTGGGGATCGCGGTGCCCTTCCCGTCGGTGCCGGCGAGCATGAAGAAGACATCTTCTTTCCACGGGCCTTCAGGGATCACTCTGACCACCACCGCGGACAGCTCCGACCACGTGACGGCTTCCTCGCTTCCGTCCGCGAGCTGACGCCGCACTCCGGTGTCATCGACGCTGACGGTCCGGGATTGTGCGTTGGGCGACTCGTGGGACAACCGGTTCTCCCTGTCTTCGGCGTTCCGTTAACGGTACTCGGCCGTGTCCCAGACCACTCAGGCCGGGGCGGCCGCGTCGAGGCGGCGCAGCGCGTCGCGGGCGACCTTCGGATCCATGGTCGGCCAGAACGGCGGCAGCGAGGCACGCAGGAATCCGCCGTAGCGGGCCGTGGCCAGCCGCGAGTCCAGGATCGCCACGACACCGCGGTCGGTGACCGAGCGGTGCAGCCGTCCGGTGCCCTGTGCGAGCAGCAGCGCGGCGTGCGTGGCGGCGACGGTAAGGAAACCATTGCCGCCTCTGGCTTCCACGGCTCGCTGCCGCGCGGACGAGACCGGGTCGTCCGGACGCGGGAAGGGAATACGGTCGACCACGACGAGCTGCAGCGACGGACCGGGGACGTCGACGCCCTGCCACAGCGACAGCGTGCCGAACAGACAGGTGCGCGCGTCCTCGGAGAACTTCTGCACCAGCAGACCGGTGGAATCGTCGCCCTGGCAAAGGATCGGCAGGTCGAGCCGCTCCCGCATCTCCTCGGTCGCCTGTTTCGCCGCGCGCATCGAGGAGAACAGGCCGAGTGTGCGCCCGCCCGCGGCCTCGATCAGCTCCGCGAGCTCGTCCATGGTGGAGGGCTGCAGGCCGTCCCTGCCGGGCGGCGGCAGGTGTTTGGCCAGGTAGAGAATGCCGTTGCGTTTGTGGTCGAACGGCGAGCCGACGTCGAGGCCGGTCCACTTCGGGCCTTCGAGGTCGTCGCTGTCGGCCGGGGCGGCCTTGTCGGTCGCCGCGCCCGCGGCCTTCTCGACCCTGGCCCCACCGGGCGGGAGGCCCCACTGCCTGGCCATGGTGTCGAAGGTGCCGCCCAAGGTCAGCGTCGCCGACGTGAGCACGGTCGTGTGCTGGTTGAACACGCGTTCACGCAGCAGGCCAGCCACGCCGAGAGGCGCCACCTTCAGCGCGGGAGGGCGCGGGTTCGTGGAGAACCTGTCCCCGGTCAGCCAGACGACGTCGCGTTGCTGCGCCTTGTCGTCGTCGAAGGCTTCCAGCAGCCGGACCGCGGTGTCGTGGACCTCTTCGAGCAGTGACCGCGCCAGTTTGCGCGCCGTGGCCTCGTCGACCTCTTCCTTCCGGTCCTTGCCGAGCGCGGTGAGGCAGCGCTGCGCGGCGTCGCGGACCGCGGGGATCGCGCCGGTGAGGGCCTGCGGCAGCGAATCCATCCGGCCGGACGGCAGGTCGTCGAGGATCAGGGCCAGCCCGTCGCTCGCCTCCAGCAACTGGTCCGCGACTTCCTCGTCGACCAGCTTCCCGCAGCGCCGGGCGGCGGCGGACACCATGCCGCTGGTCAGTTCGCCGGTCGCCACGGACGTCACGCGGTCGACCAGGTCGTGTGCCTCGTCGATGATCACCAGGTCGTGCTCGGGGAGCACCTGGTAGCCCTGCAGCGCGTCGATCGCCAGCAGCGCGTGGTTGGTGACGACGACGTCGGCCTTGCCTGCCTCGGCACGGGACCGTTCCGCGAAGCAGTCGGTGCCGATGGGGCAGCGCGAGGCGCCGAGGCATTCCTTGGCCGTGACGGAAACCTGGCGCCACGCCTGATCCGAGACACCGGGGACCAGTTCGTCGCGGTCACCTGTCTCGGTGTCCGACGACCATTCCCGTAGCCGCGTGACCTCCTTGCCCAGCCGGGAGACCGCGAACGGGTCGAACAGCTGCTGATCCTCCGGCTCGTCCGGGGCGCCGGAATCGAGCCGGTGAAGACAGAGGTAGTTGCGACGGCCCTTGAGGATCGCGAAGGTGGGTTCGCGGCCGAGGGGCTTCTTCAGCGCCTTCGCCAGCCGGGGAAGGTCGCGGTCGACCAGCTGTCGTTGCAGCGCGATGGTGGCCGTGGACACCACGACAGTGGCCTCCTTCTCGACCGCGTGCCGGATCGCGGGAACGAGGTAGGCCAACGACTTCCCGGTACCGGTGCCCGCCTGGACGGCCAAGTGCTCGCCGGTGCGGATGGCGCGGCCGACGGCGTCCGCCATCCGCACCTGGCCCTCGCGCTCGGCACCACCCACGGACTCGACCGCGTGGGTCAGGAGTTCGAGGACGCCGGGGAAATCAGCACGGTTGGGCACGGGACAAGACGATAGCCGGGACCACCGTCAAGATCGTCCGCACCGTGCAATGAAAGGTCCTTTCCTGGCAAAATTTGCGAGGAAAGGACCTTTCATTGCAGCGCGTGGGGCGGTGAAAGGGCCGGTCACGCGTCCTTGCGGAAGCGGGAAACCAGCGCCCAGGTGCCCGGGAGCAGAGCCGCCGCGACGGCGATCTTCAACGCGTCACCGATGAGGAACGGGACGACGCCGTGCTGCAGCGCGGTCGACAGGCCGGAGCCGGTCGAGGCCATCAGCCACGGCACACCGAACGAGTAGATGACGAGGTTGCCGAGCACCATCGTGCCCGCCATGCGCAGGGGCGTGCGGTCACCGCCGCGGCCGGCGAGCGCGCCCACCAGGGCGCCGGCGAAGACGAACCCGACGATGTAGCCCGCGCTGGCGCCGAACAGACCCGAGGAGCCTTTCTGGAACCAGCCGACACCGGCGGCACCGACGGCGAGGTACAGCGCCATCGACAGCGCGCCGCGCTTCCAGCCGAGCGCCGCGCCGACCAGGAGGGCGGCGAACGTCTGGCCGGTCATCGGCACCGGAGAGCCCGGCACCGGGATGACGATCTGCGCGGCCGCGCCGGTGAGGGCGGCACCACCGGCGACCAGGATCGCGTCACGGACGAGGGCGCCGGGGACGAGGTCGGCGAGGACCGGACGGTGGCCGGCCACGGACAGCGAAGACACTCAGACCTCCTATGAGTACACGAATGTGAACCGAGGTTAACGTCAGAAGACAGGTCGCGGTCCGAATGTCGGCCACCTCACGGTCCGGCTCGATCCACTCGTCCGGGTGGCGTGGCCCTGCGCCGGTCAGGCTCTTGCTGGAAGCTGCCAGTCATGAAGAAGACCAGGACAGCGGGAAGGCTGCTCTCGGTGACCATGCTGACCGGGGCACTGGCGGCGGGAGGCACGGCGGCGTCGGCCGAACCGGCACCCGCGTCGGCGTCGGCGTCGGTCGGGTCGGTCGACGTGGAGATCGGCGACGAACACGTCGTCACCGGCGAACTGGCGCCGTGTGACGTCGACGGGCCCCTGACCGCGACCACCGCCGGCGGATCCATCGGCGACTTCGCCCGGTTCAACGGCGGCGACTCGAACTGCGGCCGTACAGGTGCGGTGGCGGTTGGTGAGGGGTCCGGGCGGCGGTTCGAGACCACCCTGCTCAAACGCTACGGCGGACCGGTGATCAAGGTCCGCACGTTCCTGGCGAAATGCAGTACCACCAAGGACGGCAGCCTCGGCTACATCGAGTTCGGCGACATCACCGGGTTCACGCTGCCGGAGACCATCCCGCAGAACTACCGGCAGACCATCGCCGGCGGAAAGGGCGGGACGGCACTGGCTTCGCTCACGGTCAACGAGACCGTCACGCCGACCCCGCCCGACGGGAGCCTGGTGACGCACATGCTGCACATCAAGCTGTTCCCGCAGGGCGGCGGACCGGCGAAGGGCGACATCTACCTCGGTACCGCGCGCTGCGACCCGTACGGCAAGAAGAAGCCAACCCCCTGAAGGCCCCGCATTTCGTCCTCTGGTTGCGGTACTTGCGTGTGCAAGGACCGCAATTAGAGGACGAAATGCATAAGGGGTCAGGCGCGCGAGACGTACTTCGCGGCCGCGGCGACGAACTCGCTCGCCCGGGTCGCGAGGTCCGTCAGCGATCCGCTGGAGGTGAGTGCGTCCCCCAGCAGCGGTGTCGCGGCCGCGACGGCGATCGAACCCGACTCGAGGTACTTCCCGACCTCGGCGAGGTGGACGCCACCGGTGGGCACCAGGGGGATGTCCGGCATCGGCGCCCGGATCGCCCGCAGGTAGGCGATCCCGCCGACGGCGGCGACCGGGAACACCTTCACCGCGGCCGCGCCGAGGCGCCACGCCTGGTCGATCTCGGTCGGGGTCAGCGCGCCGCAGATCACCGGCAGCCCGCGTTCGTGCGCGCGCTCCAGCACCAGCGGGTTCACCGTCGGCGTGACCAGGAACGTCGCGCCCGCGTCCGCCGCGATGTCCACGTCGGACACTTCGCGGACACTCCCGGCGCCGACATACGCGTCGTCACCGAGTTTCTTGCGGATGGTCGTGATGGCTTCCGCGGCTCCCGGCGTGGTCAACGCCGCTTCGAGCACCCGGACGCCCGCCGCGTGCAGCACCGTGGCGGCGTCGGCGAAGCGGCTCGCGTCGGCCGCTCGCAGAATCGCGATGAGCCGGTTTTCGATCAAGGTGTCCTGGAGGTCGTGCTGGATCATGCGGAAGGGACCGGCGCCTTTCCGGTGTAGCTCACGCCCGCCTCGTCGAAGTCCTTGAGCGCGGCGTCGACCGTCGGCTGCGAACCGCCGACGGTGAGGTCCAGCAGCACCCGGACGGTGAAGCCCGCCTTCGCCGCGTCGAGCGCTGTGGCGCGTACGCAGAAGTCGGTCGCGATGCCGACGACGTCGACCTCGGTGACGTCGTGCTCCTTCAGCCACGCTTCGAGCGTCTTGCCGTCGCGCGCGTTGCCCTCGAAGCCCGAGTACGCGGCGGTGTACTCGCCCTTGGAGAAGACTTCGGCGATCGGGACCACGTCGAGCGCGGGGTGGAACGACGCGCCGGAGGTGCCCGCGACGCAATGCCGCGGCCAGCTGTCCTTGAAGTCCGGCGTCTCGCTGAAGTGGTCGCCCGGGTCGATGTGGTAGTCACGGGTGGCGACGACGTGCGCGTAGCCGCCCTCGGCGGCCAGCTTCGAAATCCCTTCGGCGGCCGCGGCGCCGCCGGGCAGGCCGAGCGACCCGCCTTCGCAGAAGTCGTTCTGCACATCGACCACGATCAGGGCGGTCCCCATGTGTTGCTCCTGAACTCTCGTTAGACGAATACGGTCGGGATGGCAGGCTCCCCGTGCGAAAGCTTGAGGCCCTCCCACGGCAGGCTCACCAGCGCACGCCGAAGCCGCTGGCGCGCGTCGTCCAGCGTGGGCAGATCATCCACCGTCCGGCCGTCCCGGACCAGCGGAATCTGCAATTCGTGGTCGTTCGGTTCCCGTTCCGGTACCGCCGAGCCGGCGGTCCAGATCACCTCTTCGACGGCGGTCCCGGTGCCGCGGTGCCGTCGCAGTGCCGATTTCCGCCCGCCGCGGGACTCCTTGTGCGCGCTGCGCTTGGCCACCGGTTTGCCGTCGACCTCGACGAGCTTGTAGACCATGCCGGCGGTCGGGGCACCGGAACCGGTGACGACCGAGGTGCCGACGCCGTACGCGTCGACCGGTTCCGCCCGCAGTGCCGCGATGGCGTGTTCGTCGAGGTCACCGGACACCACGATGCGGGTGTCCTTGGCGCCGAGGGAGTCCAGCTGCTCGCGGGCCTTGCGGGCCAGCGGGCCGACGTCACCGGAGTCGATGCGGATCGCGCCGAGCTCGGTTCCGGCCACCCGGACGGCTGTTTCGATCCCCTTGGTGATGTCGTAGGTGTCCACCAGGAGTGTGGTGTCGGCGCCCATCTTGCTCACCTGCGCGCGGAACGCGGCTTCTTCGCTGTCGTGCAGCAACATGAAGGCGTGCGCGACGGTGCCCCGCGTCGGGATTCCGTAGCGCCGACCGGCTTCGAGGTTGGAAGTCGTGGCGAAACCGGCGAGGTACGCGGCCCGCGCGGCGGCGACGGCGGCGTACTCGTGCGTGCGGCGCCCGCCCATCTCGATGATCGGCCTGCCGTGCGCGGCGCCCGACATCCGAGCCGCCGCGGACGCGATCGCGCTGTCGTGGTTGAGGATCGAGAGGATCAGCGTCTCCAGGACGACGGCCTCGCCGAACGAACCGGTGACGGTCAGGATCGGGGAGCCGGGGAAGTAGAGCTCACCCTCGGCGTAGCCGTCGATGTTCCCCGAGAAGGAGTAGTCCGCGAGCCACGAAAGGGTGGCGTCGTCGACGACGGCCGTCGCCTCCAGCTGGCTCAGCTCGGCGTCGGTGAACCGGAAGTCCGCGATCGAGTCGAGGACGCGGCCGGTGCCCGCGACGACGCCGTAGCGGCGGCCGTCGGGCAGACGACGTGCGAAGACCTCGAAGACGCAGGGCCGGTCCGCGGTCCCGTCGGCGAGCGCGCTGGCCAGCATGGTCAGCTCGTAGTGGTCGGTGAGCAGCGCGGTGCTGGCGCCAGTGGCCGCCTCGGGGAAACCCATGGTGCCAGCCTATTCACCCACACGGCCGGACCTGCCAACCCATACCGGGTCGGGCCCGTGACACCATGGAGTGCATGTCCACGCCTGTCGCATCCGAGCAGACGCAGGTTGATCCACAGGGAGTAGAAATCGTCTCTGAGGACAAGCCCTGGCGGACGGTCGTCTGGAACGATCCGGTGAACCTCATGTCGTACGTGACGTACGTGTTCCAGAAGCTGTTCGGTTACAGCCGGGACCACGCCACGAAGCTGATGCTCGACGTACACCAGAAGGGCAAGGCGATCGTGTCCTCCGGTTCGAAGGAGAAAGTGGAGACCGACGTCGCGAAACTGCACGCGGCCGGCCTCTGGGCGACGATGGAACAGCCGTCGTGAACGGATGGCGCCGCAAGGGCGAGACCATCGTCGCCGGGTTCGAGCAGCAGGAGGCCGCGGTACTGCGCGGTCTGGTCAGCCAGCTGGAGGACATGCTCACCGCGCGCGCCGAGGAGGCGCCGCAGGACGAGCTGGCCGAGCTGACCGGGATCCGCACGGGTCCGACCGAGTCGCCGGACGATCCCGTCCTCTCGCGGCTGTTGCCGGACTTCCACAAGCTGGACCCGGACAACCCGACCCGCGAGGACATCGACTCCGCCGCCGCGATGCGCTCGATCCACGAGCCGGATCTGCTGGACAAGAAGGTCGGCGTCGCCAAGATCGTGCTGGACACGCTGCCGAGGGACGGCGGGAACGTGCGGCTGACCTTCGAGCAGGCCGACGCCTGGCTGGGCGCGCTCAACGACGTCCGGCTCGCGCTGGGCACCGCGCTCGACGTCACCGAGGACATGCCCGACGAGCTGCCCGAGGACGACCCCCGCGCGCCGCATCTGGGCGTCTACCACTGGCTGACCTGGGTGCAGGAAACCCTCATCCAGTCGCTGACCTCGTGATCACCGACGTTCCGGGGGTGCTGGTCGGGCACCACGAGCGGGTCGGTGACGGCTGGGCGACCGGGACGACGGTCGTGCTGGTCCCCGGCGGTGCCGTCGGGGCCGTCGACCAGCGCGGCGGCGCGCCCGGGACGCGCGAGACCAATCTGCTGGAGCCGGAGAACCTGGTCCAGCACGTCAACGCGATCTGCCTGTCCGGTGGGAGCGCGTACGGCCTGGCCGCGGCGGACGGCGTCATGCGCTGGCTCGCCGAGCGGAACCTGGGGATCCCGGTCGGGACGCAGCCGCACGAGGTGGTGCCGATCGTGCCCGCCGCCGTGCTGTTCGACCTGCCGCGCAGTGAATGGGGCAACCGCCCGGACGCGTCGTTCGGTTACGCGGCCTGTGAAGCCGCCGCGGCCGGTCCTGTCGCGCTGGGGACCGTCGGCGCGGGTGCCGGGGCCAAGGCCGGTTCACTCAAAGGTGGGATCGGGACGGCCTCGGAGCGTGTCGGCGAGTTCACGGTCGGCGTCGTGGCCGCGGTGAACGCCGCCGGTGAGGCGGTCGACCTCTCGACCGGCCGCGCGTTCGCGGCGGATCACGAGGTCGACGGCGAGTTCGGCGTCCGCTGGCCGGACCGGCCCGGTGACGTCGAGGCGAAGGCGGCCGGGCTCAACACGACCATCGGCGTGGTCGCGGTCGACGCGGCGCTGTCCAAGGCGGAGGCCCGGCGGCTCGCCGTGGCCGCGCAGGACGGTCTCGCCAGGGCCGTGCGGCCCGCGCACACGATGTTCGACGGTGACACGGTCTTCGCGCTGGCGACCGGCGAGCGGGAACTGCCCGGCGGCGCGGGACCGATCGCGGCGACGGCGCGCGCGGCGGTGCTGGACACGTTGTGCTCGGCGGCCGCGCGGGTGTTCGGGCGGGCGATGGTGCACGGCGTGCTGAACGCCACTTCCGCCGGCGGCATGCGCGCTTACCGCGACGTCTGGCCCGAAGCGCTCGCCTGACCCCGAGTGGCGGCAATCTCAGAGTGTGGACCGGCTCTGTCCAGCACCTAAGATGTGCGATGTGCTCCGGATCCGCCGTGAACTCGTCGACGAGATCGTCGCCCATGCCCGCCGTGACCATCCCGACGAGGCGTGCGGGGTGATCGCCGGTCCGGAAGGATCGGACAGCCCCGAACGGTTCATCCCGATGGTCAACGCCGCCCGGTCGCCGACGTTCTACCAATTCGACTCGATGGACCAGCTCAGGTTGCATCGCGAACTGGAGGCGAACGGCGAGGTCCAGGTGGTCATCTACCACTCGCACACCGCCACGGACGCCTACCCGTCGCGCACCGATGTCTCGATCGCCGCGGAACCCGACGCGCACTACGTGCTCGTCTCCACCAAAGACCCCGATTCGCACCAGTTCCGGTCTTACCGGATCGTGGACGGGGAGATCACCGAGGAGCCCGTCGAGATCATCGGCTGAACCCCGGCCCGGAATAACCGGGGCCGGACCGAACGTCTGCGTAGTAGAGAACCCACCGGAGGTAGAACACCATGGCCGTGACCGTGTCCATCCCGACCATCCTGCGTACGCACACCGGCGGCGAGAAGTCCGTCGAAGCGGCCGGCAAGACCGTGCTCGAGGTGATCGACGACATCGAGTCCCGCCACGGCGGCCTCAAGGCCCGCCTGGTCAAGGAAGAGAAGCTGCACCGCTTCGTCAACGTCTACGTGAACGACGAGGACGTCCGCTTCTCCGGTGGCCTCGAGGCCGAGGTCAAGGACGGCGACACCCTGACCATCCTGCCCGCCGTGGCCGGAGGCTGATCCATGGCTCGCTTCGAGTCGCTGCTCGACACGCTCGGCGGCACCCCGCTGGTCGGCCTGCCCCGGCTTTCGCCCACCCACGACGTGCGGTTGTGGGCGAAGCTGGAGGACCGCAACCCGACCGGTTCGATCAAGGATCGCCCCGCACTGGCGATGATCGAGGCCGCCGAGCGTGAAGGCACCCTCCGGCGTGGCTCCACGATCCTGGAGCCGACGTCGGGCAACACCGGGATCGCGCTCGCCATGGCCGCGAAGCTCAAGGGCTACGGCCTGGTGTGCGTCATGCCGGAGAACACCTCCACCGAACGCAAACAGCTGTTGCAGGCGTACGGCGCGAGGATCGTCTATTCGCCGGCTGCGGGCGGCTCCAACGAGGCCGTCCGCCGGGCGAAGGAACTTGCCGAGGCCAACCCGGACTGGGTCATGCTCTACCAGTACGGCAACCCCGCGAACGCCGACGCGCACTATCGCGGCACCGGGCCCGAACTGCTCAAGGACCTGCCGACGCTGACGCATTTCGTCGGCGGTCTCGGCACCACCGGCACCCTGGTCGGCGTCGGGCGCTACCTGCACGAGACGAAGCCGGACGTGCAGATCATCGCGGCCGAGCCGCGCTACGGCGAGCTGGTGTACGGCCTGCGGAACCTCGACGAGGGGTTCGTCCCGGAGCTTTACGACGCGAGCGTGCTCAACGGCCGCTTCTCCGTCGGCGCCTACGACGCGCTTCGCCGGACACGTGAGCTGCTGGAGCACGAAGGCATCTTCGCGGGGATTTCGACCGGTGCCGTGCTGCACGCGGCGCTCGCCGTCGCCGAGAAGGCCGCCGCTTCGGGGAAGCCCGCCGACGTCGCCTTCGTGGTCGCGGACGCTGGGTGGAAGTACCTCTCGACGGGCGCCTACTCCGGCTCGCTCGACGAAGCCGCCGAAAGGCTCGACGGGCAGCTCTGGGCCTGATTCACCTCTTCTCGCGCGCTATGAAGGGTCCTTTCCTGGCAAAATTTGCAAGGAAAGGACCTTTCATAGCGTTGGCGGCACCGCACGCGCGGCGCTGGCACGATGGCGAGCATGAAGGTCATCGGGTTGCTGGGCGGGATGAGCTGGGAATCGTCGGCCGAGTACTACCGGCTGGTCAACGAGCGCGTCCGTGGGCTTCGCGGCGGGTACCACTCCGCGCACACCGTGCTCTACTCCGTGGACTTCGCCGAAATCGAGGCGATGCAGGCCGAAGGCCGCTGGGACGACGCCGGACGCGAACTGAACCGCGTCGCGCGCGCCCTCGAAGCCGCCGGGGCGGACTTCGTCGTCTTGTGCACCAACACGATGCACAAGGTCGCCGAGCAGCTCACCGACGGCCTCGGCGTCCCGTTGCTGCACCTCGCCGACACCACGGCCGCGGCGATCAAAGCCGAGAACGTCAAGCGGGTCGGGCTCCTGGGCACCGGGTTCACCATGGCCCAGCCGTTCTACCGCGAACGCCTCGCCGCGCACGGTCTCGACGTGCTCGTCCCGGACGAGGACGACCGCGAGACGGTGCACCGGATCATCTACGACGAACTCGTCCACGGCGTCGTCACCGCCGAGTCGCGCGAGCGGTACCGCGAGGTCATCGCGCGGATCGTCGACGCGGGCGCCGAGGGCGTGATCTACGGATGCACCGAGATCGAACTGCTCGTCGGCCCGGAAGACAGTTCGGTGCCCACCTTCCCCACCACCAGGCTGCACGCCGAAGCGGCCGCGGACTACGCGCTCGGCAAGACCGCGCTCCCTTCCGCCCCGGCGAGGTGACGCTCGTGCTGGGCGACGGCCTGCCGCCACAACCTGTCCCGTTCCTCATCGGTGAACAGGCCACGCCGCACCCCGAAGACGTCCTCGATCGCCGTCCACCACTCGGCCGGTGATTCCAGCACCGTCTTGCCGCCCGGCAGGCGGGTGAGCGTCAGCGCGCGCAGCGAATCGAGGCTTTCGGCGTCCCGGCGCTGCAGCACGAGCGTGCGGACGAACCCGGAGTTCTCGGACGTGGACAGCTCGACGTGTTTCTCGGCGAAGTCCTGCATCACGGCCGTCTCGGGCGCGAAATCCATGCCGACGAAACTTCCCTGCGGATCGTGGTCGAACCGCCAGCCGCCGGGCGTGATCTCCGACGTCCGCATGCGGAACACCAGCGGCCCCTGCTTGTACTCGCCTTCACGCAGCGGGAGTGGCTCGTGGATGCCGTCGCCGAGCCCCACGTCGACCAGCCAGCCGACTTCGGGCGTCTCCGGGAGCCCGGTCACCGTCAACGCCAGGTGGTTGAGGTGGATCCCGGCGGTCTCCTGAGCGGTGTGCGCCCCGCCGGGATGGCGTGTGACCTGGTATCCGAGCGCCTTCAGCAAGGACGAGAACGCGCCGTTGAGGTGATAGCAGTAGCCGCCGCGACCGGCGACGATCCGGCCGAACGAGACCGCCGGATCCAGCGACGTGACCCGGCCGAGCTGGACTTCGAGATCTTCGTACGGCACCCGTTCGACGTGTGCCGCGTGCAGGCGAAAGAGCGCGTCGAGGCTCGGCGGCTCGTGCTCCAGGCCGAGTCGCGCGAGATAGGCGGGCACGTTGACGTGCTCGGAAGAAGAGATCCCCATGCCGACGACCGTAGCGTCACCCACCGACAAATCAGGGTTCTCACCGAGGCGACCCCGCCCGTTCCGGCCGTAGCCTGGGGAGGTGACCACTTTGCCCCAGCCGGTCCCGGCGAACGAGTCGTCCGGTACGGATCCGGCCAAACGCGTCCTGCCGCCGAACCCGAAGGCCGCCGCGATCGTGGCACTGGCCTTCACCGTGCTGCTCTACCTGGTCGAGCTGGTCGACGTCGTACTGCCCGCCGACCTCGACCAGGGCGGCATCCTCGCCCGCGACGTCTCCGGGCTCGACGGCGTGCTCTGGGCGCCGCTGCTGCACCACGGCTGGCAGCATCTGTTCTCCAACACCGTCCCGGTCCTGGTGTTCGCCTTCCTCGCGATGGCGTCGGGGATCGGCAGGTGGATGCTGGTCACCGCGATCATCTGGGTGCTCTCCGGCCTCGGCGTCTGGCTGATCGCGCCGGACAACACGGTGACCGTGGGCGCCTCCGGCGTCGCTTTCGGCTGGCTGGCGTTCTTGCTGGTCAGGGGCATCTTCAACCGGGCCGCCGGCCAGATCCTGGTGGCCGTGCTGCTGCTGGGGATCTGGAGCGGAATGCTCTGGGGACTGCTTCCGGGTGATCCGGGCGTCTCGTGGCAGGGTCACCTGTTCGGCGCGCTGTCCGGGGTCTTCGCGGCCTGGGTGGTGGCGAGGATGGACAAGACCCGAGCCCGGAAGACGGTCGCGGGCGGTCCCGGTAGCCTCGCCGTGTGACCAAGCCGAGCGCCGACGCCCCGATCGGCGTCTTCGATTCCGGAGTGGGCGGGCTCACCGTCGCCAGGTCGATCCTGGAACAGCTACCCGGTGAGCAGTTGCGCTACGTCGGCGACACCGCCCGCAACCCGTACGGTCCGCTGCCCATCGCGACGGCACGCCAGTACGCGCTGGAAGCGCTGGACGACATCGTCGACGGTGGGGTGAAAGCGCTGGTCATCGCCTGCAACACCGCCTCCGCGGCCTGCCTTCGCGACGCGAGGGAGCGCTACGACGTCCCCGTCATCGAGGTCGTCCTCCCGGCCGCGCGAAGGGCCGTCTCCGCCACACGCTCCGGCCGGATCGGCGTGATCGGCACCGAGGGCACCGTCCGGTCCCGTGCCTACGACGACGCCTTCACCGCCGCGCAGGACGTCGAGATCACCAGCGTCGCTTGCCCCCGGTTCGTGGACTTCGTCGAACGCGGGATCACCACCGGCCGTCAGGTGCTCGGACTCGCGCAGGGCTATCTCGAACCGCTGCTGGACGCCCAGGTCGACACGCTGGTCATGGGCTGTACGCACTACCCGCTGCTGTCCGGGGTCCTGCAGATCGTCATGGGCCAGGACGTCACGTTGGTGTCGAGCGCCGAGGAAACCGCGCGTGACCTCGTGCGTGTCCTCACCGAGAACGACCTCCTCGCCGAACGCGGCACCCCGCCGAGGCACGAGTTCGTCGCCACCGGATCCGCCGAGCCGTTCACCAGACTCGCTCAGCGGTTCATGGGTTTCGCTCCGGGTGTGCTGGCTCCCACCAGCGCGTAAAAAAGCCGATTCCGCGCTTAAGGTGTCACAGTGCGTCTCACGATCCTCGGCTGCTGCGGCAGCATCCCCGGGCCCAACGCCGCCGCGTCCGGCTATCTGATCGAGGCGGACGGGTTCGTCCTGGGACTCGAACTCGGCAACGGGACGCTCGCGCGGCTGCAGGCCCTGCGCGACCCGTTCGATCTGGACGCGCTGATCCTTTCGCATCTGCACCCCGATCACTGCGCCGACGTCAGTGCGCTCACCGTCATGCGGCGGTACCACCCGGCCCTGCCGTATCCCGAAAGGCCGCGCCGGCTGCCTGTCTATGGACCGTCGGACGTGCATGAGCGGCTCTCGTACGCCTACGCGGCGAACGAGGAGGAGCGGGCGACCACCGACCTCTCCGACGTCTACGACTTCCATGCCCTGCGGACCGAGCCCATGCGGATCGGGCCGTTCGAGGTCACCGCCGTCCCGGTCGACCATCCGACCCCGGCGTTCGGCCTGCGGATTGCCCACGGCGGCCGGACGCTCGCCTACACCGGCGACACGGGCATCTGCGACACCTTGACCGAGCTCGCCGACGGCGTCGACGTCCTGCTTTCCGAGGCTTCCTGGACCGACTCGCCCAACCGGCCCCCCGGCGTCCACCTGTCCGGTAAGGAAGCGGGGGAACTCGGGCGCAAGGCGGGGGTGGGGCGGCTGCTGCTCACCCACGTCGCGCCCTGGACCGACCCCGCCGCCGTCCTCGCCGAGGCGGCCGTCGCGTTCCCCACGGCCGAGCTGGTCGAGCAGGGCGCCGTCTACGACGTCTGACGCGGGGTTCTAGAGTGACGGCCGTGGCGAGAAAAGACGGCAGGAACGACGACCAGCTTCGCGACATCAAGATCACCCGAGGCTTCCAGCGGTGGCCCGCGGGTTCGGTGTTGATCGAGTTCGGCGACACCCGGGTGCTGTGCGCCGCGAGCGTCACGGAAGGCGTCCCCCGCTGGCGGGCCGGTTCCGGCCTCGGCTGGGTCACCGCCGAGTACGCGATGCTGCCGTCGGCGACCAACACCCGTAGCGACCGCGAGTCCATCAAGGGCCGCGTCGGCGGCCGCACCCACGAGATCTCCCGGCTGATCGGCCGGTCCCTGCGTGCCTGCATCGACCTGGCGGCGCTGGGGGAGAACACGATCGTCATCGACTGCGACGTCATCCAGGCCGACGGCGGTACCCGCACGGCCGCGGTGACCGGCGGCTACGTCGCGCTCGCCGACGCCGTCACCTGGCTCGGCGCGGCGGGCCGTCTCGCCGACCCGCAGCCGCTTTCGTCCTCGGTCGCGGCGGTCAGCGTGGGCGTCGTCGACGGCCGCGTACGCCTCGACCTGCCGTACGAGGAGGACTCGCGCGCGGAGGTCGACATGAACGTCGTCGCCACCGACGCCGGCACGCTGATCGAGGTGCAGGGCACCGGTGAGGGCGCCACCTTCGCGCGGTCCACTTTGGACACGATGCTGGACATGGCGCTCGCGGGCTGCGAGGAGCTGACCCGCCTGCAGACCGAGGCGCTCGCGCTGCCGTATCCCGGCGAACTGCCCGAGCCGCGTACGGACAAGAAGAAGGGTGCGAAGTGACCAAGCTTCTCCTTGCCACCCGCAACGCGAAGAAGCTCGGCGAGCTCCGGCGCATCCTGGTGGCGGAGGGGATCGAGGGCGTCGAGGTCGTCGGCCTCGCCGACGTCCCGGAATTCCCCGAAGCGCCCGAGACCGCGCCGGACTTCGAGGGCAACGCGCTCGCGAAGGCGCGGGACGCGGCCGCCGCGACCGGTCTCCCGGCCATCGCCGACGACTCGGGGATCGCCGTCGACGCGCTCAACGGCATGCCCGGTGTGCTGTCCGCCCGCTGGTCCGGAAAGCACGGCGACGACGAGGCGAACCTGGACCTCGTGCTGGCGCAGCTGTCCGACACTCCCGACGAGCGGATGGGCGCGGCCTTCGTCTGCGCGGCGGCGCTGGTCGTCCCCGGTGGCGACGAGACCGTGGTGCGCGGGGAATGGCGGGGCTCGCTGATCCGGGAACGCCGTGGTGCCAACGGATTCGGTTACGACCCGATCTTCGTGCCGGAGGGCGGGACCCGGACTTCCGCGGAGCTGGAACCGTCCGAAAAGGACGCGGCCTCGCACCGGGGGAAGGCGTTGCGGAACCTGGTGGCAGAACTCAGGAAACTGGCCGGTTGAGGTGGTCGTGGGGGGGGGGGGGGGGTGGGGACCAAACCCCCCCCCCCCCCCACCCCCCCCCCTCCCCCCCCCCCCCCCTCCCCTTCGAAACATTGGTTTCCTGTGGGTTGGGGGAAAAGGAGAATTTGACCCCAA